>DAINDC010000044.1:0-21044 GCA_036732085.1 Fibrobacterota bacterium | reverse complement strand
CACGCCCAAAATTTACAATAATCAAAATAAACTGTAAATGTTATTTATTGACACTACCTTAGCGTATTCTTCCTGAAGCTTCAGCTTATCTTTTACTGCTTTAATCAGATCCTCGGCTTCGCGAACGCGCTCTTTCCCAGCCAGGTTATCGGCTTCGTGCCGGGTCTTTTCATGCTCCGCCAGGGTCTTGGCGTCGTACTTCTCCTGGATGGTCAGAAGGGTGTCATTGTGGGCTTCCAGGAGCGCCTTCGTCCCCTGGTAATAGGCTTTCGCTTCCGTGCCTCGGAGATCATTAAACTGGTGGTACTTCGCAAGTTTGGCAGCATAGGAAGCGCATTCGTCCGCTTGCTCCTTTTGCAGACCGTCGAGGTTCGCAGCGGCTGAGGCCTTCGCGGCATCCTCCTTGATCTGGATGAGTTGCTCCTGCAGCTTCTTGAACAAGGCTGGATCAGCTGATTCGGTCGCATCATCCCCAGTAGGTGCTCTGTTTTTCTTCTCGGGTGCCGGACCAGAAAGGTTGCTCCTCAGCGCCTGCACAGACTTCGTGGCAGCCTCGATCGCCACCTGAGTGGATTCCAGATTATCGGCGGCGTTCTTTCCAAACTCCTTCCAAATATCCCCGGAAACGCTCTGAGTGACGTTTACGATCTCCTTCATCTTTTGCCCGTAACCCACCAAATACCCTTCCACTTCCTTGATGGCCTCCTTGGCTTGGGATGGATGAGCTAAGGCCTCAAACACCTCGCCGGCGACATGGGCCACCAATACCATTGTGGCCTCCAATGCTTCAAAGGCTTCGCGAAGCGGAAGAATCGCCTGGGCGCCCAGTGTGCCGATGAGTTGGCCCGCGGTCGCAATCGTTTCGTAGGAGGTTTTAAGGCCGATGCCAAAAAGGAGAAGGGTTTCCACGGTTCCTGCCACGATGGATTGGAAGACGGAAAGGCGGCCTCCAAATTTTTCCACTTCAACATCTGAGGTGCTAAAAACACCTTCCAGACCCGTCATCGTCGCAATCAAGGCGGTCACGGATTCGGAAGCGCCCTCCAACAGTGGCGTGAGGACTTTGAATTTGGCGGCCTCCATCACAGCGTTGAGCCTTTCGAAATTCTCCTTCAGCTCCGAGGCCTTTGCGATGGCGTCCTCGCTCAGGACCACGCCGAACTCATGGGCCTCCTCCCTCTGCTTCTGGAAACGCTCGGCCCCCTGGGCGATGATGGGCAGGAGCTCAAGGGCGCCACGGCCGTAAATCTTCGTGGCCTCGGCCAGCCGCTTCGTTTCGTCCGTCATGCCAGCCAGCCGCCCGATCACCTGAGTATTCACCTGGTCAAGGCTTATGGTGCCGCGCTTCACGCTGTCGATATCCACGCCCAGGTCCTGGAAAATCTTGGAGAATACTTTGTTGCCGCCGGCCGCCGTCTCCACGTTTTTGGCCAGGTTCTTAAAGCTCGGGATCAAGGCGTCGATGGAGGTGCCATTGAGCTTCGCGACATAGTTCATTTCTTGGATCGCATCCGTGGTCAGGCCTGTCTTCAGCCCTGCCTTCTCGATAGACTCCCCGTACTCGGCTACCCTTTCGATCGACTCTTTTAGGAACTCGGCGCCAGCGATTTCGAGAACCGCGGCGCCGGCCAGGTGCGCGAAATTGGTGAAGGTCTTGAGCTTGCCATTGACGATTTCAAACTTTTCGCTCAAGCCATGGAGGGCGTCGCCACCGTGCTCGATCCCCCCGCCAGCCTCATGCCCGGATCCCGCCACCTCCGTAAGCTTCTTCTTCAGGTTCTCCAGGTTCTTCAGGTCCACGTTGGCCTTGCCGAGCCCTTCCACCTTGGTGCGGATGGTGTCGAGCGTATCCGATCCCACCGTCTTTAGGCTGGTCAACGCCTGGCGCACCTCCGCCTCCCGGCCTTTCACGGCGGTGGAAAGTCGATTGAATTCCTCAGTCAGTCGATCCTTCAGTTCGATGGGGATGACAATGGAATAGGATTCACTACTCATAGGTATGCCTCAATTGTTGAAGGAATTGAATAGGATGACGAGGAGCCTCTTGGAAAGCACCTGAGCGGAAAACAGACCTGGGAAGCTTGCCCAAAGCACCCGGTGATTTTTCAGGGTGTACGCACATGAGTACGCAACCGCGGGAGGCGAAGGGAGTCGGAGGGGTATTTTGATGAAGTAAAGACCGACCTAAAATGACGATTCTAGGCTGGTTTAGCAGATTGGTGGGGCTATCCGGGGTTCGACCCGTTCCTTGCCAAGGAGAAGGTCGAGGGTTCGAGTCTCTTAACCCGCTCCACAAGCGCCTCTCGGGAAACCGGGGAGCTTTTCTTTTTGGTGCGCCACATTTCATCACGAGTTGACTCCTTGTAGAGCAGCCCTTCCCAAGGAGAAGGTCGAGGGTTCGAGTCTCTTAAGCCGCTAGTTCATCTTTTTGATTTCCGCCAGCTTGTATGTCAGGATTGGGGCATCGTGGCCATCGGCGCTTGCGCCATAACCCCAGGGGACCGAGCCTTCTTCGCCCACCTTGGTCTTGCGCATGAAACCGTCGAAGATCGGCCTGCTCAGGTTATCCTGCAGGCTGAGGGAACCGTCCGCCTTGCCCACTACGAAGTAGATAATGGGAGGCTCCGAAGGCGGTAGGTTGCCATCGGTAGGATAGGACTGGGCCGTACTCGCCACCACATTGTCGCCGATGAGGTATAGATCCAACCGCATGCCATAGGTTCCCTGTACCCCGCCGGTTACCGCCTGCACCGAGAACTCGTAGGTTTCGCGCATCACATCCTCCCCTTCGCGGTAGGGCACGGCCGTCGCCCTGAGGAAAGGGACATTGACCGAGGTGGAGGAGTCCGGAGACCGGATGGAAGGGTTGAAGCTCCGATTACCGTTCTCACTGAGTTCGGCCCAAAGGAGATCCTTGGGGTTGAAGACGAGCATGACATTCCATTTGCCGGAAGGAACCTGGTTGACAATGGGGTGATTATGCGAATCCATTCCCACGGTGTCGGCTATGGTCGTTCCGCTGTCCAGGTCTGCCTCCGTCAGCCGGAGCGGTTTGAGGAAGCGGAACCAGGTCGCGGTGCTGTTCTTACGGACCAAGGCGTCCTCCGAGGGGCCCTGCAGCAGGCTTCGGGTGGCTTCGGTGACATAATAGGAAACGTCGCTGCCGGGAAAGAAGTGCTTGGCAATGGACCCGTCATGGGTGAATATCGTATCGCCGTCCGGTAATGGAATGGTGGCGCGGATTTTGAAAAAGGGCGACCAATTGAAAACGGCCCAGTAATAGTCGCCGGTATCACGGAGGGTGAATGGTTTGCTGGAGGCGAGACGGGAGACGCTTTTCGGGTCGCAGAAATCGATATAATGCGAGCTCCATGCCGGATCGCGGACCGTGGCCTCATCCAGGTCGCCCCAACTGCCAAACTCCTGGGAAAAAAGCAAGAGCGAACTGCTCATGTCCGACAAGGCGGTCCCGTTGGTGGTGATATCCTTTGCCAGTCGGATATTGCCCACGGCGACCTGGAAGCTTTCCAGACCCGTACTCCCGCTGGTACCCACCTTCTCCAAGCCCGTATTTCCGCCGCTGAGGGCGGGAACGAGGTGGACGCGGCCGGTCCGGGCACCGGAGCCCGACGTGCCGGAATCGAAACATCCCGTGGCGAGCAATGCGGACAGGCATCCCAGAAAGGTCAATCCTTTTTCAATACGCATAAGGACCTCGGAGTAGTGGCATTTTAAAGGTTATCGGATGGTTTCCGGTAATGCTGAGGATCGGATGTGCGTATGGCGGGGATTGGTTGGGGAAGTTGGGGGCCTGAAGCCGAAGATTTGGGCTTAAGCCATCCTTTTCGATCTCAAAACCTGGGTTTCAGAAAAGGACCAAAGCTCCTCTTGTTGGAACGATGGCCACCGGGGAAATTTGGAAATTCAGTTGTGCTTTAATCAAATTCCGGCATCAGCTTCAGCTTCGCGTCCTTCCCAAGGAGAAGGTCGAGGGTTCGAGTCTCTTAAGCCGCTCCCAATTTCACCGCCGAAGTCGCCAACGTGAATGGTAACGGAAAAGTTACAGGTTCGACCGAGCTGGTGCTGGGTGTCCGGGCTTTAATCGACGCATCGATCACCGCCGATTCTCCGGCGGCCGGCTTTAGATTGCGGCTGCACTAGAAACTTTTTGACGATTTCGCCGATTGGCGCCGAGGATCTTAATTCCTATTTCGGCCCAGCAAATAGAATCCTGATTTGGAGCGGGAACGCGCCAAGGCAATCGCTATCGCTTGTAGGCGCATGGCCGGCGGATTGGAACGGGTAACACGCAAGATTGCCGCGGAGGGCCGGATACTAATCGCGCCTGAATGCACGGCAATATCGGTATCCAGGCTTTGCTGCCAATCGAGCAGCTTTACTTCACTGAGTGAAAATGATGCTTGGCCGAGTATCGGGCCCTTAACCTTGAATTCCATCACCACCAGTAGCCCCGATCCACTGGGCGTCTTGGCCGAGTCCCGGCCCACCAGGCCATTTCCAACCGCTACCTGGGTGGAATCCAAGATCGAGATTTTGCCGAAAAAGCCGACCGAAGCCCCGCCTCTGGTTTCAAGAAAATCAATGCTGCCGGATTCGGGCATCGCCGGATTGGCCTTAACGAAGGACACCAAGCTGGAGTCGAAGCCTAAATGGAAGCCGTATGTATCCAGATACTTCGCATTCGCAACCCGGATTCCAATCAAAATGGGCGTTCCGAAAGCGCCGGTCGCAAGGGAATCGTTCTGCGGAGTTTGAGGATTCATGTCAACGAACAATTCCGCATTCTGGTTCGAACCCGCGGCCGTCAACTTCATCATCATCAATATCGCCACCGCAATTGTGCGGCTTTGCAAATAAAGGCTGTAAAGTTTCATGGATGTTTTTTTCATTCTATTCCCGCATTTCCCAGTTGCTCTCCAAAATCCGGACATCTTCGGAATCGATGATCTCCGCGCCGGCTGGATCAAGAACCAGATTGAAGCGAGGGATCCAATCGGGGTCGGACGCCTTTTTGTTCCAGCCATCCAATAGCAGCCCCAAGTCCAAGGCATCCACGACATTGTCGGCGTTCAGGTTTCCCATCAGATGGGTACGAACGCCAACCCCCGCGCCGCCTTTTGGGAGAATCAGCAGGCTGGGCAATCCCTGGCTGCCGATATGCAAGGCCAATTGGCACTGGGTGCAATGGAATTCCGAACCTCCGATATTCATGGGCCTGGGGACGCCAAGTACCAAAGTCCCCCCGATATGTTTGCCGTTCCAGATTTTCAGCTTGCCGTCTTGGAACGCCACCATGTCTTTCTCGCCGTCGTTATCCGCGTCGAGCCAAACCGGTGAAGATGCGAGAGACCGGAGGCTTCCTCCATCGGCCTGCAAGACTTCGATGGACGCGGACGCCAAGTTGGGATTGGCATCGGTCCCCAGGTTGCGATAAACGAAAATCCCCTTGCCTTGGGAATGGATCCAGATATCTTTCCGGCCGTCTCCGTCCCAATCCATGGTCCAGGCCCGGATGGAATCGCCGGGGAAGCTTTTAAGCGCGAGCGTATCCGTGAAGGCTCGATCGTTCCTGTGGATGAGAAGCACGTCACCAGCTTCGGTGGCGGCCAACATATCGTAATATCCGCCCTCGTTCCAATCCACGAAGGCGATGGAAGCAAGTCCCGTCGTGGTTCCGATTTTGAATTTTTCACTTAACGAATACGGGCCCAACGCCGAATCCGAACTCCCCACGTTCCGCAGGATCTGGATTTCGCCTCCCTTGTTCAGCATAAGGTCCTGCTTGCCGTCGTAATCCAGATCGGCCACCGCCAGCACCTTGCCCAGGGAATCCAGCAGCGGCTTTCCGTCGACCTGCAAGGATTCCGGAGCGCTGAACCATAAGGGAATCGATGGTTTCAGATCCAGCTGCAACGAGGTGGATTGATGCAGCATTACCCGCCCCGGTACGTAACGTGTACGGTATCCCGATTTCGCGCCCGCAAACCAGTAGATACCGGGCTTGCCCGTGAATTCCGCGCTGTCCTTGCCGAGTGGATCGCCCTCATGGCTTCCATCCGGCATGGCATACAGGGATGCGCCCCGGAGGCTGCTTGCGATATGCAGGGTACCAAGACCGTTACCCACTTCGATAACCGTAATCTTCATCTTGAGCGTATCCGACAGAAGCATGGACTTGGCGATGAAGGACACATCATAATGCCCTGAGTCGGCATAGGACGTTGTCCACTTGAAAACGGATCCGGTCAATCCCGCGCCCGAAGGCACGGGCACAGGTACGCCAGCCTTCGCCCAGGCCATCGTAAAGGTAATGGGATCCCCATCCGGGTCGTTGGCCGACAGGGTAAAGGTCAAGGTATCGCCTTCCTTGATCGATTTGCTTGCGAGGGAGTCCAGGCGCGGAGGACGATCGATGTTGCTCACCGTTACCCTAACGCTGTCCGTGTCGTTGAACGCGTTCGCATGGCCCTGGAAAGCAAGCACGTATTCTCCCGATTGGGTAAATCCGGGCGTCCATGCGAAGGTCCCGGCGGCAAACGTCGCGCCCGCCGGCGGGTTGAGCAGAGTCAGGGCGACCGCGTCGCCATCGGGATCCGTTGCGGTGACCGAAAATCCCAGCGCATGATTTTCATCCACAATCCGATCCGGTCCCGCCGTCACCACCGGAGGCCGATCGACATTGTTGACCGTTACCATCACCGTATCCGTGTCGGCCGCCAATGGGTTCGCCGATTCGCCCCGGAACCTCAGCAAATAGGCGCCGGCCTGCGTATACCCGGGGGTCCAGGAAAAAATCCCCATGACCTGGGAAAAAGCGGAGCCCGCCGGCAAATTCAGGGCCGAAAGTGCCACCGCATCATCATCGAGGTCCGTGCCCCTCACTGTAATGGTCAAGGGCTGATTTTCATTGACGACTCGATCCGTCCCGGCAGAGACGGAAGGAGAAATTCCCAGGTAGCGGAAGATTCCGCCGTGCGCGGTTCCGGCAAAGACCTCGCCCGCGTTTACCGCCAGCGGATGGACCAGCGTATCCGTCAACCCATTATTGATTCTGGCCCAAGTGACGCCGGTATCGGAAGAAAAAAAGACGCCACCACCAAGGGTTCCCGCGAACAGGCTTTTTCCCTTGACCGCGAATGAGCGGACGCGGCTGCAAGCCCATCCCTCATTGACCAAAGTCCAGGTCAATCCCTTGTCGCCGGAGCGGAAGACTTTGCCGCCCAGGGTTCCGGCAAAAAGTTTCGTTCCCAGAAAAGCCAGGGTTTGAATCCGCATATCCGTCAATCCGGCACTGGCGGGATTCCAGGTTACGCCATCGTCGGAAGAGCGGTAGACCCCTCTCCCCGTGCCGATGAAGAGATCGGACCCGCTGAGGGCGAAGGCCAGGATGCTGTCCGAGAGCATGCCGGAAGGACTCCAGGACGTCCTGCTGCCGGTGGATTGGAATATTCCGGCTTCCGTGCCTGCGAATAATTTCGCGCCTTTGAAACCGAGCGCAGGAACAAAAGTATTGGCCAATCCCGTTCCCCTCGAGCCTATCGGGCCCCAGTGGCTTCCGCTGTCCGGGGAGTAGCCGATTCCCGAGCCATTGGTTCCGATAAAAAGAGAGTCGTCCTTGGCCGCGAAAGAGGTGGCGATGATTCCCCCGCCGACATTGCCATTGGCCAGGGACCAGCTGGCCCCTTGGTTGGCGGAGCGGTAAATGCCGTTGTCGGTTCCGGCGTATATAATGCTACCGCCCACTCCGAAGGCTTCCACGGCTGTTCCGGGAGGAAAACCCGTTTGCGACCATTGCGCGTCGGGGCCGGTTAAATCCGGAGTGGCGAATGACCACGTCGGAGTCCAAGCCGAAGGGCCGCCTTCGTTGCGGGCATGCACGCGCCAGTAATACTTCACTCCCGCCGCCAGTTGATTCACGTTGCGTAACGTATCCGTTACTCCTGAATCGTCAATCACCAAGGAGGTGAAGGCGGGGCTGGTGGATACCTGCAAGCGATAGGCCGTTGCTTGCGATGAAGCTTTCCACTTGAGCGTGGAATTCAGGGTTTGATCGGCTGCCCCATCCGGCGGCGAAATCAGCGTGGTCGCCGCTGGAGGCAGCGGCACGGCCAGCAGGGCTTGATACGCATTGAGACGACCATACCCGTATTCCGTATTCCAGCCGGCGATATACGTTCTATCCCCGACTTTGTCCGCGGTCCCGCGCATGATGGCCAGCACCTGGTTGCGCGTGAGATTGTGATTCCTCGAAATGATCAAGGCCGCGACTCCCGACGCCAACGGGCAGGCCGAGGATGTGCCTCCGAAAGATGAGGTGTAGCTTGAATCCGTATAACCATCGCCGCCGGTTCGATCCGTGGTCGTGATACCGCTCCATGCGCCGTCGCTCGGAGCCAGGAAGTCGACGGTTTTTCCCGTGCCCGCCTCATTGAACTGGCTATAGCCCGACCGGAAATCGAACTCCGTGGACGACCCGACGGCGATGGCGCTATCCGCCGCGGCGGGATAGGCCATCGCCGGGTTGCCGGAAAAATGCCCATAACTATCGCCGGGTTGTTTGGGCGGAGATGCCCCGAGATTGAAGCCGTCGGAATTGTAGAACGCGACCTGGAAATCCCCCTGGGAATTATTCAGGCTCCAGTTGATGCGAAGCTGATCACCGGCCGCATAGGTGCGCAAGGGCATGCGAAGTTCGCTTTTCGAGCTCGGGCCCGTGATCACGCCCGAGCGCATCGATTTGCGATCTCCGGTGCCGCTGTAAAAGGTGTTGTCCGATTTCCATGGAGTTCCGACCGAGGTCCAACCGGCAGGCATGCCTCCCGCGAAGGATTCGAAGAAAGGTACGGTATATCCGTCCGCGGCCAATACGGAAATATTATCAATAGCCACCCAATCCGTATCGCCCGGGATGGATCCCGCGTCGCTGAACCGAAAGCCGACGGAATAGGTGCCGGGGGAAATGGTGCCCGTGTCGGAAAAAACAAAGGCGAGCGGTCCGCCGTGTTTGTCCGGTGTGCCGTTGAAAGCGCTGCTGGAGTTCCCGGAGGAACAAAACACGAGGCAGCCCTTGCCTCCGCGTCCCATCGTACTCGCGTAGATGATGGCATCGTTCATTTGGTTGTCAAAGGGACTTCCGCCCCAGCTGTTATTGATGACGTCCGCTCCCGCATCGGCGGCATACCGGATCGCGTCCGCGATCGCCACATTGGAGGCGAACGCCTCGTGATCGGATATCTTGATGGGAAGAATCCGGGCATTAGGCGCCGCTCCGGATCCGCCCATCCCGTTGTCTCCGCGGGCCGCGGCCACACCCGCCACCGAAGTGCCATGAGCATCCGTAGCGACCGTGGGATTGGGATCATCGGTCGGCGGGACCGCGAAAAAGTTTTTCCCGGCGGGATCGATGCGAAGATCGGGATGCGAGGTCTGCACGCCGTCATCGAGAATGGCGATCACGGTGGCGGAGTCGCCGCGCGTGATGTCCCATGCCTGGGAGATTTTGACATCGGCTCCGGGCGTGCCTCCCTGCTGGCCTATATTGCGGAGATGCTGTTGCCGTCCAAGCAAGGGGTCATTGCTTACGAAGAATTTCCTGGGTTGGAAAAGCATTTCCGGTTCCGCCCACTCGACCTCCGGATCCGCCGATAAGCGTTCGGCCGTCAGCAAGGGAGCGGCCGCCGAATCCGGCAATTGCATGGACAGAATGTTTCCCGGTTTGATTTCCACGAACTTCATTCCAACGTCGGCCGCCCATTTTCTCGCGTCCTCATCCGTCAATCCATGGCGGAACTTCGCGAAAAGCCTTTCCGTTACGATGAACTCGACGTGGTTTTTCGGATCGTAATAAACCGGGCGGGCAATGGGGATCCCGGGGTCGAATCGCAACAAGTCGTCCATCGCCTTGGGCGGAACATTTTGGGAATTGGAATCGGTTGCAAGCGTAAGCATGCGGATTTTTTTGGAGGAGGACGCATCGAGATCGGAAATGTCTCCATTGAGAGACAGCGATTTGAGGCGGCTTCGGAAGCCGGCGGCATCCGACCTTTTCTGCTTGTAAAACAGCGCCCGCCGTTCGCGGCTGCGGAGCACTTTGATGAATTTATTTCCAGCCCGATAACGTTCGCCGCGATCTTCAAAGCGTTCGGTGGGAATTGTCCTTTGGCTTTTTGTGCCCTGCGCGTCGCCGCTTCTTTGCATTGGCCCGGCAGCGACCGCTGAGAGGGCCAACAGTAAACATATTGCGAGAAACCTCTCCATTTGGAGCCTTTCGAGTGCGCAAGAAAATATTTTAGCGGGCTGATCTAAGCTAAATACTGGTTAAATAACATTCAACTGGATTGGCTTAATTTCATGCCTCGATCGGCTTTGCCTTTCCTGGACAGTGAACTTACCGATGACTCGAAGGCGGCTCGGTTGGCAAGAAGACTTTGATGACCGTTCCATGGTTGGGTTCACTTTCGACATCAATCGTTCCACCGCTTTGTTTTATAAATCCATACGCGCTGGAGAGCCCTAATCCAACGGCCAAACGACCCATTTCTTTGGTGGAAAAAAAGGGGTCAAAAAGCCTTTCTTGGGTCTCTTCGGGGATGCCGCGCCCGGTGTCCCTTATAGACAGGCAAGCGTAGACTCCTGGGCGGACAAGGACTTTCTCCGCTTCGGCTGGATCCGAAAGGTCAACTCTACTAGCGAAAATGCACAGGGCGCCTTCGCCCGCTATGGCTTCTCTCGCATTCGAAATAATGCCTAGGGTAGCCTTCTCCAATTTCTCCGGTTCGGTATAAACCTGGGGAAGGTTCGGATCCAATTCCAGGCTGAGTTGGATCTTTTCGCCAGCTGCTTCCCGGAAAAGGTTCATTCGTTCCTCCAGGAAAGATTCCAGAGGGATGGGTTTCGCGGCTATGGGCTGCTCCCCTGCGAAATCAAGCAGCTTTTGGACCAGGTCCGCGGCCCTTTTTCCGCTCTGCAGAATCTCCTCAACACTCAGTCGGACCAAATTCGGGTTTTCAAGACGATGAAGAAGAATTTCACTATACCCGATGACGGCGGTCAGGTCATTATTGAGTTCATGGGCAATTCCACCCGCTAATCGTCCGATGGATTCGAGCTTTTTGGCCTGCCTGACATGTCTTTCCATGGCCTTGAATCGTTCTTCGGACCTTCTGCGCTCCGAGATATCCATGAAAGTGACGACGGCTCCGATTAGCGTTCCGTCCGTGCGCACCGGGTGGATGCGGTACTCGACAAGTAACAATTTTCCGCCCGACCCCCGAACTTCGGCCTCACCATGGGATTCCTCGCCTGCCAGAACCTTTGCAATGATCGGGCAGTCAGTCCCTTGGCATGGGTGACCGTCCCTAAGCCTATGGAAGATGATTTCATGCAGGTCAAGTCCCAAGAGCTCCTGCTCGTCCGTAAACCCCAGGAGTTTCAGGCAAGACGTATTCCCAAAAGTACACATGCCATTCAGATCAAAGCCGAAGATCCCTTCGACGGTAGAATCGAGCAATTGCTTATATCGCTCTTCCGTATCGCGGGCCAAATCATCTTTGATTTTCTGGTCGCTTCGGTCACGGAGGACTTTGATATAACCCTCCAGCTCGCCCGCCGATTTCCAAAGCGGGGTCACCAGCCCCACGGCCCAGAATCGGGAGCCGTCCTTTCGCACGTGCCAGCATTCATCCAAACCCTTTCCGTTTTCCCTCGCTTCGCGCAATTCCTTTTCCGGCACCCCGGCTTGTTTATCTTCCAAGCTGAAAAAATCCGAGGAGGGCACACCCAGGATTTCCTGCTCTTCGTAGCCAAGGATCCTGCGCACCTGAGTGTTGCTGCCGACGACTATACCGTCGGCGTTTGTCCATAGAATCGCCGTATCCTGCATTCCTTCAATGGCCGCCTGATTTCTCGATTCTTGGGATTCCAAATTGGATTGCCCTACAGGAGCCACAATAATACTGCTGGTATCAGGCTCCTTTTGGGATTTCCTGGAATTCTCAATCCACATATTCACCTTAGCGCGAAGGAATTCAGGCGAAACCGGCTTGATCAGTCGATCTACGTTCCTCAATAAATGGGCTTTGGAAACCCAAGATTCATTTCTTTCCTTGGAATCCAAAAGCAATATGGGTGTGTTCCGGGTTTGCTCCCTATTTCTGATTTGCAATGCGAGCGTAATCCCATCCACATTGGGAAGCTGGGCCGAAAGGATAACCAAGTCGAAATTTTGCCGGAATAACTCGGTAAAAACATATCGAGCTGACACTGCCGTTGTGATAAACGTATCCTTTTCGGAAAGTAAGTCGGCTAGCTTTTGCGCCCCTTGCGAATTGGATTCCACGATCAGGATGCGAAAGGCATCTGGCATATTCACCTCGGATTTTCGGATGGAGCGAAACCATGCCAATGGGCAGAAGCCAAGGCATAAAACTATCTTTTCGGATTGGAATTGAGCAAGGAAAAACAAGGATGGACCCGCATGGCTCTAAGGCCATGGCCCTCCAATATTCAGATCAAGGTCTGGAAATTCAGATCAAGGTCTGAAATTTTGCTCTTAACGCGTCGCCGTCTCCACCTTGTAGATGAAATAAGGTGTGTCCCCCATCCAGGGGAGGGCCTTGTATTTTTCCTTATAGTGCAGGCGCACCCGCTGCCCGGAGGTCAAGGCATTTTCCAAGGCATTGATGACCGTGGTATCTTTGGCCGATACCGAAAAATCCCAGACATTGTTCACCGAGGCCTGGGAATTGGGATCCTGATTGATGACCATGCCCAGATTCAATTCTCCCTCATAGGTCTTGAAGACATAACCCTTGCTGCTGAGCTTCACCACGGTTCCGGCCCGGAAGCCATCGCTGTAGGTCCCTTCGAAATAAAACACCACGGATCCTATCAAGGCGAGAACGACCAGAACGGCGATGAATTTGACTTTAAGCATACCTGGGAAGATAGCCATTTTCCCGTTCTCGGGAAGAGCCTAGGACTGCATCTCACCGATGCGGAGCAGCCGCAAAACCGGGATCCCGACGGCACGCGAGGCCTCCAAATCGACTTCGAAATCCACGGTCCAATCGTTATGCCCTTCCGAGTCCTGCAAGATCTGTTTGAGGGTCCAGGTTTTCCCATGTGACACGCCGGACGGATCCGATTTCTCGACCAAGGTATGGCGCAGCGCCCGTCCCTCCGGGTCCAGTCGGAACATCCCATGGCTGGGCCGGTATTCAGCCATCCGGTCCCGAAGCCGGTCCTCGGTCCAGGGCAATCCTTCCGCGTCGACCAGCCCGCCGGCTGGGTGAACAGCAACCGCTCCACCCGCATCTTCCAGGCCCTCCGCCAGGGAATCCAAGGCGCCGGTATATTCGCTCCGCCAAAGCGAGGACAGGAAGCTGAAGACGCGCACTCGGACGGATGCCAGGAACAGGATGGGATCGACGGTGATGTCGTGCCGGCCCGCTTCCTCCGCGGCCTCCGAGCCGGGCGGACGCAATTCCGATTGCTCGACTGAGATATAATCCGGGTTCTGGAGCCGTTCCCATTCTTCCAGTAGGCTCGAATCCACGCGCCGCAACATCTCGCCGAAGAAAACCTCCATCTCGCGGATGGCATAGGTCTTGGCGGTCATGGGAACCGTATTGTGAAGCACCTTGTAGACGCTATTGAGATACCGCAGCAGCAAGCCCTCGGACCGTTCCAGTCCATAGCCTTTGACATAGTTGGAGAAGGTGAAGAATCCCTCCATCATCTCGCGTGCGATGGATTTGGGCCGGATATTCTCATTGCCCACCCAGGGATGCTTGTCGGAAAAATCGTTATAGGTCCCGTAGATGAATTCCCGCAGGGGCTTGGGATATTCCATCGCATCCAATTCCGCCACGCGTTGATCGAACTCCACGCCCTGGGCCTTGAGTTCCGTCATCCTCTCGGTCTTGAGCTTGTCGAGCTGGCGTCGCAGGACCTGATCGGGATCTTCGATGATGGACTCTACCAGAGTGAGGACATCCAGATGGTGATCCGGGCTCTCGAGATTGAGATGCGGCAAGGTCTCCAGCAGATAGAGCGAAAGGGTCTGATCCATGGAGAAGTTCTGCTGCAGGTCCAGGTTCACGCGCACCTTGGAGGCGGCGCTCCTGCGCTCCTCGGGCTTGATGATCTCTACGATACCGCGTTCCACCAAGGCCCGGAAAAGCTGGAACCCCCGTTTCTTATGGGCTTCCTTATCCTTGGCGGAATCATGGCAGGCGGCGATGAGGTCCCGCATGGCGCTGCACCCGTCACCGGATCGGCCGAGGACGTTGAGCAGCATGCCGTGGGAGACCTGGAAACGCGAGACCAGGCGCTCGGGAACGCCTTCGATCAGTCGCCGGAAGGCGCCTTCGTCCCAGGGCACGTAGCCTTTTTCCGGAGGCTTGCGCTTCACGAATTTCTTCCCGGTCTGGCTGGTCTTGGCGGAGAGCTTCAGGTTCTCGATGATATGATCGGGCGCTTGCGCCACCACGAAGCCGGCATCGTCGAATCCCTTGCGGCCCGCGCGACCGGCAATCTGGTGGAAGTCGCGGACGGTGAGGATGGCGGTCTTGTCGCCGCTATACTTGCAGAGCTGGGTGAAGAGCACGGTGCGGATGGGGATGTTGACGCCCACACCCAAGGTATCCGTGCCGCAGATGACCTTGAGCAGGCCTTGCTGGGCGAGCTTCTCCGCCAGGATCCGGTACTTGGGGAGGAGGCCGGCATGATGCAGGCCTATCCCCTGCCTGAGCCAACGCTTGATATCCGGGCCGAAGGGACTGGAAAACCGGAACCCTTGCAGGGCCGCGGCGATGGCGCTCTTCTCCTCCTTGTTGCAAAGTTCCAGGCTGGTGAAATTCTGGGCATTGCGGGCCGCGTCCGCCTGGGTGAAATGGACGACATAGACCGGCGCCTTGCCTTCCGCCGCCATCCGGAGGACGGTTTCCGGCAGGGCCTTCTCGGAATAGGTGAAGGTCAATGGGACGGGACGGTCCTGGGATTTGATGGTGGTGGTTTCCCGGCCGTTCAAAGCGGTGAGCCCGCGTTCGAAAAAATCCGTCTCGCCAAGGGTGGCGGACATGAGCAGGAAGCGGGTCTTGCGCATGATGAGCAGGGGTACCTGCCAAGCTACCCCCCGATCCCGATCGGAATAATAATGGAATTCATCCATCACCACGTCGCCGATGGAGTTGTCCGGTCCTTCCGAAAGGGCGATATTGGCCAGGATCTCGGCCGTGCAGCACAGGATGGGCGCGTCCCGGTTCACGGTCGCGTCGCCGGTGGAAAGGCCCACGTTCTCGGCCCCGAATTCCTTGCAGAGGGCCATCCATTTCTCGTTCACGAGGGCCTTGATGGGACAGGTATAGACCGAGCGGCGACCTTGGGCCAGCGATTGGAAATGCAGGACCGAGGCCACCAGGGATTTGCCCGAACCGGTAGGCGTGTTCAGGATGACGTTCTTGCCCTCGAACAGTTCCAGGGCCGCGGACTCCTGGGCGGAATAGAGGGAAAGACCGCGCATGCCTACCCAGTCCAGAAAAGATTCCAGCAGGAAGCCATTGTCGGCGCGCTGGGACGGATCCAGGCCCAAAAGGATGTCGCGGAAGGTGGGATTGCTCATTGTGCGAAAAGATAGCATGTCCCCAAGCCCAGACCATCCCTATTGCCGGGGACTTTAGTCGTCCTGGATTTGGAACCAGCGCTTTAGAATTCCTTCTGCTTGACTTCCGTCCGTACCCGCGACCACTTGTCCAGGATTTTCGCGAGGACATCCATGGACAAAGGCTTGCCGATATAATCATCCATCCCTGCCTGAATGCATTTCTCCTTGTCTCCCTGCAGGGCATGGGCCGTCATGGCCACGACGACATGGTGCCGCTTATCGGGTGAGGCGCGTATCCGGCTCACGGCATCATAGCCGTCCATGACCGGCATCTGGCAGTCCATAAAGATGATGTCATAAGTGGCTTTCTCCAAGGCATCCAATCCCTCCTGGCCATTTTTCACCAAGTCGCACCCGTAACCCAGATGTTCCAGCATGAGGCGGACCACCTTTTGATTCATGGGATTGTCCTCGCAGACCAGGATGCGCAGGCCGCGTCTCGCGGTGCTACCGGCTTCCGGCAAGGATGCGCAGGCGATTTCCATCGGAATCGATCCGGGTTTCGCAACGGCTTCAACCGGCATAGCGACCTTTTCCAGTTTTATGGTAAACCAGAATCGGCTGCCTTCCCCTGGCCGGCTTTCACATTCCAAAGTCCCGCCCATCAATTCGACCAATTGTTTCGATATGAAAAGCCCAAGACCCGTACCGCCATACTTGCGGGTCAGCGAACCGTCCACCTGGGAGAAGGGTTGGAAGAGAAGATGGATGGAACCGGGTTGGATCCCCACTCCCGTATCGTGGATCTCGCAATGCAGGACGATATCCTCCTCGGAATCCAAAGCCAACTCCGCGCGAAAACGGATCTTCCCGGTTTCCGTAAACTTGATGGCATTGCCCAGGAGGTTCAATAAAACCTGCCGCAAGCGATAGGCATCCCCCAGAACTTGATCCGGCAGGGCCTTGGAAATCCTGGCTTCCAGCAGCAGGCCTTTGGAATCGGCCTGGGGTCGCAGGAGGGAAAGGACATCATCGCAGACTCTACGGATCTCAAACTGGGATTTGGAAAAACTGAACTTGCCCCTCTCGATTTGGGAGATATCGAGCATGTCATTGATGATGGCGAGCAGGGAGTTTGAGGAGTCCATGACCACCTGGGTGAGGTAACGTTGGTTTTCCGAAAGTTGGGTATCCAGGAGGAGCTGGACCATGCCGATGATCCCGTTCATCGGTGTCCGGACTTCATGGCTCATATTCGCCAGGAACTGGGATTTGATTCGGGTGGCGGTTTCGGCGGCTTCTTTGGAACGAATCGTTTCCAGTTCGGCATTTTTGCTTTCGGTAATGTCCGAACAGATGGAATCGATGCGCAGGACGGATCCGGCGGCATCCTGGATGGTTTGCATCTTATGCCAGACCCACCGGATCTCCCCGGTGGGTTTGACGATGCGGTATTCCGCTTCCGAAAAACTTTCCTGCTCCAAGGATTCCAATGCCACCGTAACGATGGCCTTATCCTCGGTGTGGACCGCATCCTTCCACAACTCCGGTTCAGCATGGAGCTCGGCACACGTCCTGCCATAGACGACATAGAAGGCGGAATTGGCATAGAAGATCGTCTTGCCCTCCGGGCCTCCGGACCAAATGGCATCCCGGATGGAACCCAGGATGCTGATGAACTTGTCCCGCTCTCGCTCCAACAGAATCTGGGATTGCTTTAAATTCTTATTCAGCTCCTGCATCTCGCGCGAGGAGATGGAAATGGATCGCTCCAGGGTATACCGGTCCTGATCCGATTGCAGGTAGGCCATATTCACGTGACCCAATAATTTCATCCAGTTCTCATCGAGTATTTCCAGGACCGGATTGAAACCGGATTTTTTCAACTGGCGGATCAACAGGGGATGGATATTCCCTGGAAAATCCTTGTGCAGATTACCGCTATCCATGTTCGGAGAAAGTCGTATAGGTCATGGTTTGATTATGGAATTCGCAGGCGACCGTGGGACGTACCGGCGAAATCTCGCCAAAGGAATAGAAACCCACTTGGGCCGTACCGGGAGGAAAAGCATGGAGTCCGGCCTCGATCTCCTCCTCGGCGCGTTCACCCAACACCTGACGTCGTCCAACGCAACTGATCGCCAAGGCCAGTGACGGACCCGGCGTTTCCCCACGCGCCATCGCAGCCGATTCGGAAGCTGCGGTAATCAGGCGTTCGAAATTGGCCCGCATCAGTTGCGCGAGAGAGCCTTGAGGAATGTCCCCGGCAAAGGAAATCGATCCCTTTTTTTCATCGATTTCCGACACCGACCGGACCACCATCTTGGTCTCATGGGCGTTACGCCGGAGGGAAAGCGGAAAGGACCATGCCGAGCCGGGCAAATTCGCGGCCAGGATTCCCAGATATTCCTTGTAGAGCGCCAGGGCCGGTTTGCCGTCCAATTCGTAGAGGACATTTCCTTCCGAGCGCGTCACCACGCGTTCCGGACCGAATATATCCCATCCGCCTTTGCAACCATGGAAGACGCGGATGGCAGAACCATAAAAGCCCACGGCGGTCACATAATGCGAACGCGGGGCGCGCTCCTGGATGACCCAGGACGGACTGAGCTTGCGGCAAGGTCCGGCCAATCCGCCTGTGACCAGAACCTCCTTGGGCACCAAGCTGTTTATGCCGCGCACCAATTCGCTGCCGTTTACATTGTGTCCCTCCGAAAGAATCAGCACGGACTTCAGTTCCGGTTCACGCAGTTGCCTGGCCAACTCCACGCCTGCCGCAAAGGAACCTGCGCCAGTGGTGATGGCTGCGCTCGCCGAAAGCAAGCGGGTGCCTGCGAACTTCACGACTGCGGCTACGATGGAATCATCGAGGATTTCCTGGCCGAAAATCTCGCCGAAAGTCACGCATCCTAATATCACGGATTTTGGAAAATGACCGATTAAATCGGAAAGGGTCCGATCCTCTTCGCCATGGCAAGCTCCGGCGAAAATCAAAACCAAGGTCTGCGCCGAATCCATTTCCGTCGGAATGGGTTCGGACCAGCCTCCGGTCTCACCAAGACAAAGGATTTTCAATTCCATAATCCGATTGGAATCTTTCGACAAGTATTACAAAAGTGACCGCGTTTTTTTTCAACCAAAATTTAACCGATACAGGGACGAGCTGCACCGGTTAAGGATCAGATTCCCGAAAAAAGGGAACCGAATTGCCCCGAATTGATAACGGGTACAATCCGGCCTTGGATCAACGCACGCCGCGGCGGATCTCTATGGTTGGGGGATCGGAGAGCATCACCATGGTGAGTCTTTCCCCTTGAGGCACCAATCTTTTCAGTATTTGCAAGACATGGCTTTTATAATGTTCCTTGAGGTCGTCGGAGAAACCGGTCGCATCGATCGATTCCAGAATCTCGATGGTCTTGGTATTGCCGAATGAGGTCCCAGTGTGGATTGGCGACTCCTTGACCTTGCCCGCAAGGTTCGCTTTATTATCCGGCTTGCGACCGCGCCTGGACCGGCTTTCCTGAGGGATGAGGCCCTTCTTGCGCAACTGCGTTTTCATGCTGAAGAAGTGGGGCTTGGACAACTCCTTGAAGCCCAGGCTTTGCACCAATTCATCATAGGTGCAATCAGGATGCCCTTTGATATATTGCTTGGCGCTTTCATTCAACTTCTTCTTCTCGAACTTTTTCAAGGGCAATTCCTTTGCTTCTGGATGATCGGTTTCGCCGAGGCCCGGCTGGGATGGCTTTTGCTTTTCGAAAGGGTTTCCGGATAGGAACAAGGCATTTACATCCTTGAGGATGCCACGCGACTTTTCGCGATCTTCACGCGCCTGGATGGCCTGTTCCACCTCGTTGAAATGCTGCCGGGAGACGATTCCATCGCCGGTCAATACCTGAAAGGTTTCAAAGTCCTTCCCCGGATTATTTTTAAGAAAGACGTAAACTTTTTGTTTGAGAGGATTGTTGAAAAGCAGATCCGGCTTTTCTTTCACAAGTGTCGTATTCATATTATTCCTAATGACAAAGTCATTTCTATTCAGACGCTTCGATCCCAAGCTTCGGCTCTTATCAAGCTTACTGGGGACCGCATTATTGCTAATGGAAAGGGATCCGATTCCTAGTAGAACCTAATAGGAATCCGACCCGAACGCTGGCGGCTGGCCAAAGCATTCCAATCATTTTCTAAGTTACATTTTTTTTAATGACAATACATCTCTATCGCACTCACAAATTCCAGTAAAATCAAAGTAAAACCGCAATCAATCCTTGTTTCTGAAAGGAGGGAAATAATGCCCATAAAGGGAATAAGCTATTTTGAGCCGATGCGCCTTCAGGACCAATATGGCCGCCATATTCATAAAGTCAGAGTGCAGCTCACGGATGCCTGCAATTTCCGCTGCCTCTATTGCATGCCGGAAACCATGCGGTTCCAAGCCCCGTCCAGCCTGTTGACGCCACTGGAAATCGCCGGAATTTGCGGGTCACTTTCCGCCCTGGGGGTAGATGAGCTTAGGGTAACAGGCGGTGAACCTACGGTCCGATTGGAATTCGAAGAAATCATGACCATGCTCGCCGCCATTCCCTGGCGCAAATTCGGCCTGACGAGCAATGGCTACCTGCTTGCCGACAAGCTTCCCATGCTCAAGGACCTGGGCTGCCGGCATCTCAACATAAGTCTCGATAGCCTCGATGAAACCCGCTTCGCGAGGATAACGCGCCGGCCGCATTTTCAAAAGGTGATCGCGTCCATCCTGAAGGCCGCGGCCATGGGCTTCGAAGTGAAAGTGAATGCCGTAATTTCGCGGGGGCACAATGAGGATGAGCTGCATGACTTCGTGGTCTTCGCGGAAGAGCAGGGGGTGGAAGTGCGGTTCCTGGAATTGATGCAGGTAGGGCCTTCCGTCGCCGAACACGCGGAGCGTTTTGTTGCAGCCCAGGAGATGATAGACAGTCTGCTGACCCGGGAAGAATTGCTTCCGGAATCCAGCGCAGCCGATTCCACCTCCTTCAATTTCAGGACCTCCAGAGGCGCCCGCATCGGGTTCATCGCCTCCGAGTCCAAACCTTTTTGCGGGACGTGTTCTCGGTTACGCCTGACCTCCACGGGCAAGCTGCGGGCCTGCCTGTTCTCGGAAGCCGGAATCGACCTGCGGGGCCGTGATCCACTCGACTATCCGGAAATCCTGAGGGATGTGATGGGTATGAAACCAAATGGGCGTCTGCCGCATGTGCTGCAGTCCATGAACCAAATCGGCGGGTGAGGCGGCTGAATCCGATGGGTGAACTTTCGGCTTCGTATTATAATTAATCGGCTTCGCCGAAGAGGTTCAATCGGCTTCGCCGAAGCCCAGGCCCAAATCGGCCCCCAACTTCAGGAAATAAATCGGCGCTTCACCGAACAAGGATCCCATACC
>DAINDC010000043.1:9866-21096 GCA_036732085.1 Fibrobacterota bacterium | reverse complement strand
GCCCTGTTGTCCCTGGCCCTGCTCGTTCCCTTCCTCTTCGCCTTGCGGTTCCTGTCCGCCCGGGTCGAGGGCGCGCAGCCGGCGGCGGTCCAGGCTTCGGCGAGGACGGCCATGGCAGCCGAGCCTGCGGAACCAACGAAGAGGCCGTCCAAATCGTGAAGGATTTCCTCTCCCGGCCCTGGTTGGCACCGGTGAAATGGATCATCGCGGCGTTGGCGGTATGGCTCGTCTTCCGCAAGATCTCGATCCCGGATCTCTGGCCGGCCCTGGCCCGGGCCAATTATTGGATCCTGGCGCTGGCCGTCCTCTCCCAACTGCTGACCTCGGTTCTCAATGCCCTGCGCTGGAAGGTCATGCTGCGGGCCCCGGGCCTGGGACTCGGGAAATACCTGTACTTCGTTTTCGTCGGCAACCTGTTCAACCTTTTCCTGCCCTCCTCGGTCGCGGCCGAGGCGGTGAAGGTGGTGGCCTTCGGCCGCAAGTACGGGGATCTCCAGGGTAACATCGGCATTACCCTGTTCGCGCGCGGGCTGGGGGCGCTGGTGCAGGTGGCCGTGGGCTTGACCGCCCTCCTCTGGCTCGGACGGGATCTGCGCAACCACGGCCTTTTCAACCGCCTCACCTTGGGATCGGGCTGGGTCTTCGCCGCCTTGGGCCTGCTCGCCGCCGGGCTCATCCTGATCTGGTTCTTCCGCGGCTTCCTGCTCCGGCGGAAATGGGTCTCCGCCATGCTGGACGTGGGCCGCGATCCGTCCTTGGTGGCCCAGACCGCGCTCATCACCATCGGCATCCAGATCCTCGCCTCGGCCGGCAACTACGCCCTCTTCCGCTGCGTCTATCCGGCCACGGACTTTTTCCAGGTGGCGCTCTTCCTCTTCATCATCCAGGCCATCCTCATGATCCCCTTCAGCATGGGCGGCGTCGGCGTGCGGGAATACCTGACCTTGCTGCTCTTTTCCGATATCGGCGGCATGCCCGCGGACGCGACCTTCGCGGCCAATATGCTCGGATACATCCCGCTCCTGGTCCTGGCGGCCGTGGGAGGAAGTTGGATCCTGTTCCGACGATTCAAGGGGGATAGGGCCGAGGCCTTGACCGGGAGGCCCCGGACCGGGAAGCCCGTGGGCGAAAAGCCCGCTTAGGCCCGATTAGCCCCGTGGCTTGCGTGCTACGGCCAGCAAGGTGGCGCCGCGGCCACCCGGATAGGCGGCGTTCAACAAGGGGTTGAGGGCGTTGAAGACGCGATAGGACGCGGTCTTGAGAGCGAAGCGCTTGCGATTGACGCGGAGCGGCCCCTGCGCATCGGCCGATGCGGGCGCGGATGCTTTCGGCTCCGTCCTAGCGGCTTCGGCCTTGGCCTTCGCAGCGTTGACGGACTTGACCTCGGCGGCCTTGGTGGCATCCCGGCGGGCCTGCCAGTTGTAGAGGAAGTTCTGGATCATGACCGGCGCTTCCAGGACGCGGGCCGGCTCAAAGCCCGCTTGCGCGAAAATCTTCTCCAGCGATTTGGCCGTCCACAAGGTGAAGTGATGGGGCGGATAATCGGTTCCGGGATCGAAGAGCGCGGGATAGCGATCCCAGCGGGGCACGGTGATGCAGGCCAAGCCCCCGGGCTTGAGCAGGCCGTGGATGAGGCGCAACAGTTCCTTCGGATCGGGCAGGTGCTCCATGACCTCGAAGCTCGTGACCCGATCGAAATCCTTCCAACCCAGAGTCTCCAGGCGCTTGAGGTCGCCGCCTTCCACGTTCTTGAGGCCGCGGATCTCTCGGGCGATCTGCACGCCGCGGGGATCGATTTCCACGCCATAGGGCTCCAGGCCCAGTTCGCGCGCGCGCGCCAGGAGGCCGCCGTCGCCGGAGCCGATGTCCAGCATACGTCCGCCTTTTTCGGCCGGGTAGTTCCGGAACATCGCGCGGCAGCGCCAGTCGAGGGCGGGGATGGTCAGGGAGACATTGCCGGAGGCGCGGCTGCCGTAGAGATGGCTCTCTTCATAGAAGGCGCCGCCGGGATGGGACATGGGATCCGAGAAGCGCAGGGCGCAGTCCCGGCAATAGAGGATATCGTAATCGCGGACGCGTTCGAGCTTGGCTACGGAAGCGGCGCTGCCGCAGAGGATGCAGGGGGCGACTTCACCAGGCATAAACGCTTTTTCGGGTCCCGGCATAAACGCCTCATTGGGCGACGGCATAGATCATTCCGGTCTTGGTCTTGCCGCCATGGCTCTCGTCCCAAACGCGGAAGCCGTCTTTTTCCAGCTTCTTGATCAGATGGGTATGATCCATATCGGAGCGGAAGTCATGGTATTCCATGGCCAGCTTGCGCACCTTGCTCAAATCCGCCGTGGGCATGAAATCGAACTCGGCGCCCTCGCAATCGATTTTCAGGAAGTCGACGCGCGGCACTTTCTCCAGCAGCTTGGCGAAGGGGATGCCGGGCACGGTCTCGACCTTGGATTCATCGACCTTGGCCGTGGCCTTCATCATGGAGGAGGACGCTTCCGCGTTACCCTCGCCGTGGTAGATCTTGACCTCACCCTCCTTCTCCATCACGGCGAAACGCAGGGGCTCGAGGTTCTTCAAATTGTTCCGCTCGCCATTGCGCTTGAGCAAAGAGAAGTTCGCTTCCAGCGGTTCCACGGCAATGACCTTGGCCGTGGGCTGGAGCCAGGCGGCATAAACCGAGAAGCTGCCGATATTGGCGCCGATGTCGATGACATAATCGCCGGGCTGGATGCCGAAGAACTGGAAGTATTCGTTCTCGCGCGTCACGTCCACCACGCAGGAACCGTCCGAGGTGCGCGTGCGGACCAGGAAATGGGGTCCTTTGCGCAGGCGGTATTCCACTTCCTTTTCCGGGATCAGGCGCAGCATATCGGCGATGCGCACCGGGTAGTTTTCCAGGTGGAGATAGGTCTTGAGGAGGTTGTCCAGGCGGAATGGCATCGGTGGAAGTTAGGAAATATCCAGGGTCTTTTCCACGCTACCCGCCCGCATCGTCCAGGCCCAGGAACCGTTTCACAAAGGCGCGGCCCGGCTCCCAGGAAAAGCGGGCCATCCATTCCCGGTTCGCCGCTTCCAGGCGCGTCCGCATGTCCCCGTCTTCCAAGGTGAGGCGCAAGGCCTCCGCCAAGGCCCGCACGTCCTTGGGATCGACGGCCCGGCACAGGGGTCCGGAGATCTCGGGGAGCGAGGTGACATTGGAGGTCACCACGGGCGCGCCGCAGGCCTGGGCCTCGAGCACGGGCAGGCCGAAGCCCTCCGCCAGGGAAGGATAGGCGAAGCAATCGCAGGCGCGGTAGAGTTCGGCCAGGCGGACATCGTCCACGGATCCGATGAAGCGCACCTGCTTGGTCAGGCCCAGTTCCGCCACCAAAGCCTCCGCCGCCAGGCGATCACGCGGATGCAAATCCTTGCCGGCCTTGAGGAGGACGAGCTCGGGGATATCGCGCACCAGGAGCTTGATGGCTGCGAGCAGCATCGGGAAGTTCTTGCGCCTCTCGCCGGAGCTCAGATGGAACAGGACCTTGGCCTTGGCATCCACGCCATGGCCGGCCAGGAGCCTTTCGCGATCGACCGGGGCCGGTCGGAAAATCTCCTGATCGCAGGACAAGTGGAAGACTTTGATCCGATCCGGATCCACGCCCAGCAGGTTCACGAGGCAGGACTTGGAATAGTGCGAGGCCGCCATCACTGCTTCATAACCTCGCAGCCCGCCGTAGACGAATCGTCCCTGCCAGGTTTCGAGCCGGGAGGTGGGATGGGTCAGATAGAAGAGATCGTGGACGATGATGCAGGCGCGCGGCAAGCGGAGGAAGGCCAGGTTCTGGCTGTCCAGGAAATAGCGATCGGCTGCGGGAACCTTGCCCTTGAGGCTGTAGAGGAGCGCCGTCTTCCCCAAACGCTTGAAGCCTTGGCCCGGCAGGATCTCCGTGCCCGCGGGGCCGTGCACTTCCACATGCGCCGTGCTTTTATTGAAATAGATTTTGCGGAAATCCGGCCGGGCCAACAAGGGACCCGCGAAGCCGCGGCCCGCGCGTTCGACCCCGGTGCCCACGGGCGATCCGGAAACCCAGGCGGCCTTGATCGGGTTTTTGCCTGGGATCATGGAGTAAATATAGCCTTTGCCGGTCTTGTGCCGACCCGCTGCCCCGTGCTCGGCAGGTTACCTTCCGAAATGGGCATCGATCCAACCGCCTTCGCGCGCAGCCACGCCGTCCCATGTGAATCCCTTGGCCCATTCCCGCCCCGCGGTCCCGAGTACCTGTCGCAATCCGGCATCGCAGGCCAATCGTGTCATGCCCCGGACCAGGAAGTTCACATCGTCCACCGGTCCCATGAGCCCGGTCTTTTCCGGGACCACGCTCTCGCGGAAGCCGTCGGTCTCGGTGACCAGCAGGGCTTTGCCCGCCGCGCTGGCTTCCAGGGCCGCGATGCCGAAGCCTTCGAAACGGGAGGGGCTGCAGAAGAAAAGGCATCCGGACAGCAGGCTCGCCTTCTCGGCCAGGGAGACATTGACCTTGAGCTCCACATCCGATCCCGCGGGACCTTTTGAACCTTTTAAATCAGGTGGCACCAAGGCCTCGACGGCCGCCAGCGACTCCGGGGAGGCGCGGCCCGCCAGGACCAAGCGGATGCCGGCGGAGGCCTGCGAGGTCGAGGCCTTGAAGCGGCGGAAGGCTTCCAGCAAGGTGTCCAGACCTTTCATATAGACGTCGAAGCGACCCAGGAAAAGGATATAGGGCGGTTGCGCCTCCGAGGGGGTAACCTGCAGCAGATCGGACTCGAAGCCATTGCAGGACAAGAGCAGGTTGGCCTTGGGATTCGAAGCGCGCACCTTCGCTTCCACCACGCGGTTGAGGACGATGACATTGCGGCCGAAGCGGAACAGCAGCCATTCCGCGAGATAGGCGATAAGGCCGATGGGTCCGAGCTTCCGGAAGGATTGCTTGCCGACGAAGTGGTGGAACACCATGTAGAAACGGTCGGGCCTGAAGAGTCCGGCCAGGATGGGTGCATAGATGGAGATGGTATGCCCCATGACATCGGCCCCGGAGAAGAGGACGCGCAGGTTGGCGCATAAGGCATAGGTGAGGCGCGAGAGCGGATAGGAATTCCCCGCGAACCCCAGGGAGCGGATGCGGATGCCGTCGAGCAGGGTGGGGCGGAAACCCGGGTAGGCGCCGATGAAGAGGGTCACCTCCTGGCCGGCCCGCTTCTGGCGCTTGAGCACCTCGAAGTCGCGATACGCGCCGCCGCCCGCGCACCAGGGGTTCCCGACGCTGTCATAGGAGTAGAATTCCAGCCGCTTCCCCATGATGCGGAAATTAGCAAATGCGGGTCCCGCCCTGAGCGGGCGTCCCCATCGGTAAAATTGGTTAAATTGGGACCACTACTTGCGAGGACGGTCCCCATGTTTTGTTTCCGGGTTTTCCAAAATGGAAAGGCCACCACGGTTCCCTTGCAGGAATCCTTCCTGACCGGCGGCAGCGCGCCCGACAATGAGATCGTGCTGGCGGATCCCGCCATTCCGGGCGTGGCCTTCCGCATGACCTTGGATGTCTCCGGCTATACCTTGTCGTCCGCCCATGCCCAGTCCAAGCCCGTGGTGAACGGCAAGCGGGCCGATAAAATCCTCCTGCGCGCGGGCGATCGCCTCGAAATCGGTTCCCTGGCGCTGGTCCTCGATAACCTGGAGGAGATTCCGGGTAGCGTTCAAGTTACCTCCAGTGCGGGCCATGGTTCCGCCTCCGGTGCAATCAACAGCGGCAGGGACGCGTCCCTGCCCGGATTCCGGGAAGGCCTGGCGCGGCTCTGCGCCTTGGTGGCCGGCGAACGGGATCTGCAGACCTTGCTCACCAAAACCATGGGGCTGTTGCTGGAGGTGTTCGGCGGCAAGGAGGCCTTCCTCTTCATCCTGGACGAGAACCTGGCGCCCACCTTGTTCGTCTCTTCCCGCGGTAATACCGCGCCTCGCGGCAAAGACTCGCAGGCGCTATTCAGCGATACCTTGGTGCGCCAAGCCCTGCGCGAACGCAAAGGCATGGTCGTCCGCAATGCCCTGGCGGATCCCCAGTACAGCGGGTCCCGGAGCATCTCGGATCTCAAGCTCCACTCCGTCCTCTGCTGCCCCATCCTGGCGGGGGGGCAGGTCTCGGGCCTCATCTACCTGGGCTCCAACGTCCCCGCGGTTTCCTACGGCGATAAGGAATTGTCGGAACTGGAGGTCTATGCCTTGGTGGCCGGCTGCCTCATCAACCATGTCGGCTATATCGCCATGCAGGACAAAATGCTCGCGGCCCTGCGCTCGGAGGGCAGCCGCGAAGGCATGGTGGCCACGAGCCCGGTGATGAAACGGATCCTCGACGAAGCGCGCATGGTGGCCTCGGCGGATATCGCCGTGCTCATCCAGGGCGAGACCGGGACGGGCAAGGATGTCCTGGCCAACCATATCCACCAGCAAAGCCGGCGGCGCGACAAGCCCTTCGTGGTGGTCAACTGCAGCACCTTGCGGGGCGAGTTGCTCGCCAGCGAATTATTCGGACATAAGAAAGGTTCCTTCACCGGCGCCGTCTCCGATGAGCCGGGCCTGTTCCGGGCCGCGGACGGCGGGACTTTGTTCCTGGACGAGATCGGGGAGATGGATCCGGGCCTGCAAGCCATGCTGCTGCGGACCTTGGAGATCGGCAAGGTTCGATCCGTGGGCCAGTCCGGCGAGGTGGCCGTGGACGTCCGCATCGTTTCCGCCACCAACCGCAACCTGGAAGAGAACGTCGCCAAGGGCGCCTTCCGCCAGGATCTCTTCTATCGGATCAACCAGCACGCTTTGCATCTCCCGCCCTTGCGGGAACGGGGCGAGGACGTGCTTCTCTTGGCGCAGCTCTTCCTGGAAAAGGCCAAGGCCCTGTTCCCGGAGAAAAAAATCGAAGCCTTCCATCCGGAAACCTTGTTCGCGATCAGCCGTTATTCCTGGCCGGGAAATATCCGCGAGCTCGCCAATGCCGTGCGCAAGGCCGCGCTCTTCGCGGACTCGCAGGTGGTGCGGTTGGTCTTCCCGGCCAGCCAGGAGCAATGGGCCGATATGGAAGAGGCCACGCGCCGCTTCCAGCGCGACTACTTGCAGAAGGCCTTGTCCATTTGCGGGGGCGATAAGGAGAAGGCCGCGGCGCTGTTGGGCATGGGCCGGAGCACGTTCTTCCGCCATCTCTCCCAGGCCAAGGACGACGAGGGCGGATCGCCGGCAGCCTAGGCACCCGCGATCCCGTAGGAGCCGGACTCCCTCCGGCCCGGCTTCCGTGGTTTACCGGCTTCAGCCGTTCCCGGGCTTCAGTAATTCACGATCAATTTCGGTCCCAAGGTGCCGTCGCCGACATCCTTGGTCACCCAAGCCAGGAACCAGTTGGTGGGCAGTCCCTGCACGGTGACGTAAAAGCCGTAGTCCCCGGTGATGGGCGAGGTCTTGATATACTCCGTGAGATCGATATCGAAATCCACCAAATCCGCGGCGCCGGGAATGGGTTTGGGGTTTCGGCCGTTCACGCATTTGGAAGGCGGGAAGTAGACCTTGGCCGATATCGGCGCGCCCACCTGGACGACATTCTCCGGATGGAAGACATCGTTGTCCAGCGAGCTGATCCCATCGTGGAGGGCGGGATCGGTGGACCGGCTTCGGATCGCCGCGGGGAGGCCGCCGTAGTTCGCCAGGAAGATCTCGCCGCTATTGGAATAGGCTCCGTCGTGGTAATACCAGTTGCCGTTGCCTTCGATCCAGCTCTTCTTCATCCGGTAGATTTTAAAGGTCACGGGGATGGAGTCGGTGCCCCAGTTCTCGGTATTCCATCCGAAGGTCTTGAAGCGGCCGATGGCGGAAACCATATCGGTCCGGTTGACCGAGGCCAAATCGAATGCGATCGCCGTGACATAATGTTCGCCAACATTGGAGAAGGCATGGAGGAAGGTATTCCCATTGTTCGTGGGATAAGACCCGGAATCGTAAGAGGCCTCCTTCACGGACAGATATTCCGTTTGGCTGAGGGCGGCCACCACCTTGACCGTCCGCTTCACCTCGGCGCGATTGCCGGCCTTGTCCGTGCAGGAATAGGTGAGGGTGTAATTCCCGAGGGCGGAATTGTCCACGGCCCCGCTGATGGAAACCGCACGCGTGCCGTCCCGATCATCCGTGCAGACGGCTCCCGGATCGGAGAACGCGGCGTTCTTGGTTACCAGGATGGTCGCGGCCCCGTTCAAGGTGATGACCGGCAGGGTCAAGTCCGGCGGATCCACCACATGGACCTGGCGATGTTTCGGAGTCGCGGCGTTCCCGGCCTTGTCCTTGCAGGTGAAGGTCAAATCATAGGAGCCCAGGACATTGGCCAGAACCGATCCTGTGACGTCGGGGAAAAGGGCGCCGTCCCTGGCATCGAAGCAGGTGGCTCCCGAGTCCACGTAGGTCGCGGCCTTGAGGACGGTGAGGCTGTCGGGGCCTTTCAAGGTGAGGACGGGCGCCGTGACATCGGGCCTCTCCACGATATCCACCTTCCTGCGCTTGGCGACGGCGGCGTTGCCGGCTTTGTCCGCGCAGCCGTATTCGAGGGTGTATTCGCCCGCGGTGCCGGGCATGACCGATCCCTTTACCGTCACGGACAGGTTACCGTCCCGATCGTCCAGGCAGGTGGCCCCGGAATCCACGTAGGAGGAGGATTGGAACAGGACCAGGCTGTCCGATCCCTTCAAGGTGAGCACGGGCAGGGTCTTGTCCGGGGCATTCACGATTTGGATGGTCCGGGTCCGGTTCGCGGCCGCATTGCCGGCGCTATCCTTGCAGCTAAAGGTCAGCACGTATACCCCCACGACGTCCATTCTGGCCGTCCCGGTTATCGTAACCGGCAAGGTACCGTCGCGATCGTCATGGCAGGTCACGGAGGTATCGCCGCTGTAGGACTGGGACGGGAACAGGATCAAGGTGTCCGGTCCGGTCATGGCGAGGATGGGAGGGGTGGTGTCCGGTTTCTCGATGACCTTTATCTTCCTATGGGCCGGCGCCGCCGGATTCCCCGCATTGTCCTTGCAGGAATAGGTCAGGAGATAATCGCCCAAAACGCCCGTGTTCACGCTCCCGGAAACGCTCAGGAGAGGGGCGATGTCCCGATCGTCCGTGCACATGGTGCCGGAATCCACAAAGGCCGCGCCCCGGTAAAGGACCAGGCTATCGGGACCGTTCCGATGGAGGACCGGAGGCGTATAATCGGGCACGGTAGGCGAATCCGTGGTGGCTGTCCCGCCGTCCGTATGGAAATGGATGATGCGGATATAGACGGGCTTGCCGTCCTGATAACCCGTGATGACGATATCGATTTCGATCTTGTTGTACTTCGAAACCTCGATCTTGGGCATGGACTTCGGGTCCGCCAGGGGTCCGTTCCAGACCTCGTCCAGCGAATCGCCGGCGGCGTTCTTCAAAGTGATATGGAGTCGATCGTAATGTTTCAGGCTGTCCTCGAGGCGGAGGGAGACGAATTGCTTGTCCTGGCCAGGATCGGATTGGTCCAGGTTACAGGACCAGAAGGCCACCGCCGCTGCCACCACCAAAAGACCCAATAGGAATTTCCGCATTGTTCTACCCTATCCTTTTCCCGTTTCAAAGCGCATGCCCTTTAAGGAGGACCGCTGCGCGGAAAGACTCATGCGAATTGCGTGCCTGAGCATTTTTTCTTTCTTCGCGGTTTTCGGCAGGCCCAATCCCGCAGCCGGGACTTTCATCCGGACTCCTGGACGAACGCGCTCCCCGTCCTAATGGACGTCAACCTCGGTGACCACTTCTTTTGGTGGCGATTTTTGCGATAGGAAATAATAGGCCGTGCCGGCGGTAACGGCGATCAGGGCTCCGGAACCGAGCCAGACCCAGCCCATTTCCCGGCTTTCGAGGACCGGGCCGTTTTTCGAGGTGGGTGAGATGGGCGAGGAAGGCGTGATGGGAGAAGCCGGCCGCGGCGAACCTTGGACGGCGCGGGTCGCGGACGTGCCGGCCTGAACCGAAGCCACCGGAATTCGGGGCGGACGGCTCAAGCGTTTCTCCTCTTCCGAAGCCAAGGCGTCGAATCGGGCCATTATCTCATTGGTGACGTAGAACTTGTCCAGCTGGATGCCTTTTTCAAAACGGCAGGCGCGGAGAAAGGCCGAATCGGATTGCGCGGCTTTGCCGGTGGCATAATAGGCCACGCCCATATAGAGGTTGGCCTTGGCCAAGGTGACGGAATCGATATGATCCGACGGGACGGGAACCACGGTCAACCAGGTTTCCAGCTTGGCCGCCAGGCTGTCGTATTCGCCCCACTTGAAAAAATCATCCGCCTCCTTGGGCAAGGAACTGGCCCCCGCGCGGGCGGCAAGGCCCAGGCCCAGCAAGGCGGCCCCGAGAAATATCCGCAAGCGTCTCATGGCTGGGAAGCCTGCGCGCTGGGAGTGCGTTCCAGGGTCAGGCGGAGAAAGGTGGTTTCCGTGGGCGAGATCTTGACGGGCACATGCAAGGGAAGGCAGCCTTCCCTTTCCAGCAAGAGCTCATGGGCGCCGGCGGCGAGGCTCAGCGGCGCCTTGAACGGGGTCGATTCGGAGGGCTTGCCGTCGATGGAAACCTGGGCGAAGGGCGGGCTGGTTTTGATCATCAGGAAACCGGGGCTGGCGGCCGGATCGGCGGCCCCGTTGGAAACGGCCCGGTTGGGAGCGGCTTCGTGGGGGGCCGAGGCGACGGGATTGGCGCTCGCAGGTAGCTGGGAAGTTACGCCGGCGGCAGTTACCGCGGCCTTGGAATCGGGAGCCCGGGTAACAGGCGGGGTCCGCATCCGGTTCCTGCCCTTGGGCGGGAGCGTGACCGGGTCCAAGGTTGGGTTGGTTTCCGCGACTGGTTTGGTAAGCGGCACCGCCGGCGCGTCGGAGGCTGTCGGAGGGACGACCGGATCCGCTTGGGCCGGCAGCGGCGGCGGCACGACCGGTTTGGAATCGGCGATTCGATCCCGGGTAACCTGCGAGGTACTTGGCCTGTCCGGGCTTGGCTTGTCCTGACCGAACCACAACCAGGCTCCCGCCCCCAGGACCACGGCCGAAAGGACGATTGAAACGGCCCGCAGGGTCCGGCCCCACACGGTACCGCTCCGGTTCGGGGAGGCGCGATGGTCGCCCGCTTCGCTGAAGATTTCCGCCGCGGCCATGTGCTTCTGGGATTCGCGGATCCGGCCGC
>DAINDC010000043.1:0-9856 GCA_036732085.1 Fibrobacterota bacterium | reverse complement strand
GTTCCAGGAAGTGGGCCGCGATTTCGCGCTCTTCCGCGGGCGCGGCGATTTCCGGCGCTTCCAGGAAGCTGCGGATCCTCGCCGGGTCCAGCGGAAAGCCGCATTCGCGCGCTATGGCTTCCAGTCGGAGCAGGCATTCGGCCGCGGAGGGCCGCTTGGCCACGCTCTTGATCACCATGGCTTCCGCAAGCTCGGAAAAGCCCGGCAGCAGGCGCGGGTTCAGGAAGGACGGCTTGGCCGGATTCTTCTCCAGGATGGACAAGAGGACCGCATGCGAGGTCTCCCCGTCGAAAGGGAAGCTGCCGGTCAGGCTCCGATAGAGGAGGACCCCGGTGGAGAACACATCGGTGCGATCGCTGGAGACCAGGCCCTCCGCCTGTTCCGGAGCCGAATAGCGCGGCGTGCCCAGGTAGGATCCGGTCTTGGTGATGGAGAGCTCCTCCTTGATGAAGGCCACGCCGAAGTCGGCGATGCGGACGCAGCCGCGCCGATCGACCAGGATATTGGCGGGCTTGATGTCGCGATGGATGATGCCCGCCTCATGCGCGGCGCAGAGGCCCCGGAGGAGCTGGTGGAAGATGGAAAGCGCGACCAGGTTCGGCATCCTGCGCGCGGGCTTCTCGAGCATGTCGTCCAGGGACGTTCCGTCCACGTATTCCATCGCCAGGAAATGGACCTTGCCTTCCTTTCCGAAATCGAAGACGCGGATCACATTTTCATGCGACAGCGCCGCGATGGCCACCGCCTCCTTCTGGAAACGCAGCAAGGTCTCGGGCGAATTGAGCAGGTGCGGGTGCAGCTTCTTGAGGGCTACCTTGCGATGGAGGACGGTATCCTCGGCCAGGAATACCGTAGCCGTGGCCCCGGAGGCGATCTCCCTGACAACGGTATAACGGCTCTCATCCTGCATTTTGGCTTCCACGCTTTTTCCACCTTGGGCCAGCGTTCGTGATAGGACGAAAATGCGCTTTCCGGGAGTAAGTACGGGACCCGGGAAAACGAGTAAAAGTTAGGAAAATACGGGTTTGTCCCGTTGCTTCATCTGCGCTGGGATGGACCGAGGGCGATCGGTTGTTTGGTTTTTGGAACGCATTTGGAAAGTTTTTGGGAACCTTAGGGTTGGCTTAGGGTTGGATCTCCCAGCGGAAGTCGCGGCCCACGATGCGGTTGGCCGTGTTCGGAGAGATGGGCGCCGCCGGCTCCTCATAGACAAGGACATTGCGGAGGCCTTCGGGCAAATCCTCCACCCCCGCCTCGTTGGAAACATGCGGCCGGGGTTCGCGCAAGGGCGGCGCATACCGGTAGCTGAATTCCCGGTTGGCCCCCATCATGAATTGGGCCGCGTCCCATAGGCCCTGGGGCGTGCCGAAGTCGAACCAGGCCGCGTCCTGGCTGTAGTTGGCCACGCCGATGGCATGCCCCGCGCGCAAGGCCGCGGCCCAATAGGGCTTGATGTCCTCGGCCCCGGGACGGACGAAATCGAGGAAGGCCTTTTCGTAGACGGCGATGCCGGCGAAGGTCAGGCGGGTGACTTCATCGCCGCCGCCCGCATAGCCTTCGAAGCCGTGGACGCCCAGGAGCCGGCCTTGGGCATCGCAGGAAAGGGTGTTATGGGTGGGGCGGAAGATGCCGGCCAAGGTGGCGATATTCCCGGATTCATTGTGCCTGCGCAGCAGATCCTTGAGGTCGATGGTATGGATGAGATCGCCGTTATGGACCAGGAACCGGTCCGCGTCCTCGAGGATATGGCGCGCGTTCCACAGGCAGCCGCCCGTTCCCAGGATCTCCTTCTCGTAAAGGGTGTGCATCCCCAGGCGCCGGGCCGGCTTCTCCATCTCTTCGTAGAGGTGGTGGGTATTGCACAGGACGCGCCGGGGATAAAGCCCCTGCACCTTCCGATAGTTGATCTCGAGCGCCGTGCGCCCCTGGAAGGGGATGGCGGGCTTGGGGACGCGATCGGTCAGGGGCCGAAGGCGCTGGCCGTAGCCGGCGCAGAGGAGGAAGGCGGAAAGGGTCTTCTCCATGTTACGGAAACACGCCCGCTACGGGTCCGCCGATCAGGACCTCGATGGGGAGCTTCTTATGCTCGTATTCATAGGGCGGCTCCTTCCAGCGGAACGCGGGACTGTCCCGCTTCACAAGGCGGAGGATTTCCACCGCGGTCCGGTAGGGCAGGAAGGTTTCGCGATCGAGCACGTGGATCTGGGCGCCGCCGCAAAGCTGGCCCTGGAACTTGTGGAAGGTGGGCTGGAACCAGGCTTCGCGGAAAAAGACGCCGGGCAATCCCAGGCGGTTGAGCTTGCCGGCCAGTTCGCGGCCGTCCAGATAGGCCGCGCCAAAGAATTCAAAAGGCTTGGTGGTGCCGCGCCCTTCGGATAGATTCGTTGCTTCCAGCAGGCACATGCCCGGATAGACCACGGCGGTATCGACCGTGGGCATATTGGGCGAAGGGATGACCCAGGGCAGGCCCGTATCCTCGAAGTAGACTTCCGGGTCGTAATTCTCCATCGGCAATACCACGAGTCCGCATTTCGGAAAAGCCTCGCGCCTGAACTGTTCCGCGAGTTGGCCGATGGTCTTGCCATGCCGCACCTTGATGGGATGCAGGCCCACGAAGGATTTGTATTCCGGATCGAGCACGGGCCCTTCCTCGGTCACCGCATTGATCGGATTCGGCCGCTCCAGCACCACCACCGGGATGCCGGCCTTCTCGCAGGCCTTCATGCAGAGGTAGAGCGTCCAGATGAAGGTATAGTAGCGCGCGCCCACATCCTGCAGATCCACCACCAAGGCATCCAGGCCCTTCAGCATCTCGGCCGTCGGCTCCCGATGCTCGCCATAGAGGCTGTAGACGGGAATGCCCCAGTCCGGATGTTTGAAACCCTGCCATTCGATCATATTGTCCTGGGTCTGCCCCAGGTAGCCATGCTGCGGCCCGAAAAGCGCCTTCAGTTGGAAGAGATCGCCGTCATGGGACTTCAGGATATCGGCGGAATGGACCAGGGAAGCGCCCACGGAAGCGGGATGCAGGACCGCGCCGATTCGGCTGTTTTTAAGCTCCTTCGGCCAGGCTCGGGACAGGCGATCGATAGGAAGGGAGACGGGATTTTTTCTATTTTTCATGCTGCCCGAATGAGGTCCGATAGGTGAAATCATAAAGTAATTTACCTGGGTCGGACGGGCATGGGAAAACAATTTCAACCATAGTGCCCCTGGGATTTCCACCCCAGGGAGAAGCGAGGACAAAATGGGTTCATTGAATAAGGCCATGATCATCGGCAACCTGGGCAAGGATCCGGAAGTAAGGGCCATCCCCTCCGGCGCCAAGGTGGCCAACTTCTCCATCGCCACCACGGAAAGCTATACCGGCAAGGACGGGAACAAGGTCGACAAGACCGAGTGGCACAATATCGTAATGTGGCGCGGTTTGGCCGAGGTCGCGGAGAAATACCTGAAGAAGGGTTCGCAGGTCTATGTGGAAGGCCGTCTCCAGACCCGCTCCTGGGACGATCAGAACGGTCAGAAGCGTTATACCACCGAGATCGTGGCCGATAATATGGTCATGCTCGGACGTCCCGGTGGTGGCGGCGGAGCCCAGCGCGACAGCGGCGAAGGCTATCAGCAGCAATCGGAACCGGTCATGAATGCCCCGCGTTCCCAGGGCGGGAACTCTGGTTTCTCCGGCGGCGGCAAATCCGGCTACTCCGGCAATGCCGGCTCCTCCTTGCCGCCCCAGGCGGAAGACGATCTGCCGTTTTAAGCTATTCGCCAATCACGGCGGGCATCCCCGCGGTTTTCCATCCCGGCCGGACTCCCAGGAGCCCGGCCTTTTTTTTCGCCCGGGCCGCGCCACCTCGCGAAAAAGGTTTTCCCCGGTCAAAGCAGGATGGTAAAATCAGGGTCTATGGCAAAGGACTGGCAGCACGCGGAGCCGATGGGCCCACCGTCCGCGGGGAGCGTTTCCCCGGTTCCGGAACTGTCCATCATCCTGCCCTGCTACAATGAAGAACGCAATATCGAACCCATCCATGCCGCCCTCACCAAGGCCTGCGCGGGCCTGCGCTGCGAATTCCTTTTCATCGACGATGGCAGCGCGGATCATACCTGCGAGGCGGTCAACCTCCTGACCCTGCGCGATCCCGCGGTCAAGCTCCTGCGCTTCGTCCGCAATGCGGGGCATCAGAATGCGCTACGCGCCGGCTATCGGGCCGCCCGCGGCGAATGGGTCCTCACCATGGATGCGGATCTCCAGCACCCTCCGGAATTCATCCCAGCCATGCTCGCCAAAGCGCGCGAGGGTTTCGATGTGGTGCAGATGGTCCGCACGGGTTCCCAATCCGGTCTCTTCAAGAATTTCTTCTCGCGCGCCTTCTACAAGGCCTTCAACTCCCTGTCGGACGTTCCCATCGTGGAGCAGGCCTCGGATTTCCGGCTCGTAAGCCGCTATGCCTGCGACGTGCTCAATGCTCTGCCCGAGCGCAACCTCATCGTGCGGGCCATCCTGCCCTACCTGGGCTTTCCAAGCGCCTCCTTGCCTTATCATCCCGCCGAACGCCTGCACGGCCAGGCGGGCTTCAGCTTCCGCAAGTCCCTGGACATGGGCTCGCAGGCCTTCTTCAACTTCAGCGCTTTCCCCTTGAAGCTCGCCATGCGCCTGGGCTTCCTCATCTCGACCTTGGCTTTCGCCTATGGCATCTATAATGTCGCCGCGAAGTTCCTGAGCGATCGGAACGTGCCCGGCTATACGGATCTCATCGCCTCCACCTTGTTCCTGGGAGGTTTGATCCTGATTTACCTGGGGATACTTGGACGTTACATCCTGGTCATCCTCGACCATCTGAAACACCGTCCGGAATACCTGCTCGCCGGGGAGTCCCGGCCGCAAGCCATCGCACGGTCTGCCGCAAATCCGGATATCGCGCGTTCTTCGGAAACGCGCTCTTCGGAAGTGGAGGCGCGCCCCGAAGGGCGTCGCTCCGGCTAAAAACCTCCCGGGCCTTCCGGTATGCCGGTCGACTGCGATCGGTCCTGGATATCCTGCAGTTCGTCCCTGCGGTCGTCCAGCTTTTCCTTGAGATGGCGGGCCGGGTATGCTTCCGGATGCATCGGCGCCACGTCCTCCAAGTTCACCTCTTCGGAATCCTTCTTATGCCTTTTCATCCAGCGGGTAATTCCATTTTCCATCTTCGCCTCCTAATCCGCGAGACCGAGCCATGAGACCTGGACGATCCCGGAGACCCCACCGGGGCCCCATCTATTAACTCGCTTTTTCCGAGGCGAAACACAAACTCGGTCGCGCATGGCGCGCAAATAAATCAGTGGATTTCGGCCACCCCACTACTAAGTCGCAAGGAGCTAAAATCCGCCCAAGCCATGCGCCATTCCGTTCGAATGGTTCTGACCTTCGATTTCGAAGAACTCGGACCGCCTCGCATCCAGCCTTTCCTTGAGGCGCTTCGCGGGGTATTCATTGGGATGCAGCGGGACCACGTCCTCCAAGGTCACTTCCTTCCCTTCCTTCCGATTGCCAAGAATCCATCCGCCAATCTTGATTACCATCTTATCCTCCTTCGCCCTTTCGGGGCCGCTTGTCTCTCTACTGATAAACTCAGTCTTTCACGGATCGGGACGCAGGATTGGTTTTTGACAAATCGTCTTGACGGGTACTGGCGGGTCTTGTTTTGTCCCGGCTGGTCCTGTCAGTCTTTTTAGGCGTAAAATGGGGCATGCGCGCGAATAGCCCTGCAGAAAAGGCAAAAGGATCCGGAGTCCCAGGATCCAAGATTCGCGGAACGTGGTTCCGGCCCACCCGCCTTTATCCTCTATTGGCATTATTGGGACTTCTGCCGGTCCTGCCCATACTCATCAAGGGCAGTCCCATCCTGAACAACGATATGCTCGTCGCGTATTTCTGCTACTTCTGGGACTTCCATAAGAATTGGTCCTGGAGCCATCCCCTGGTCTTCTGGAGTTCCAGTTATCAATGCGGTATGCCGATGCATGCGTATTGGCAATCGGGTTATCTCTACCCCCTCACCTGGCTCCTGTTCGGGCCGTTGACGCCCCATTACGGCATCTACCTCTTCTACGCCTTCCATTTCTCGCTCGGGATTTTCGGCTTCCTGAAACTCGGACGTTACCTCCGGTTGCATAAGCCGGCGTCCCTCTGGGCCGGCATCTGCTTTTCCCTCTCCGGCACCATGCTGGCCCGATATGAACATGCCACCTTCCTTTCCGGATGGGCCTGGATGCCACTGGTGCTTGCGGCCTACTTCTCCCTGCGCGAGCGTCCGGGCCTGCGCGGGCTCTTCCTCTACTCCCTGTCGGTATCCATGCAGGCGCTGGGCGGGCATCCCCAGGCCTCGATCACCACCGCCATTCTCATAGGCGCATTCACGATCGCCGATTGGCTGCGCCGTCCCGCGCCTTCCCCCCCTGTAACCGACAAGTTACCCTCCGCCGCGACAGCATCCGCCGCGACCAATTCCTTCCACATCTCCAAGACCCGTCGCATCAGCTGGATTCTGGGCGGGCATGCCCTGGCCCTCCTGTACTGCGCCCCGATGCTGGTGCCGTTCCTGCATCTCCTGGACGAGACCAGCCGGTACGATGGCGTGGCCTGGGAGGAAGGCAAGGCCCCGGAAGCCTCGGCGGCCGACAAGCTGGAAGGCGGCGTGTTCGGATTCGAGAAATTCTCCACCGGCGGCATGCGACCGGTGCACCTGTTGTCTCTAGTTGCTCCCAATATCCTGGGCAGCCCTTCGAATGCGTCCTGGTGGGGCGGCGAGGTCTGGGGTGAGGTATTCGTCTATCTCGGCGCGCTGGGATTATGCTTCTGTTTTTTCGCCTCCTGGAAGCGGGCCAACCGGGATATGCGCATCCTCTGGATCGTCGGCTTGGCGGGCCTCTGGATCGCTTTCGGCAAGCATCTGGGCGCGAGCCAGATCCTCTACCATACTCCCGTCCTCAATAATTTCCGGCGACCGGCCCGGTTCGTCATCCTCTTCGTGCTCGCCATCGCCGCGGTATCCGGCCACGGCCTGCAAAGGTGGATCGCGCGTCCGCGCGGCCGCCGCCTGGCCGCGAGGTTGGCGGTGGGTTTCCTGATGGCCGCCGGCCTCTTCCTGGCGGTGCGGTTGTTCCCGGGCATCACGGATGCCGCCTTGTCCATCATCGGCAAATTCAAGAAGCTCGATCCCACCAAGGATTATGGTCAGAAGATGGCGCTCCTGCTCGGACGCGGGGCCTTGGACTCGGCCTTCCTGGCGCTTTCCGGCTGGGCGGTGTGGTTCTGCGCGCGGAGGCCGCGCCAGCGCCTGGCGGTCCTCATGGTCGTCCTTTTGGCGGATCTGCTCCGCCTGCACTGGGATCATTTCTATCTCTTCCCCGCCGATTACTACCGCAAGCCACCGGTAACCGCGCAGGTATTGGACCAGGCCACGGCGCCATTCTGGCGTGTTTCCCATTACCTCGAATATCCGGGGCTGGAGCTATGGCAGCTGCATAATGATCCGGTCGCCCATTTCAATTTGTTGGAAAGGGAAAAGGCCTCGCTGAGCTTCGGCATCCATGCCATCTTCGGATACCGCCATGTCTCCGCGCATCTGCCGCTCCTTTGGAATTGGGGTCCGTCCCTTTCCCCGGCCGGGAAATCCGCGCGTTACCTCTTCAGCAATCGCAACGATATGACCGTCTATGAGGGCGACAGCCTTAAGCTTCTGGAACGGTTCGGCGACATGAACGCCTATGAGCTGACCGGCTGGAAGCCGCGTATCGAAAGGCTCGCTGCTTTGCCGGGAGATTTTTCCCCGGCCTCGGCCGATCTGGCGGAAACGCCTTGTCCTCAAGGCTATGCGGGCCTGTATGGCTTATGCGCCCTGGAAGACAGGGACGGACACCTGAAAATCCTCGGTCCCTTCCTGGCCGGGGACACCTTGTTGATCCGGGAGCGGGCTTATCGGGGATGGCGTTATCGCGTGGATGGCGGAGCCTGGCGCAAAGCTCCGGAGTCGCGGGAGCATTTCCTGAGCTTGCCCTTGGGTTCCGGGGCCGCGGCCGTAGAGGTGGAGTTTTTCCCCGGGGACTTTTACATCCTGGTGGGAATCTGTTTCCTGATTTCTTTTCTGCTGCTGGTTTCCAAGAGTCTCTTCGGACTTGGAAGCAAAGAGGACCTTGGTACTCAGGATATCTAAGGACCAAGGCTTCGATTCATTTATTCAATCGTTTTTTTCTGAGCTGACTTTTTTACAAATCCCTTATTTCGAAGCGGGAGCCGCTTTCTTGGCCGCTTCTTTTTTAGCGGCTTTGGCAGCCGGCTTTTTCATCTCCGCTTTTTTCGAGGTGTCCGCGGGAGCGGCCTTGGCTGCGGTTCCGGCCTTGCTGGTATCCGCTTTGACGGAATCCTTGGGCGCAGCCGCAGACGTGGAGTCCGCAGGTTTAGCCTTGGCCGTATCCACCACATTCCGCTTGGTCACGTTGATCTGGATTTGCTGATAGAGGGGCGGATCATAGGGAACGTGATTGCCTTTGGCGAATTGCAGGATCAAGGTATGTTGCCCGACCGGCAAATCCAGCACCGCTTCGGATTGTCCATTCCCGTAATGGATATGCTTCTCATCCTTAGCCATGGGTTCGGAAGGCGAGGCCAGGTGAGCATCGACGACGATATGGAAATGCCCATGACCATCGGTTACTCCCATGGTTGCCGGTTCCACAATCAGGTTTTCGGCCTTCATTTGAACTTTGAAAGGACTTTCCACATTGGAACCATCTTCTAGGTTACCGAAATAAACCCTTTTATTGCCTCCCCCTCCACAGGCCACCAAAAATGCCATGGCACCTGCCATCATGAAGCCAAATCCCAGCAAATTTCGATTGTTTACCATGCGACCTCCCTTGAAAATGAAAATTCTAAAACTTCCACACGAGTGTCCAAATTTAGAAACCACTATTGAAAAAGGAAGAGAAGGGCTTGATAGACATCAGACAAGGACTTTATCTTTTCAACAGAATATGGTCTGATTGTTGATATCTTCACTTTGTTTTCTCTTTTCAACAAATACCCACAGCACTTTGTTTAAAAGTAAGGTTATCAAACCTCCCTTTCTAATAAACTATGAATAGATGTTTAAAAACTTTTTTCCTTATCAATCCACAAGGGTTTTCAAGGTTGGGCTTCAAGTCTTCCCTATTCACTCCACCTTTCCATGCTTATTATAAATCATTTTAAATCAATGACTTAAACCCGAATTAAAGGCTTATCCCTGTTTGCCAACCCGTCTAATTCCTATTCCTTCATTTATCTAAAACAAGAATAATTAGGAAAAGAACATGTCGATAGATAGACCTGGTGGATTCCTCTTTGGCGTTCTAACCTAAAGCAAAGCGCCTTGTCTGACCCGCTCAAGGCCCCTCCTTTCCCTCTCCACATCCCGGAGTAGGACATGGAGTCCTTCGCAACCTGAAAAGGCCTGCAATGGGCTCGCCTGAAGGAAATCCATTTCCGGACTCTCTCGCAGGAAGCGGATCCCTTTATCCACACTAGTGGCATGAATCGTCAGGTGTAGTGGCCTTATGCATAATCTTCCCACGCTCTATACCACTCTAGGCCAGGGATAGATGGGGAAACAAGGGTTTGGATCGGGAGGCATGTTTCAGTTTGCTCAAGGCCCTTTCCTTGATCTGCCTCACCCTTTCCCGAGTCAGATTCAATCTCTCGCCGATTTCTTCCAGGGAATGGGGAACCTCCGGATCGATCCCGAAATAAAGTTTGAGGACGTTCGCCTCGCGGAATTGCAAACTCTCCAAGGCTTGGAGGATGCCGTCATTCCTGTCCTTTCTTTCCAAGACATGATCG
>DAINDC010000042.1:18713-21552 GCA_036732085.1 Fibrobacterota bacterium | reverse complement strand
CAACAAAACCGCTGTCAATATTGAGCGAAAATACTATTCAGCAAGCCCGAAATAAAGACGAAATGAAAACGCACTGAAAAAAAGCCCGCGCCGATATTTCTGCGCGGACCCGTTTCAGATAAAATTCACAGCCGATTCATATCACGAGCGCTCGGGGCCGACCCCCGGGCGCTTTTTCACGCCCGGACTATTTGTGCTGGTTATAATCGTAGTTGACCATCCAGGCGATGCCGAATTTGTCATTGAACATGCCGAAGTACGCGCCCCAAAAGGTCTTGTCCAGCGGCATGACCACTTTCCCGCCTACGGAAAGCTTGCTGAACAGTTTGCCGGCTTCCTCTTCGCTATCCGCCTGGATGGAAATCGTGAAATTATCCCCTTTGGTTCCGGCCCCCATGGAGCCGGCCCGATCGCTGCCCATCAGCACCGTCCCCTTCCCGATCGGCAAGGCGACATGCATGATTCTTGACCCTTCCGCCGGGGACATGGCCTGATCGGAAGGTGCATCCTTGAACAACATTTTGGTCGTGAACTCGCCCCCGAAAGCGGATTTGTAAAATTCAAATGCTTCGCTGCAATTGCCATTGAAATTCAAATAGGGATTGACGCTGGCCATGGATGCGCCTTCGGTTGATGGAAAAGAAAATCAAAATATAGCGCAATAAATCAAAATTATGCGTGCATGGGTAGGGCATTGGAAAGGGAATGCGGTCGGGCGGTTTCGGGACAAATTTTCAATCGTAGGAAATGTACCGTGTTAGCTAGGCCAGCTTGCAATGCCACTATTACTGAAATCGCATTCGCTTGCCTTCGCAACACCGCAGTAATTCTTATGATTGATCCTGATACGGGAGCATCCAGATGCCGAACAGCAACGATCGAGCGGGAATCCGTGAACTGACGGCCCGTTCCAAAACCGGAAGCCAGCCGACGGATATCCTGCCTGAAGAGCACGATTGGCGCGAAACGCTTTTCGACGTCCAGATCCAGGTGCTCGAAAAAGTCGCCCGGGGCGCGCCCCTGGGGGACATCATGGACTTCGCCCTGCGGCTTTGCGAAGGCCACTCCGACGAGATGCTCTGCTCGATCCTATTGCTCGATTCCGAGGGCTTGCATCTGCGGCATGGCGGGGCGCCTAGCCTTCCGGTCGCGTACATGCGCGCCATCGACGGCGTGCCCATCGGCCCTTCCGTCGGATCCTGCGGCACGGCAGCGTTCCTCGGGGAACCGGTTATCGTGGAGGATATCGAGACCGATCCCTACTGGGCGGAATACCGCCATCTCGCCAGTCCGCACGGATTGCGCGCCTGCTGGTCCACCCCCATCTTCGACACCAGCCGCAAGGTGCTCGGCACCTTCGCGATCTATTATCGCTCGCCCGGACGCCCCACCGAGCGGCACATCCAGCTCATCGCGATCATCACCCACCTGACGTCCATCGCGATCATGCGGCACAGGACCGAGGCCGCCTTGCGCCGCAGCGAATCCCGATATCGCCGGCTCGCCGAATCCAATACGATAGGCGTCGTCATTGCCGACATCCACGGCAAGGTGAAAGAGGCGAACGATTTCTTCCTGGATTTGTTCGGGCGGACGCGCGAGGAACTCCGGGCCGGTCTGGTGGACTGGACCGATATGACCCCGCCAGACTGGAAGCTGGTGGATCGCCAGGTCCTCGGAGAGCTGGCCGTCGCCGGCGTCAGCACGCCGTTCGAAAAGGAATTGCTGCACAAGGACGGATACCGGGTGCCCATCCGGGCGATCGTCACGATGATGGAAGGCTCGAAAGAGGAAGGCATCGGCCTTGTCGAAGACATGACCGAACGGAAACGGGCCGAGGAAAGGTTGCGGCAAAGCGAAAAGATGACAGCCATCGGACAGCTCGCCGGCGGCGTCGCCCATGACTTCAACAATCAGCTCAGCATCATCCTGGGATATGCCGAACTGCTCAACAGCCGGCTCAAGGGATCCGATTTGATACGCTTCGCGGAGCCCATCGTCGTCGCGGCGAAACGATCGGGGGAACTCACCAAGAACCTCCTGTCCTTCTCCCGGCAAGGGCATTTCGAAAGGGTCCTGATCGATTTTCATGAACTCATCGATGAGATCTTCGATCTCCTGGGGCATACCATCGACAAGCGCATCGTCCTCACGCGGAGCATCCGGGCCGATCAGGCCTTCGTCCTCGGTGATCCTACCCGGCTTCAGAACGCGGTCCTGAACCTGGCTTTGAACGCCCGGGATGCCATCCTGGACGGGGGAGCCATTACGATAGCGACCGAACTCGTCGAGGCGGGCCAATCCGGCCAGGGCATCGCGGGGAAGGCGCCTACGGCCGCAGGCGAAACGCTCCCGGTGCTGACATCCGGGACCTACCTGCGCGTCTCCGTGAGGGATACCGGCACGGGCATGTCCGAGGAGATCAAGAACCGGATCTTCGAGCCTTTTTTCACCACCAAGCCCGTAGGCAAGGGCACGGGTTTGGGTTTGGCCGCGGTATTCGGCACGGTGAAAATCCACGAAGGTTGGATCTCGGTCGAAACCCGGCTCGGCGAGGGCAGCGCTTTCCATATTTACCTGCCCCTCGCGGATCGGAAGGCGGTGGCCAAGCAGGCGCCCGGCGAGCTTCTCCCGAAAGGCATCCGTATTCTGGTCGTGGAAGACGAACTCCAGGTCCGGGAGATGCTTGAGACCATGCTCAAAGTGGACGGCCATACCGTGATAAAAGCCGATGGAGGCAACCAGGCCCTCGCCATCTACCGGACGCGTTGGAGCGAGATCGATCTGGTCATACTCGATATGGTCATGGCGGATATGAGCGGGGACGACACCTTCTTCG
>DAINDC010000042.1:0-18703 GCA_036732085.1 Fibrobacterota bacterium | reverse complement strand
GATCAACCCCGATGTGAAGGTCTTGATCTCCTCCGGTTACGGCGCGGAGGGCAACGTCCAGTCCTTGCTGAAGAGCGGGGCCTTGGGGCTATTGCAAAAGCCCTATCTCAAGGGGCAGTTGGATATGATGATCGCCAAGGCCTTGGCGTTCAAGTGACGCTTCACCTCGTTCGCGAAATCATGCGCGGCGCGCGCCCTCGACCGGGCCGGATCGGCATGGCCGGACTTCCCCGTAACGTCAAAGCTACCTAAGACCCCCGGGATCCGGACGGTGCCGCGGATGGCCGTGAAATGCATCCCCTCCAACGAGTCCGCGCTGATTTCAAGAATATCGATATCCACCTTGGGCGGAGCCGGACGAGCGGCATCCGACGCATCGGCCCTTACGGCCTGAGGCATCACGGCATCGATCGTTACGGCGCAGCACGGACCGACTGGTGCCGCCAATTCCTGTTCCAAAACTGCGAGGATGTCCACCGCGGCCCCTTTCCCCTGGATCGCCAATCCCATTTCCCGGGCGTGGATTCCCACGGGAACGTCAATGGCCAAGGCCTGTCCATCCAGTCCCCTCCAGGTTACCCTCCAGATGCCCGGCTCCAAACCGCAGGCGAGAAAGGGGTAGGCGAGGTCCAACCTTCCCTCCGGCCCCGTTTCCATATGGCAAGCAGGGACTTCGGGATGGAGTGGATCCGTAAGGGAAAGGGAAAGCGCGCCTTTCCATTTCCGGCCGGTCCGCGCTTCGGAGAGGAAGACCGCGGCCCGATCGTGATTTTTTCCTGCACCGCTATTTGGAAATTTCGGGATCGGAAACTCCAGGGTCCGTTCTTCCAGAGACCATGGTTCCAGGGTCCATGCGGAGGGAACGGTTTCCATTTCCAATCCGCCGATTATGGACCGGAGGGTATCCGCCATCGCCTGGTACCGCGCAGGAACATCCGTGGGAGAATTGCGCGGCAAGGGACGACCCGTATAATCCGACGCGTATTTTTCTTCGACCCTCCGGAACCGATCCAGGGCCGCCTCGATTCGGCGCGCGTCCAAATCGGCATCCAAGGCTTTTCTTTCCGCGGCCAACCAGGCTGCGAATCCGCGATCCCGTTCATCCCAGGATCGCTGGAACTTTTCCTTGTCGAGGGCATAGCAGACCCAGAAATCATTTTCGGTTTCAAAGACGCCGTCCAGTTGATATCCGGACAAATCATTCCGGCTGGATCCGGTGATGCTCTGGGCATAATCTTCTTCGCGTCCCGCCTTGCCTTCCGATAGCACCAGCTTGTTTTCGACGCTGAGTCGCATGGAGATTTCCCGGCTGATCTGCGCCAGGGCGGCGGACTGGGCCCTTTCCCGGTAGTCTCCCGGATGCGCCTTTTTATCGCCGCGGCCGATGCCGATATACCGCTCCGGATCCTGCGGAAACCGTTCCACCCAGGCGGGCGGAGGCTCTCCGCACCGGGGACGACCCATCGGGAAAAACGCCAGGAGCCCTGCAAACACAGGCCAGAATCCTGAGCGCGGTATCTGAAAAAGGCGCGCTGACGGAAGCTCCCGTTTCATTCCTTCATTCCGCCACTGAGCCGGGCTCCGCCTTCACGGAGCCTTGCTTCGCTTGCAAGGAGCCACCCGGGGCGGAAAGCGGAGCCGCTTCCTTGTCCTTCCATTGTTGGAAAGCCGCGACCTCTTCGTTCAATTCCTTATAGGCGCGGGAGGCCCGCCACCGGTCCCGCGTGGCCTTCTCCGACTCAAGCTCTTGGGCGAGCGCCTTCGCATACAAATCACTGTCCAGGATCATCAGTCCATAGACCCGATAATTACCTTCGCCATCCTGTTCGAAAGGCGTCTCCACCAAAGTCGATCCATGCAGGATCTGATCGGAAACGCTCTTGATCGCCTGGCTGAAATGTTCGGAATATTCGTGGCCCACTTCTTCTTCGAATTTCTTCTGCAGCGAGGAAGTCTTGGACTCCACGGAGCGGGCCAGCTTGGCCCTGGCCTCCAGTTCCGCCTTGTCGATGGCGGTTTGCAGGTTCCTGGATTCGCCCAGGGCGACTTCCGCCAGGATGCCTTTCTCATTCAGCTTGCGTTTCTTATCCTGCATCTTTCCCAGCAGATCATCCTTGGCCGGTTGGAATTTCGGCTTATGGGAACAGTTCAGGAGGGCCAACGGAAGGATCAGGCCTGCCGCGATGGATTTCAGTTTTCGCATTTCACTCTTCTCCGTATTGTTGATGGTAGTTGATATTGAAGCCCTGGAAGGAATACCCGTTATCGTGGGCTTGCATCCGGTATTGGATTCCCAGGCGATCGCCCGCGCGGGCCTGGAAGGAAAAGGCCTCCGGCTGGCTATCGAGTTCGCGCACCCAGCGGCCCTGCTTGTCCACGGACCCATGGATGAGCACCAGGCTATGCGCGCCCGCGGGGATGGTGCCTTGGAACAAGGGGAAATAACGGTTCAGTTCGTCGACCACGCCACTGACTTTCAAGAGCTCGTCGTCGAGATAGATGCGGATGCGCTGATGGGGCACGCCGGCTTGGGCCAGGATGGCGACGATCATCTTATAGCGGATTTCCAGCGAGCAACTGTCCACCTTGGGCTTCACGCTCACTGCGGCCGCGGGCTCGGCGGATTTGAAGGGCCTGCCGAGGGAGGCATCGAGCAGTTTTTTACGCAGCTCGCCGCCGATTTCCGGAATGATGTCCAGGATGTTCTGCTTGCCGCAGGTGGCGCTGGCGGCCACCGTGATCTTGCCCGTCTGCACGTCGATGGCGCGCACGTCCAGCCGGTACTTGTCGCCCACCCGGTTGAAGGCGCCGAAGAGGATGCCATCCACTCCCAGCCACTTGCCGAGTTCGAGGTTCCGCTCCTGAGTGAGCCCGGAGGTCTCGAGCTTCAGGGCCTTCATGGCGGTCTGCACCTTGGTGCGCTCCACCAGTTTCACATGAGCTCCGTGATCAGCATGTCCGGCATGCCGTCCACGAAGGCCGCGAACTCGCCGGTATTGTTGAGGATGTCCATGACCGCCAGGAGGGGCTCCTTGGTCGGCGCGGGAACAGACGCTCCCAAAGGAGCGGACGCTCCCAAAGGAGCGGACGCGCCCCAGCCGGAACAAGCGAGCCCGCTGAGGAGGGCGAGGAGGAATAGGCTGGGGCGCATGGCATTTCCCTGGTTGAAGGCTCGGTAAGCGAAAAGGGATCGGGACGGACTCATTTCTTCAGGTAGTTTTCGACCCGGTCATATAAGGCGGCCAGGGGAATCACGCCGACGAAGTTCGCATGCAGCTTCATCTCGTCCGCATGCGACTGCAGATCGAAATAATGGCGGATGCCGGAATCGATGCACAACCAATTGCGGATGTAGTAACGGATGCCGAGGTTGTTTTCCATGGCCAGATCCGTATGGATGCCGGAGGCGGCCAGCATGGACTCTTCCGTGGGATGCAGGAACTTCAGCTCATACATGAACAGGGTCTTGGGCCGGCTCTGCCAGGAGATGCCCAATCTCGGATTGACCTTGGTGGCCGTATAGCGGCCGTCCTCAGTGGCGGTCCCGTTCACGGATTTCACCTTGTCGCGGATGATCTGCGCGCCGGGATGGAAGGTGACCAGGTTGTCCCCGAATTTGAAGGCCTTGGAGAAGACCACTTCGTACATGTCCTGATCCATCAGGTAACCCAGGGAATCCGGGCCGTGGAAACTGTTCCTCAAGTTCTTGCTGGCGGAAATGGAGATGGCCGGGAGGAAGCGGGTCTCATTGAGGAGCGAGAGCTTGAAATACCCCATCAGGATCTTGTCGGAGATATTCTCCACGGTATAATACTCGTCCAGTTGGTAGCCGAGTTCCATGATGCCGCCCAGGCCGATGGCCGCGGAGCCCTTGATTTCCTCCGTGCCCATATTGGCCAAGGTGGAATGGATGTTACCCTGGCCCGCGAAGCGCACTTCGTAGGACTGCAGGGAATAGGCGGTTGGAATGGTGAAGAGCCTGGGCAACAGATAGGGATGCGAGGTTTCGATCACCGCCTCCTCGCCGCGGGGATTGCTCTCGCGGGAATCGTCGGACAAGTCCTTTTCAGTTGCGCGATAATCCGCGGGCTTGTTTTTCAGATGCAGGGGAGCAGCTTCCTCTTTATCGGATGCCGTGGTTTTCTGGGCCTGGTCGGCCTTTTGTTGAGCCCCTTCCTGAGCCATAAGCGTCGTTTGCGATATTCCTGCTGCGAGCAGGGCCAGTAAACATTTCGAAATCGAAAAAGAAAACTTTTTCATGGGAACTCCTTGGTGATGGAACGAATGCGCGGCGAGATGGGGATAGCGAACGCAATTGCCGGGCCAATTCCATTACTGCGGAATCGCGCCGGAAAAAGAAAATTTCGCGGCTTGTCAGGAAAACGCTGTGAATTTTTTTGCGCGGAATGCGCAGGCTGCGCACTCTGAAACGGAGCGTGGCTTACTCGGGCTTGCTATCAATACGTTTTGTTGAGTTCGAGATCGAGGGTAGCCCGGACGGATTTGACCAGGCTGCTTGGAGTGAAGGGCTTCTGGATGAAGTGGAAATTCTCCTCCAACAAGCCGTGCTGGAAAATGGCATCATAGGTATAGCCGGACATGAACAAGACCCGGCCTTCCTGATGCCGGAAGAGGAACCGCTGCGAAAGTTCATGGCCGCCCATTCCAGGCAGGAATAAATCCGTCAGGAGCAGATCGATTTGGCCAGGGTGCCCTTCAATCAGCGATAGCGCAACGCTCCCATCACCTGCCTCCAGGACCGTATACCCATTCGCTATCAGGGCTTCCCGGATGAAGCTCCGCACCGCCTTCTCATCCTCCACCACGAGCACGGTTTCCTTTCCGGGCGCGATGGCCTCTTGGATGGGGGTGGAAATCCGTTCCCCCTGGGCGTTGATGGCCGGCAGGTACACCTTGAAAACGCTGCCGAAACCTTTTTCGCTATAGGCGGATATATGCCCGTCGCTTTGCTTGATGATGCCGTAGACCATGGACAATCCCAATCCCCCGCGCTTGCCCGGACCCTTGGAAGAGTAGAAGGGATCGAATACATGCGCCCGCGTCGCGGCGTCCATGCCGGCGCCCGTGTCGCTGACCGACAGCATGGCATATATCCCCGGGAAAACGAGCGGGTGGAGGCTGGCATAGTTTTCATCCAATTCCACCCTCCTGGTTTCGAGGGTTATCTTCCCTTCCTTGGGAATGGAATCGCTCGCATTCAATACGAGATTGGTGATGACCTGTTCCAATTGGCCTTGATCCGCCTTCACCAGATCCAGGGAAGGATCCGGTATGAACGCCAGTTCCACTCCCTCCCTGAGCCGCTTCCGCAATTGGTTCAGCATGCCCTCCACCAAGGTTCCGATGTGCAACCTTTGCGGCACCAGGATCTGTTGCCGACTGTAGGCCAATATTTGATGGGTGAGCATAGCGGCCCGATCTCCCGCCTTCTTGATTTCCTCCAGGTTGTCGTGTAATGCCCCTTGGGGCTCGACCAGATTCAGGCTAAGGACGCAGTAACCGTTGATGGCCGTGAGAAGATTGTTGAATTCGTGCGCGACGCCGGCGGCCAATTTCCCGATGGCCTCCGCTTTCTGGGATTGGCGGAGCTTTTCAGCCCCGAACTTGAGCGCCTCATCCACCCGCTTCCGCTCGGAGATGTCGCGGAAATTGCATTGCGCCCAATGCCTGTCCCCGCTCTGAAAGACATTGCAAACGATTTCAACATCGATAAACCGGCCCTCTTTCGACTTGAGCGGCATATGATCGCAACGCATCCGGCCCTTGGCCTGGAGCTGTTCAAACAAGGTCCTCACCGCTTCAGCATCCTTGAAAATGCCGGCCGCATCCACTTCCTTATCCCACAATTCCTCTTTCGGATAGCCCAACAACTCCGTGAGGAAGGGATTGACGGAGTCGATCCGCCTTGTTTCATAATCGAGGATCAAAATGCCGTCGCGGGTGGTTTCAAAAAGGCTGCGGTATTTGGATTCCGAAAGACGGAGTTCGTTTTCCATGTTTTTGAGTTCGGTGATATCCTCCAACGCCATGAGGACCATCGGCTCCATGCCTTCCCCCTGCAGGAACCGACGCGCGGAGACCTTCATGATCTTCCTTCCGATGATGGGGAAATCATGCACCACCTCGTAATTCGAGAAGGCTGTCTCCGTGGGAAGGATCTTTTCCAAAAGGGTCCGCAGCGCGGGAATGTCCCACTGGCCGTTCCCCAATTCGTAAATGAAGCGGCCCGTGGTCTCCTTCGGCGAAACATTGAACGTCCGATAGAAGGTGCGATTGGCAGCGAGGACACGCAAGTCCCAAGTGAGCATTATGAAAGGGTGTTGGAAGGTTTCCACGACGATCCGAACGAAATCGCCATCTTTCAGGTTCCCCCCGCCAAAGGTCATCAAGGATTCGGGTTCATCGGAATTCACCTCGTCCATCAGAACTCCCCTTCGCTGAATCGATGTTATGAAATTGGAAGTTTCTAAAATATGTTTTCGGGAAGGCGGAAATGAAACTTTGATGCGCTTTATAGTTTTTTGGATCACCGCGCATCCGTAAGGCGGCGAGGTTGTTGAGAAAGCCCGCCGGCCAAGTGGTATATTAAATAAGGCCCTCAGAGCGCGTGAGAATGTTCCGTTTCCCGAATGCCGAAACCTTTGGAGGGGGCATGGCGGATTCTTCTGGATCGAGTGGAAGGGTTGCCTGGAAGCCCGATGAAGCCGCGCGCCGCCGCGCCCGCTTAACGCGTTTCATTTCCGACTGCGGATGCGATTCCTGGGAAGACTTTTACCGGCGATCCATTTCCGATGTCGGCTGGTTCACCGAACGCGTCTTGCAATTCCTCGATATCCGTTTCGAGCGACCTTACCACCGCATCCTCGATCAATCGCACGGCATGCCTTGGGCGCAATGGTGCGTGGGCGGAAGGATGAACATCACCCGCAGTTGCCTGGACAAGCATCAAGGCGCCGCGACCGCCTCCCTGCCGGCCGTGATCTGGGAGGGCGAGGAAAGCGATGCCTCGCAACCCGCACGGAGCCTGACCTACGCGCAGTTATTTTCCGAGGTGCAAAAATGCACGGCCGGTTTGCGCGCCAGCGGCTTGGGGAAAGGCGATGCCATCGGACTGCACCTGCCCATGCTGCCGGAAACGGTAGTCGCCCTGCTCGCGATCGGCCGCATCGGCGCGGTGGCCGTGCCCCTCTTCTCCGGATACGGCCCCACCGCGCTCGCAACCCGCCTGCAGGACGTGCAGGCGAAAGCGGTGTTCACCTGCGACGGCTTTCCCAGGCGGGGAAAACCGGTTTTGGCCAAGGCCGCCATGGATGAGGCGCTGGCCTCGTGCCCGAGCGTGATCCACGTCTTCGTGGTTTCGCGCCTGGGTGATTTCCATCCGGCCAGCCGGGAAACGACCTGGGAAGACTTGCTCGCACTCGGCGCCGCCGCGCCGGAAGGATACGGGCAGGCCGAGGCCACCGCCGCCGAGGATCCGCTGCTGATCCTGTATACCTCCGGAACCACGGGCCGACCCAAAGGCATCCTGCATACGCATTGCGGCTTTCCGGTGAAGGCGGCCCAGGACATGGCCCTCGGAACCGACGTAGCGCCCGGGGACCGTATCACCTGGGTTACGGATCTGGGCTGGATGATGGGGCCTTGGCTCATCTATGGGGCCGCCTTGCTGGGAGCCACTTTGGTCCTCTACGATGGGGCTCCGGATTATCCCGGTCCCGATCGCCTCTGGTCTTTTTGTGCGCGGCATCAGGTGGGGATACTCGGCGTCTCGCCCTCTTTGATCCGGTCCCTGGCCGCCCAAGGCGACGACTGGCCGTCCCGGCATGACCTCTCGCGGCTGCGGATCCTGGCTTCCACGGGAGAGCCTTGGAATCCCGATCCCTGGTGGTGGCTGTTCGAAAAGGTGGGCGGCGGCCGCCTGCCGATCATCAACTATTCGGGCGGCACGGAAATCTCCGGCGGCATCCTGATGGGCAATCCCCTGCTTCCCATCCGGCCCTGCGACTTCCCCGCGCCCTGTCCCGGCATGGCCGCCGATGTGGTCGACGAGGCCGGCCGTCCGGTGCGCGGGACCGTGGGGGAATTGGTCCTGCGGCAGCCGTGGATAGGCATGGCGCGCGGCTTCTGGAAGGATCCAGAAAGATATCTGGCCACCTATTGGTCGCGCTGGCCGGAGGTTTGGGTGCATGGGGATTGGGCGCGCGTCGATCCGGAGGAAGCCGGCGGGCAATGGTCCATCCTGGGCCGCAGCGACGACACGCTCAAGATCGCCGGCAAGCGGGTAGGGCCGGCGGAAGTGGAGTCCATCCTGGCCGGACATGATCTCGTCAAAGAAGCCGCCGTGGTGGGCGTGCCCGATGCGCTCAAGGGAACGGCTATGATCGCCTTCTGCGTACCGACCGCCATGGAAGCATCCTCGGTGGCCTGGGAAGAAACCCTGAAGCGGCGCGTGGCCGACGAATTGGGCAAGCCCTTGCGGCCGGAACGGATTTGCTTCGTGCCCGCCCTGCCTCGCACCCGCAATGCCAAGGTGATGCGTCGCGTCATCCGCGCGGCCTTTCTGGGTGAAGATCCGGGCGACGTCTCGGCGCTGGAAAATCCCGAAGCCATGGAGGCCATCCGGGAAACGGGCCGCCTTTGGAGACAGTCTGGTTCCGCCGGCGTTAAAACGGTATAATGAATCTAGGGGGTACCATGCCTGAGACTGCCCTGAAAATCAAAAAGGTCCACCATGTGGAATTCTACGTGGGGAATGCCAAGCAAGCGGATTACTACTATCGCCAGGCCTTCGGCTTCCAGCGGATCGCCTATGGCGGATTGGAAACCGGCTGGCGCGATAAGGCTTCGTATGCGCTCACCCAAGGCCGGGCGACCTTGGTGATGACCTCGCCCCTCACTCCCGAAGGGGAAGTGGGCGAGCATATCCGCAAGCACGGGGACGGCGTGCGCGATATCGTATTGGAAGTGGACGATGCCGAGGCGGCTTTCCGCTTGGCGGTTTCCCGCGGAGCCGAACCCGCCGCCGCGCCGAAGGAATTCCGGGATGAACAGGGCACGGTCAAACGATCGGCCGTGAAAGTCTACGGGGACACGATCCATTCTTTCCTATCTCTGGGCGATTACCGCGGACCCTTCCTGCCGGGCTTCGCCAAGTCGGAGGCGGAGGGGCGAGATGCCGGCCTGCTCGCCCTGGACCACTATGTCGCCAATGTCAACCTCGGGGAAATGCGGCAATGGGAAGCCTGGTACATGCGCGTGCTGGGCCTGGAGCGGTTCATGACCTTCGAGGACAAGGATATCAGCACCGAATTCACGGCGCTCAATAGCGTGGTGATGGCCAATGGATCCAAGACCCTCAAGTTCCCGATCAACGAGCCCGCGCCCGGACGCCGGAAGAGCCAGGTGGAGGAGTATAACGATTTCTACCGCAGCCCCGGCGTGCAGCATATCGCGCTCCTGACCGAGGATATCCTCCACACCGTTTCCCGCTTGCGCGCCAACGGGGTGGAGTTCCTGCGCGTGCCGGATACGTATTACGAATCCTTGCCGGGCCGCGTGGGCGATATCGCCGAGGCCATCGGGACCCTGAAGGAATTGGGCATCCTGGTGGACAAGGATGACGAGGGATACCTCCTGCAAATCTTCTCGCGGCCCTTGGAGGATCGTCCCACTCTCTTTTTCGAAATCATCCAGCGCAAAGGGTGCCAGGGTTTCGGCAAGGGCAATTTCAAAGCTTTGTTCGAGGCCATCGAACGCGAGCAGGATCGGAGAGGGAACCTGGTATGAGCGACGGCTACACATGAGCGGTGCTTGCATATGAGCGACGGCTCCGCCTCCTTGGCCTATCAAAGCGGATTCGGAAACGAGTTCGCGACCGAAGCTTTGCCCGGCGCCTTGCCCGTAGGCCAGAACTCCCCCCAGCAGGCCCCCTACGGACTCTATGCTGAGCAATTCAGCGGAACAGCCTTCACCAGCCCGCGCCACCTGAACCGACGTTCCTGGCTGTATCGCATCCTGCCCTCGGCGGCGCAACCGCCCTTCCGGCGCTTTCCCGAAGGCGCCCTGCGGAGCTCGCCCTGCATGGAAATCCCCACCTCGCCCGATGCCTTGCGCTGGGATCCCTTCCCGCTCCCAGATGGCGATCGGCCCGTTGATTTCCTGGACGGGCTGCTCACCGTGGCCAGTAACGGACAGGTTACCCTACAGTCCGGCATCGGCATCCATGTCTATTCCGCCAATGCCGCCATGACCGATCGCTTCTTCTGCGATAACGACGGGGAATTACTGGTGGTCCCGCAACTGGGCAGCTTGATCCTGCGGACGGAGATGGGGACGCTGGAGGCCGCGCCGGGGGAAATCTGCGTGCTACCCCGCGGTTTGAAATTTCGGGTGGACTTGCCGGACGGCCCCGCGCGCGGATATGTCTGCGAGAACTACGGCGCCCCCTTCCGACTGCCCGAGCTCGGACCCATCGGCGCCAACGGCCTGGCCAATGCGCGCGACTTCCTGACTCCCGTGGCCGCCTTCGAAGAGCGGGAGGGCCGATTCCAACTGCTCGCCAAATTCCAGGGACACCTATGGGAAGCGGAACTCGACCATTCGCCGCTCGATGTCGTCGCCTGGCACGGCAACCATGCGCCCTATAAATACGACCTGCGGCGCTTCAATGCCTTGGGCTCGGTGAGCTTCGACCATCCCGACCCTTCCATCTTCACCGTGCTGACCTCCCCCTCGGAAATGCCCGGCACGGCCAATGCCGACTTCGTCCTCTTCCCGGAGCGGTGGCAGGTGGCCGAGCATACCTTCCGCCCGCCCTGGTTCCATCGCAATGCGATGAGCGAATTCATGGGGCTCATCCGCGGGGCCTATGACGCCAAGGCCGAAGGCTTCCTGCCGGGCGGCGCCAGCCTGCACAATGCCATGACCGGCCACGGGCCCGATGCCGGGACCTTCCTCAAGGCCGCGGACGCCGAGCTCAAGCCGCAATACCTGAGTGATACCCTGGCCTTCATGTTCGAGACGCGCTGGGTCCTCAATCCCACCCGCCTCGCCCTGGAATCCGCCTGCCTGCAAACCGATTATCCAATGTGCTGGAAGGACCTGCCGAAACGTTTCCGGCGGGAATGAACCATGGACGCGACGCTGGATATCCTGATGGAGGGCCTCATCGACTATGCGGGCCTGTTCCCGCCTGCGGCCTTGGACATGGCCGCCGCAGTGCGCAACTATGCGGCCTATACCCGTAGCCCGCAAGCTACGTGGCTGGGACGCTTCGTCCTGCCCGTTTCCCGTTTGGAGGAGTTTTCAAAGTCGGTCGCTTCCATTTCGGATGGCGATTCCCGGGATCCGCCATGGCGCTTGAGCGTGCTGATAGGGAAGGATTTGATCGCCGATTTGAAGGCCATCGCCGCTTTCAACCGGGGAGCCATCATTGATTCGATCGAGATGAAGGTGGAAACGGCGGAGGAGATCCGGGCCGCCATGGCGCAAATATCCGCCTGGGCAGCTACCGTTGGCCTCGGCCTTAGTCTCGGTCGCAGTCCCGGTCCCGGTCTCGGCCTCGATCTCGTTCCAGGCTTTACCGCTTATTTCGAGGTTTCCATCCAAGCGGATCCCGCCCCCTTGCTGGCCGCCATCGCCGCGGCCGGCGGACGCGCCAAGGTCCGTACCGGAGGCGTTACGGGCGATCTTTTCCCGTCCCCCGAAGCCTTGGCCCGTTTCCTGGCGGCCTGCGCCCGGGCGGAAGTCCCGTTCAAGGCCACGGCCGGCCTGCACCACCCCGTCCGATCGGCGCGACCCCTGACCTATGCGCCCGATAGCGCCCAGGCCAAGATGCACGGCTTCCTCAACGTTTTCCTGGCGGCTGCCTTTTCCGCGAACGGAATGGATCCGGAATCCTTGGCCGACCTGCTGCGGGAGGAATCGCCGCGGGCCTTCGCCTTCCGGGAAGAAGAGGTGGCCTGGCAGGGGCATCGGCTCGGGGCTTCGCAACTGCGGAGCGCGCGCCGCAATTTCGCCCTCGCCTTCGGTTCGTGCTCCTTCGAAGAACCCGGCGAGGATTTGCGAGAGGCCGGTTTCCTATGACTCCCAAGCTTGATGAAACCCATGACCGCTCGCTCCGGAGCTGGGTCCTATCCGCCAACCCTACTGAACCAAGCGGCTCCGCCGGTGAACCGAACGGATCCGGCAGCGACTCCGTCCCCAACGATTTTCCAATCCAGAACCTGCCCTTCGGCATCTTCAAAAGGCGTGGCAGGAAGGATACGCCCCATGCCGGCATCGCCATCGGGGATCGGATCCTGGACGTGACGGCCTGCCGCGCGGCGGGATTGTTCACCGGTTTGGCGGCGGAAGCGGCGACGGTCTGCGGCGAGGCCTCGCTCAATGCCCTGGCGGGGCTGGGACGTGAGTACGCCTCGGCCCTGCGCAAACAGGCCAGCGCCCTGCTCAGGCAAGGCGATACCCGCATCCGGGGCCAAGCGGACTGGGAAACACGCCTGTTACCCTGGATGTCCGAGTCCGAACTCGGCCTGCCCGCGGCCATCGGCGACTATACGGATTTCTACGCCTCCATCTACCATGCCGCCAATGTGGGACGCCTGTTCCGGCCCGATCAGCCCCTTCTGCCCAACTACAAATTCATTCCCATCGGCTATCATGGCCGCGCCTCCTCCATAGTGGTCAGCGGCACGCCCATCCGCCGTCCCCATGGCCAGACCAAGGCCGACGATCAAGCCCAGCCGGGATTCGGCCCCAGCCAGGTCCTGGACTATGAGGTGGAAGCCGGGTTCCTGGTGGGCCGGGGCAACCGCTTGGGCGAACCCATCGGCATCCTGGAGGCGGAAGAACATCTGTTCGGCCTCTGCCTGCTCAACGATTGGTCCGCGCGCGATATCCAAAAATGGGAATACCAACCGCTCGGCCCCTTCCTAGCCAAGAGTTTCGCCACCTCGCTTTCCCCCTGGGTCGTGACCATGGAAGCCTTGGAACCGTATCGGGTCCCGGCTTTCTCCCGTCCCGAAGGCGATCCCGCGCCGTTGCCGTATCTCGATCAAGCCGCGCAGGCCAACAGGTCCGGGGCCGGACTGAATATCACGTTTGAACTTTTCCTCCTCACCGCGGCCATGCGCGCCAACGGCTTGGCGCCGTTCCGGCTCAGCCGGGCGAATAGCCGCGATCTGTATTGGACTCCCGGACAGTTGCTCGCGCACCATGCCAGCAATGGCTGCAACCTCCGGCCCGGCGACCTGCTCGGATCCGGGACCTTGTCGGGGCCGGCGCAGGAGAACCAGGGCTGCCTGTTGGAAAGGACGCAAGGCGGCAAGGAAGCGATCGCCCTGCCCGGCGGCGAGACGCGGCGATTCCTGGCGGACGGCGACGAGGTGATCCTGAAGGGATACTGCGAAGCGGAAGGTTTCGCGCGCATCGGACTCGGGGAGTGCCGGGGCCTGGTTTTGCCCGCCTGGGTCCCGCCGGCCCGGGAATGAATCGGAGGGCTGGAGGCGACCCATGGAACCACGTCCCGACCATATCATCGATCAGCCCATCGAAAGCTATACCGCCGCCGATCATGCCACCTGGCGCACCCTGTTCGAGCATCAGGCCTCGCTCCTGCCGGGACGCGCCTGCGAGGAGTTCCTGCAGGGCCTGCGGGGCCTGGGAGTGGCCGCCCAGGGCATCCCGGATTTCGCCCGCCTCACGGAAATCCTGACTCGGGCCACCGGTTGGGCCATCGTCGCCGTGCCGGGCCTGGTGCCGGATGACGTCTTCTTCGAACACCTCGCCAACCGCCGCTTCCCCGTAACCTGGTGGATACGTAAGCCCGAGCAGATGGACTACCTGCAGGAGCCGGACGTCTTCCACGATCTCTTCGGCCACGTGCCCTTGCTGATGAATCCCGTCTTCGCCGACTATATGCAGGCCTACGGACAGGGCGGCATGCGGGCCAAGCGCCTGGGGGAAATCGCCCACCTGGCCCGCCTTTACTGGTATACGGTCGAGTTCGGCCTCATCCGGGGCCCATCGGGATTGCGCATCTACGGATCCGGCATCCTCTCCTCCAAATCGGAATCCCTCTATTGCCTCGACAGCGCCGCGCCCAACCGCATCGGCTTCGACCTGCTCCGGGTGATGCGCACCAAATACCGGATCGACACTTTCCAGAAAACCTATTTCGTCATCGACAGTTTCGCAAAGCTCTTCGCGGCCACGCGCGCGGACTTCGCTCCTTACTATGCGCGCCTGCACGGGACATCGGATCTGGATGCGGGGACGGTTCTCGCCAGCGATGACGTGATCACGCGCGGTTCGGGCGAAGGTTGGGGACAAACCGAAGACATCTGAAACCCGCTTCAACCAGAAACGGGTTCGGCAAGCATCTCGTCCACCACATCGATGAGTTGCTGCGGGGTGAAGACCTTTTCCATCAACACGACGCGATCCGCGGGGAGGGCCGGGGGAACCTGGATCTGGCCCAAATACTCGACCAGGAAAACCACCTTCAATTCGGCATGACGCGCGAACAGGGCCTCCGTCATCTTCAGCGCCGCATCGGCTGGCGGAATGATGTCGACGAGCAGCAGGGAAAGGGTCCCCGCCCCCTTTTCCAGAAGGGCCAGGGCCGACTTCGTATCGCAGGCTTCGAGCACCGAGAAGCCCTTCTTCTTGAGGATCTCGGCAATGATCACGCGGGCGCCTTCATCCTCTTCCAACAGGAGGATATTTCCGGATCCTTCCGCGGGCGTATCGGTTCCCGCGGCTTGCGGTGAAGGCACCTCCTGCACCTCTTCCTGCATGGTCCGGGGCAGGTAAATCTGGAAGACGCTGCCCGATCCGAGTTCGCTGATCACCCGGAGCCCGCCCCCGTTCCGATCCACGATTGCATAAACTGTCGACAACCCCAGCCCCACCCCTTTGGAAACCTTCTTGGTGGTGAAGAACGGATCGAAGAGATGCACCATGGCCTCCTTCCCGATTCCGACCCCGTTGTCGCGCACCGTGAAGCGGACGCATTCCTCGGCCCTGGGCTTCAGAAAGAAGTCATCCGCCTCTTCCGAGGCGCGCACATTGGCGGTCTCGATGACGATGACGCCCCCTTCGGGCAGGGCATCGCGGGAATTTTCCACCAGATTCAGGATCATTTGCCAAATCTGATCCCGATCGGCTTTGATGGGATGTAGCCCCGGCTGCAAGGAAATCTTAAGCAGATTGCTCGCTCCGATGATCCGGCGCAGCATTCCTTCCATTTCCGCGACCACGTTGTTAAGGTCCAGGGGCCGGGGTTGGATCACCTCCTGGCGGCTGAAGGCCAGCAGCTGGCGGATCATGGCCGCGGCCCTTTCACCGGCGGCGAGGATCTCCTTTGCATAGGCGATCATGGGGCTGGGAGGCTCAAGCTGGGCCATGAGAAGATCGGTATACCCGAGAATGGAGGTGAGCAGGTTGTTGAAATCATGGGCGACGCCTCCGGCCAGCCGTCCCACGGCCTCCATTTTTTGCCCGTAACGCAGCTGTTCCTCCGAGAGCAGCAAGCGCTTCTCCACCTTCAGCCTGTCGCTGATATCCATGGTGATGCCCAGCATCCCCTCGGGCTTGCCCTGGGAGTCCAGCAAGACCACGGTCCGGTTTTCCACGTCGACCACCCGGCCATCCCTGGCGATCCACCGGAAATTGATCACGCCGCCCTTGCCCTCCTCGAAAAAGGCGGCGGCTTCCCGGGCCACCCTTTCCTTGTCCTCCGGGTGGATTACGCTCAACCAGAATCCCGGAGTGGAAAGCCATTTGCCGGTGGAGTAACCCAGCATGGATTCGACATAGGGGCTGACGTAGTCGAGGTGCAGGGCCGCCCTGTCCTGCCGCTTCCAGGCTTCCCAAACGACTCCCGGTACGGTCCGGATGATATTGTCCAGGCTCTTTTTCCGATCGTCGAGTTCCGCCTGCGTACGCTTCCGGCTCCAGACCACGGCCGACAGGTTGAGCATGGTTACGGATAGGGATCCCAGGTAAAGCTGCAGCAGCACCATGGAGAGATCCATATCCTCCGGGGCGAAGGGGCCTCGATCCGCTAAGGTTCCCCAGATGGCGATCACGGATACGCCGGCAACGGCTATGGCGGACCCGAGCTGACCGTAACGGAAGGCGATACAGAGGAACAAAGTGATGCCCAGGTAACCCAGCAGGTACAGCCTGCCGGCTCCCGGAATGAAGCCGCCGAAAACGACCACATGCAATAGGATCAAGGCCAGGGTAAGAGCCGCGTCCTCGACGAAGCGCCGTCTGGAGGGGACTCGCCAAAATTTGGTATCCGACGCCATGACCAGGAGCGGGGCCAGGATCAAGGCGCTGTTCGAATCCCCAACCCACCAATTGAGCCAGATAGGCCAGAGCTCATCGATGCCGGCGAGATCGCGCAGGAAAAGCGACGCGACCCCCACGCTTGCGCTGAGGGCCGTGCTGAGCAGTCCCGTGAAAACGATGAATCGGAATTGGGTTCGGCTGTGGTTGAAAGCCTCGCGGCCTCCCGCGCGGATCAGGAACCAGGCGCCGACCACGGCTTCCGCCGTATTGCCGCAAGCAATGCCCAAGGAACTGGGAACGTCGCCGGTTTGCATCACATTCACAAAAAGGGATCCGACCAGGATGGCCGGCCATATCCTGTAGCCAAGCAAGGTCGCCGCCGCAATCGCAAGCCCCGTGGGCGGCCATACGGCGCTGGCGCTCGGATGCACCGATGCCATGGACAAGCCGAATCTTCCCGCAAGAAAATAAACCGTCGCCACGGAGAAGAGGATCATCGCCTGGCGAAACATTTTTTCAGCCCGATATGGGAGCCGCATTCAACTAAGATAAAAATTGGCGGATCGGGGAAACCTTTCCCGGATCACCTGGGAGCGATTGCGCTTGGACTCCGAGCGCGCGGAATGGTTTTTTATTTCAGAATCCCTCGTTACATACCTTATATCACTCACAACCATGGGTCGGTCCTATGCGCCGTTTGCTCGTCCTTCTCGCATTCCTATGCCTGGGAAAATCGGTCCTGGCCGGCGATGACACCTGGCTGAAAACGGATAGCCCGGAAAACGCGTCCTATTTCGCGCCCAAGATGAAAGTCTCCTCCCTGAACGATTCCTTGGTCTTCTGGCCGGGAGCCGGCATCGGATGGGTGGTGGGCTCCGTGGTCTCGCTCGGATTCGAAGGCTATGTCCTGGCCTCCAATATCATTGCGGACGGCCCGGATCCTTCCCCGTTGAATATGGCGGTGGGCGGAATGAAATTGGAAGCCATCCCGAATCCGGAACATCGCACCCATCTCGTCTTCAACCTCCTGGTAGGCGCGGGCGGAGTGCAGGTGGGCGGCGATATGGATCTGGACAGCCTGTCCCGCCACAGCTTCCTCATCCTGGAGCCGGGCGCGGGCCTGGAGTTCAACCTGACCCGGAACATCCGCCTCTGCCCGACGGCGAGTTACCTCTGGATTTCCGGCTCGGTCCCGGGAATGGAATCGAAATGGAAGATCTCGGGCGCGGCCTTCAACCTGGCCTTGAAATTCCAGGAGCTGGACGCGAGGTAAGGCGTCGGCAGTTACCTCCCCGTTACCCGGCGCAGCCAGGATTGCTATTATGCTATCCGATCAGGCGCATGCATGGGTCGGGAAAGAGGTTGGCGATGGCGGAAAAATCGGCTGGATTGCAAACGATACTGGGAGCGAACGGGACCATCGGCGCGCCCCTGGCGAAGGAACTCGGCGCCTATACGAACCGGATCCGCCTGGTCAGCCGCAATCCGAAAAAGGTGAATGCGACCGACGAACTCTTCCCCGCCGACCTTTCCGATCCGGATCAGGTGGAGAAGGCCATCGCGGGCTCTTCCATCGTCTATCTCATGGTGGGATTCGATTATAACCTCAAGGTCTGGCGGGAACGCTGGCCCAAACTGATGCGGAGCGCCATCGACGCCTGCGTCAAGCATAAGGCCAAGCTGGTCTTCTTCGACAATGTCTATATGTACGATCAGGATGGCCTGTCCCATATGACGGAAGCGACGGCCATCCGCCCGCCGAGCAAGAAGGGCGCGGTCCGGAAGGAGATCGCCGAAACACTTATGCAAGCCGCGCGGACCGGAAAGCTGCAAGCCCTGATTGCGCGGTCCGCCGACTTTTACGGGCCCGGCAATGAAAAGAGCTTCCTGCTGGAAGTCGTGTATAAGAATCTCAAGAAGGGAAAGAAGGCGAACTGGTTCATGGATGCCGATAAGAAGCATTCCTTCACCTTCACGCCCGATGCCGCCAAGGCCACGGCCCTCCTGGGCAATACCGAGGACGCCTACAACCAAGTCTGGCATCTGCCCACGGATCCGGAGACGCTGACCGGCCGGGAGATGGCCGCCCTATTCATCCGTGAGATGGGAGGTCCCGCCGGCATTTCCATCCTGCCCATATGGCTGCTCAAGCTGCTCGGCCTGTTCATGCCCATCATGCGGGAGATGCCGGAGATGATGTACCAGTACGATCGGGATTATGTCTTCGACTCCGGGAAATTCACAGCCCGATTCGGCATCCGCGCCACGCCCTATGCGCAAGGAGTCAAGGCGACGGTTTCGCCTTTGGCGGGGCCTTGATCTCATTCTTCAGGCTCTTCGGGCGATCGAGTGGGTGAAAATATAGACAGGACGGGCTTCCTGACCC
>DAINDC010000041.1:0-22362 GCA_036732085.1 Fibrobacterota bacterium | reverse complement strand
GGATATAGCGATCCAGGATCATGGCCGCCTGCGCGCCCTTCCCATAGACGAGCTGGATGAAGTTCTCCGGATCCGGCGCGTCGACATAGGCGGAATCGACCGGCGCGAAGAGATGGTTGCGGACCAAGGGCGCCGACAGGGCATAGTGTAACACCGCCGGTACCGTATCGCGGGGCGCCAGGACTTCGTCCACGAAGACATGCTCGGGGACAAGCCCTGCCTGCAGGGGAAGGAGGTTGCCTAGGTAGTCGGTCATCGCTTCTTTCCACCAGGGGTCTTCCAGATCGCCGTTATAGATGCCGACAAAGGTATGCACCATCTCATGGATATGCACGCCCGGAAGGGTTTGGGCGTCCTGGCGGTACCAATAGCCTTGCGAGCCTTCGATACCGTAAAAGGCTGAATTCTCGCCGATGAAATAACGGTAGGTGGGCAGCGGCAGCAGGGAATCCTCCACCAATCGGATGCATTTCTCAATCATGACCTGGAACGGCGCGACCTGCACGGAATCGGTGGCGGTGGCATAGGTGGTGACTTCATGGTTGCGCATGGTGAAGGTGGAAGCGGTAAGCGGATCGAAGGCGGCGCGCACGAACATCAGCTCGTAATTGGTGCGGAAGGCGGCCTTGGCATCGGTGCCGACCAGGACCCGTCCCGCAGCCGGCGCGAATTCCAAGCGGATATCCAGGGGCGTGCGCCATTGCGCGGGGATATCGTCGCCCACCAGGGGCAGCAGGAAGAAATAAGCCCCGTCGATGAGCTCCACTCCGACCCCGGTATTGGGAAAAGGAATCCCGAAGCGGGTGGAATCTGCGGGAGCCAAGTCCACGGAATAGGAGAGGGTAACCGCATTCCCGGGAACGACGATGAAATTCCCGTCCAGACTCATACCGGTCAAAACCGTGTCCCGGACAGCCAAGGCTCGGCCTCGGGCATCGGCGACGGCAAGGTCGGCGGCCTTGAGGCCAGGCACGGGCAAGCCGGGATTATCGCTATAGTATTTAGGCGCTTGGAAAACCTTAGGGCCCTCATCCGGCCAGGCGCGGATGCGGATTTCCACCTTGCATTCCGATTTCCCCTTGGGCCCCACGCTCACGCGATAGTCGAGGCGCCGATCGGAACCCGGAATCGGAGTGGCGGTTTCGAATAGGCAGGAGCCGAAAACCAGGACGCAATACAATCCCAGCAGGGCTGGCAGGACAGGCCTGAGGTAAGGTAAGGTCGAGGGCTGCTCCGATTGTGGCATGGGCTAAAACATACTTGGATCGGGCCCAATCACCCACTTACCAAGCCGTCCAGGTGTCCCACAACAATTTGGCCGCGATGGCCAATCCCGAACCCAATAGGAACCGGTTCACCCAGACCTCCCCTTGCCTCACTTGCCAGTGGCTGCCGCTCCAGCCGCCGATCAGATTGCCCAACCCAAGCGCGGCCGCCATCGGCCAATTGACCTTACCCGCGAAGGCGAAGGCGATCAAGGAGACGGAAATGAACAGGATGGTATTGGAGACCTTGAGGGCATTGATGCGGAAGATGTCGAGATTGCCCAGCAGGCCGAAGGCGTAGATCATAATCAGTCCCGAACCCGCCTGGATGAATCCCCCGTAAAAGCCGATGGCGGCATAGATTCCCGTGGCCAGCCAACCTCCCCGTAACCTCGGTGTTTCGTCCGGCGAGGCCGCAATCCCATGCCCGCGCAAGGTCATGGTGACGACGAAGACGATCACCACCGCCAGGATGGGATTGAAAATCCGATCCGGAAGCCGTACGGCCAGCAACGCCCCCACCAAGGAACCCAAGGCCGCGGGCCATCCCACCTGCCAGGCCAGACGCGGGAGGAAAATACCATGGTGACGGAAACCGATCAAGGAACCGATCGAGCCCATCAATACTCCCAGGCGGTTGGTTCCATTCGCTTCCGCCGCGGGGAGGCCCAGGAATATCAGCAAGGGCAGGCTCAGGACGGAGCCGCCGCCGGATACGGAATTGATGAAGGAGACCAGGCAGCCCACTCCAAACAACGCCGCATATTCCCAAGTCGAATGCGGATGGGAGAAAAGCACCATCATTCCTTTTGGGATCCCGGTTGCTGATCCTGAACCTGATCCTTATCCGCCCAGACCGTGCTCAGATAAAGAGGCGGGTTGCGTTTCCCGGAGGAGTAGAGAATGCCCAGGGTATGCTTGAGCTCATCGACCGAGGTCTGGGCCCGCAGCTTGCCTTCGCCCTTAGGATCGAGCCTCAGGAGGAGATTATGGAGCGCGGTGAGATCGACCTCGGCCAAGGTGGTGCGGGGCATGTAGACCGGTCCGGTGCGGATACGGCGCTTGGCCAGGAGACCCAGATCCACCAGGGGTTCGGCCAGGGCCTCGACGGAATGGACATCGTCCCACAGTTCGGTTGCAAGTTTACCCAGGGGCACGATATGCCGGCCTTCGACGGCCTTGGATCCGGACAGGGCATGGACGGCCCGGAGAACAGCGAACACCTCTTTTTCCATGCGCTGGAAAGCCCCGTAATCATTCGACTTGGCAGCAAGGACCTTATCCCGGGAATGATAGAGGCGTTGGTAGATGAAACCCACCGCGGCCCCATAAAGCACCACCAGCCACATCAGATAGATCATGAGCAGCGCGACCGGCAGGATGGCCAACGAACCATAGATGAAGCTGCTCTGCGAGAAGAAAAAATTGGGGAAGAAAGTCAGAAGGCGGCTCAAGAGGTAGAGGACCCCCGTCGAGAGCGAGGCAGCCAGGATGGCGGGAGAGATTCGCACCTTGGTATTGGGTATGAGATAGAACAACATCACCAACCCCAACCAGACGAAACCGATCACGGAAATGGTGGAGAAGAGCAGGATGGTTTCGTGGACGATATGCGGTACGGCGGCACCGGAAAACTTGGCATCCAGGAAGGCCCGGTATTTGAGGATGAGATTGCCTACGCCCAAGACCAACAGAATCAACAGGATGAGGAAGGGCGTGAACTCCTTGATGCGCCGCCACCAGTTCCTGTCTTTGCGGATATCCCAGATCTGATCCATGGCCAATTCGATATTGCTCATGGACAGGAAGAAGGTGAAGAGAAGACCGATGCTGCCAATCAGTCCCAGCTTGTGGAAGTCGACCTTCTGGGCGATGTCAATCATCTTCAGCACGGGATCAAGATTGATGTCCAGATTCATGGTATCGGCCATGGAAAAGACCAGGTGCGAGAGCAGATCCAGATAGCCGAAGCGCCCCGCCACGGCGGAAAGGATGACCATGAGGGGAACGAATGATAGAATGGTGGTATAGGTCAGGGCGCTGGCGCGGACCGGGATTTGGTTGACCGGAACGCTCATCCCGGCCAAGACCAGGACCCGGGCGAGCCGCGCGGCGAATTGGCGGGTCCAGCGGATATCCTGATCCATGCCCGCCCGATCCAGATGGGAGAGCATGCGATGAAACTTGGCGGTTACCGTTTTGAAAATCGGACTCAAGCGGGCGCCAAAGAAGTGCGGACTGGGGTTTTTACTATGTTTTATAGGCAAATAATACCCGCGACTCCAGGTCCGATTGGTATCGCTTTCTTTCCCGGATTCTTACTTTGAAAATAATCAAATTAGTCCGTAACGTACGGCTTTATCCCCTGGCGGCTCTCTTTGCGCTTGCCCTGGCAGGGTTGTCCCGGGCCGAGGCGGCGAGATCGGAAACATTCCCCGCGGACTCCGCCATGGAATGGGACACCGGCTTCGGTCTTTACAAGGACATCACCCAAACGCAAAGCGACCTCGCGCACCAGGCCTTGCGGCATGCCTATTCGGCGAACAACAAACGCGCCCGCAAATCCCTGGCGGTCCTGCGCGAAATGGAAGCCGCGCAAAACCTGCCGCCGCTCAGCTATCTGCTCTCCATCGCCATCGACGTCATGCTTTATCAGAACGGCGATTTCGAGGATGAGGAAGAGGAGAAGGCGCTCCTGACATCCATCGAGGAGACGGCCGAACAGGGACGCCTGCTTTGCAAAGCCCCGCTCGCGAAGGATCCGAACCATCCGACCTACCTTTTGATCATGGGTGGTATCCGGGGATTCCTCGCCACCTTGAAGATCCATTCCAATCCGAGCCAGGCCATGGGCGACGGCTTCCAGGCGCTGAAACTGCTCGAACGTTCGCGCGCGCAGGATTCCAGAACCCGCGACAGCTACATGGGCACGGGCATCTTCAATTGCACCTCGGCCAATGCGCCGCTCTTCGTGCGCGGCACGCTCAAGATCATCGGCCGCAGCGTTTCCATGAAGGCCGGCCTGGAAGGGTTACGCATCAGCGCCTACCAAGGGCAATACACATCCGTGGCCAGCCAGCTTTTCCTGGTCGAGTTCCTCTCGCCTTACGAGGAGGAATTGAAGCGGGAGAAGCGCGAAATTTTCAAGACTTTGGAAAACTCGTTTCCACGCAATGCCTATTACACCTTCCTGAAGACCGACGAGGCCCTGTGCTTCTATCCGGATAGTTTCTACTCCACCAAGAACCGTCAGGCCATGGCGGCCCGTATCGTTTCCTTCGGCACCCAGGACTTCTCCAGCCGCCGCTATGCGAACCTGGTCCGCTATCAGTACAGCCTCTTGGATTCCCGGCCCGAAAGGCGCCTGGCGCCGGATACGAGCTTCCAATTCCGGGACTTGGTCTTCTACCCGGTATTCGTGGAGGCCTTGCGCTACAAGCACCTGACCGAGGACACCTTGGGCGTGGGCGAAAATCCTTCCGTCGCAGCCATCGCCGGCCTCAAGGCCTGGCGCGACTCCTGCCTGGAAATCATCGGCGAATCCCCGATGAATCCCACGCGCAAGCGGTATTACCAGTGGCACGTAACCGATGCGTTACGCTGGGCCTCCAAGGCCGCGCGGAAACCCCGGCCCGAGGGCCAGACGACTACTTTGCGCTGACCCCGGCGAAGCGATAGACGAGGAAATCGTAGCTCTGCCGCCAGTCCGCTCCCGGACCCGCGAAGACATCCAGCAGCGCGGTCTCCAGCGCGGCACGCTCCCGCACCGACAGCTCCGTAGCCAATTTCCCCAGCAGGGAACCGGACCGATTGCCGGCTTCCGGAGCGAACCAGGCGCGGATTTGCGCGGGGGCGAAATGCTTGCGAGTCGTGAAGGTGCGGGAAACGACGGTGGAAGTCCCTTCCCCATGCCCGGCCAAGGAGTTTCGCAGGGATTCCCAGGGAGAGAGCGGGAGGCCTTGTCGCCAGGCCTTTTCCAAGGCCTCGACCTTGCCGATGAGACCCGCGTCCACCCTATCGGCCGGGAGCAGTTCGGTAAAGCCCTGCGACTGGGCTGCATTGGCTTCCGCCCAAACCAAAGTCGCGCCCGGCGCTGCGAAAGGCCTTAGAGCGGCGATCAAGGATTCCGGATCGGTGGTCTTGCGCAGCAAATCCATTCCCACCATGGCATCGAAACGGGGCTTGTCTTTTTGCGAGGACAGCAGGGCCGGCAGGTCCTCCGGCGAAGCCGCCAGAAGCACCGGACGCGCCAGGGTCTCCAGGTGCCGGGCCCATTCCTCCATCGCCTGCAATCGCTCCGCGTCCTCGCAGCGGGCCCATACCCCGCCCGCGGAACAGATCCGGCAGGCTTCCCAGGTCAGGAAACCGGTCCCGCCGCTGAGATCGAGCACCAGGCTGTCCCGTTGGACCCCGGTCAGCCGGAAGACCTCGTCCCGGACCTTCTTCAGGATCTCGCTGCTCTGGTTGGCCGCGCGCTCGAGCCAGGAGGAGGACGCTTTGCCGTTACGTGACTTGGAAGTTTCCCCCCAGCCGGACGAAGGGCGATCCTGATCGGCGGCTTCCAATTGGGCTTCGCGATTACGGGCCACGCGTTCGCGGATGGAGCCCTCGAAACCGGAATCCGTGGGCTGGTAGAAGACCTTGCCCTGCAGGGATCCGGGCAGATATTGCTGCGCCACCCAATGGTCCCGATAGGCATGCGGATAGAGGTAGCCTTTGCCATGCCCGAAATCATCGCCGTCCCGGCTCTTGTCCTTCAGATGATCGGGGACCTCATCGCGTTGCTCGCTGCGCACCGATTTCAGAGCATCAAAATACGCCATGGTGGTATTGCTCTTGGGCGCCGTGGCCAGGTAGAGGCAGGCCTGGGTCAGGTGGAACTGGCCCTCCGGAAGCCCCACGTAGTCGAAGGCCTGCGCGGCCGCCGCCACCACGCCCAGCGCCTGCGGATCCGCCAGGCCCACGTCTTCCGAGGCCAGGATGAGCATGCGGCGGAAGATGAAGCGGGGATCCTCGCCGGCATAGACCATTTTGGAAAGCCAGTAGAGCGAAGCGTCCGGATCCGATCCGCGGATGGACTTGATGAAGGCGGAGATGGTGTCGTAATGCGCGTCGCCGTCCTTGTCATAGAGGACCGCGCGGCGCTGGATGCTTTCCTCGGCCGTCTCGAGGCTGATGCGTGCAATGCCGTCTTCGCCCGCTTGCGTGGTTTCCACGGCCAGCTCCAGGGCATTGAGGGCGCTACGCGCATCGCCGGAGGCCACCCGCACGATATGCTCCAGGGCCTCGGGCTCGATCTCGATCCGCCGATCCCCATAGCCGCGTTCCGGTTCGGAGAGGGCCGCGCGGATCACGCCGCGAACATCGTCCGCATCCAGGGGTTTCAGTTGGAAGATGCGCGAGCGCGAGACGAGAGCCTTATTGACCTCGAAGTAGGGATTTTCGGTGGTGGCGCCGATCAAGGTGAGGGTCCCGTTCTCCACATGCGGCAGCAAGGCATCCTGCTGCGCCTTGTTGAACCGATGCACCTCGTCCACGAACAGGATGGTCTTCTGGTTCTGTTCCTTGCGGGCCGCGCGCGCCGTCTCTATCGCCTCCCGGATATCCTTCACGCCCGCCAGGACGGCATTGATGGCCAGAAAGCGGGCCCGCGTGGTATTGGCGATAATTTGCGCCAAGGTGGTCTTGCCCGTGCCCGGAGGCCCATAAAGCAGAATGGAACTCAGCTGATCGGCCTGGATGGCGCGGCGCAGCAACCGTCCCGGACCGATGATATGCTCCTGCCCGATGAACTCATCCAAAGTCCGCGGCCGCATGCGGGCGGCCAGGGGGGAATCCTTGAGATCGGGATTGGCGGGTACCGGGGCCGGGGAATGCACCGCACAAAAGTAGCTAATCGGTTGAGGGGAAGGAAATCCCAGCCTCATTCGCTACCTTTCGCGACCTTTCGCGACCATTTTTTAAGACCAAGTCGGAATTGTACTTTTCCAGGACCATGCATACCTTCCGCAGCTCTCTCCCGATTCCCGCCCTGCTCGCCTCCTGCTTCCTTGCCATCAGCCTGTCCACGGCGCAATCCCCCATCAAACCGCTAGCCGCACCCTCGACTCCGCAATCCTCTTCCAAGCCGACAGCCGCTCCCGCCCCGCCTGCGGCCACGCCCACGATTTCCAAAGCCGAAAAGCTGGAAGCCCGCATGCGGGTGGAATGCGTCAAGGCCACCCGTGACCTGCATGTTCCCGTCATCAAGCCCGCGGAGCTCAAGCAGATCATCGCCGATACCAATCTCGTGCTCATCGATATCCGCCAGCCCAAGGAACAGGAAGTCTCGATGTTGCCGCATGCCCTGACCACCAACGAGTTCGCGGAAAAATTCCGTCATGGCATTCCCAAGGACAAGCGGCTGGTGGTTTATTGCACCATCGGGTATCGCAGCGGGAAATACGCCGAGACCCTGGTGAGACAGGGAATCAAATCCGAGAACCTGGAAGGCGGGATCCTCGCCTGGAGTTTTGTCGGCGGGGAGCTATTTACCAAAGACAAGGACGGGAGCCTGATTCCCACCAATCGGATTCACACCTATTCCAAAGACTGGAACCTGGTGCATCCGGACTACGTGGGAGTTTGGTGAGGAGCCCGGGAGATTGGAGAGAAGAGTGAGGTAGCCGCGGGGGCTTGGGAAAGCGTGGGGGTACCCCCAAACCTGAACCGCGACTACCTACTTTCAAAGGGTTTGATAAAATACAATTTAAAGCTCCCGATGAAATCCGGCTGGGCGCTTTCGAAAATGTTTTGGGGCAAGGCAGCCCGTTCAGGCCATGTTCTCAAGTCGCTCCGGCGTCACCTGAAACCTCAGGGGAAGATTCCGGGACCAGGCCTGGAATTCCTCCAGGCAATAATCGGCCATGCGGACCACCTCGCCTCCTTGGGAGCCGGCGATATGGGAACTGAGATGCGCGTTCTCTAGACCGTATAAGGGTGAGTCCGCGGCGGGTGGCTCGGGAAAGGTGACGTCGAGGAGCGCGGTGAGATCGGGGCGGAGCGCCAGGATTTCCGCCAACTCCGTTTCGACTACCGTCGCGCCCCGGCCGGTATTGATGAAGGTCGCGCCCGGGAGCATAGAGGCGAAAAGCTTCCGTCCCAACAGGCCGCGCGTGGCCGGCAAATCGGCCAGGTGGTTGCTTATCACCTGGGCCGAAGCGAAAGCCGTCTCCAGGGAAACCTTGCGGACCGCCAGCGCCTCCGCATCCGCCTCGGTAAGGAAAGGATCATAGGCCAGGACTTCCAATCCGAAGGGACGTAACCAGCCCGCTACGGCACGACCAACCATGCCGCAGCCGAGCAAAGCGACCGTGGTCCCGAAAATGCCGGCCGCCTCCGGATCCACCGTGCGTCCGCGATTCGCGGGCATGCGGGTTTCCCGGACATTACGGAAATAACCCTTGAGGGAAAGCAGGATTTGCGACAGGGTGAATTGGGAGACGGGAACCGCATTCGCGGCCCAGGCGCTCACGACCACGATCTGTTTCTCCAGCAGCGGCCGGGCGAAATGTTGCACCGTGCCCGCGGCATAGAAAAAGGCCTTGAGCTTGGGCAGCTCCCGCACGGCGAGCGCCAGGGGCTCATCCATGCCCCAGGTCGAGAACAGCACTTCCACGTCCTGCAATTCCCCTGCCCGGGCGGGAAAATCCGCCAGGGAGAAATGTCCCGGCATCAGCTCTGTAAGGCTCGCCAGGCGCTCACGGCGGCCCCGGCCGAAGACGCGTTCGATCTGCCAGGCCTCGTTGCCGCAGAGGGCGGCTTTAATCCGCGAATTTGATTTTGGGATATCGGTCAAGCGCGGGTTGGGCATTTGCCTATTGTACCATGGCCGCGTCGCGGGAGGCATCGCGGGAGCCATATCGTCCCAGCCGGTATTTGGCCATCACCCGCAAGGTGCGGAAACCATAGCGGATCGGGTTCAGATGGGATTTTTCTCCGGCGTAACGGGTCGGTATCCCCAGCTCGTCGATCCGGAGGCCCAGGGCACGGGCGGTGGCGATGACTTCGAGATCGAAATCGAAATACCCGCTCAACCTTTCGAAGGGAATGGAGCGGAGCGCCCTTTGGCTGTAGATCAGGAAACCCGAATGGTAATCGGTGAGTTCAAGTCCGAAACACCGGTTCTCCATCCAGGTCAGGATGCGCCCCGCGACGATTTTGTAAACGGGCATCCCGCCGGCCCGGGCCGTGCCCTGCTTATGCCGCGACCCTTGGAGGATATCGATCCGGTGGCGCCGCATATATGCCAGGAATCGCATCAGGTCCTCGGGCGGATATTGGCCGTCCGCATGCAGGCAGACCGAATATTCGCTCCCGCTTTCCCGGCAGAAGCCCAGGCCCCGCCGGACCGCCTGGCCATAACCGCGGTTCCGCTCGAAGGAATGCACGCCGAGTTTCGGATATTGCAGGCTAAGTCCGAGGGCCACCGACTCCGTAGCATCCGTGCTACCGTCGTTTATGACCGTCACCGTTCCGATATCGGTCCAAAGATCCTTGGGAATCCTGGCGACGACCCCGGCCAAAGTGCCTGCCGCATTGTAGGCGGGAATGAAGATGCTGAGCAGGGGCTTGCTCATGGGGCCTGCATCCTTTTTCCAGTCCGCAGGCTATCGCGCAGGGAAACCAAGGTGGCCAGGCCCTCGCGGAACTTCCGCGGGCGATAACCCAAATCCTCGCGGGCGAGGCCGTCCTCCTGATCCGCATCCTGGATAAGGCCGGTATAGGTCTGCAAGGTGAATGGATTCCTGAAACCGAAGACCTTGGATAAGGCCGAGAGGATGGCCACGCCCAGCAGGCAGATCCAATCGGGCATTCCCATTATCGGTTTGGGCCGTCCCATATGGGCCAACAAGGCGGCGGCCATTTGCCGCAAGGTCAAGGTCTCTCCTCCCGTGAGCAGATAGGTCTTGCCATAGGCCTTGGGGTTGCCGGGCAAGGCGAGGAAGGCGGAAACCAGATCGTCGATATGGACCGGGCTCTTGCGCGCCCGCCCGCTGCCGGGAAGCCAAACCACGGGACCCCGTTTCAGGTGCGCGACGAAGCGCATGAATTCCTCCGCGCCTCCCTCCTGGTAGGCCAAGGACGGCCTTAGGATGGTGAAATTCTCCAAACGCGAAGCCTTGACCGATGTTTCTCCGCGCAGCTTGGAGCGCGCATAGGCATTGGATTTCGGATACAGAACGGAAATGGAGGAGACATAGATGAATTGGGTTACGCCTGCGGATTCAGCCGCCTCGACCACGTTACGCGTGCCCGCCGCATTCACGGCCTCGAAGACGTCCTCATGACCCGGAGCGAGCAGGACCGCCGCCAGATGGTAGACGATGTTCACGCCCTCCAAAGCCGGGACCAGGCTTTCCTTCCGCGTCACGTCTCCGTATACAACCTCGATGCCTTGGCGGCCGAGCTCAATCTTTCCGCCGCCAAACTCGGCTACAGCGGGATCCCCGGGCAGGCAGAGAATCCGAACCGTCTCCCCGCGCTGCGCCAATTCCTGGGACAATCGTCGGCCCATCCTGCCCGCACCGCCCGTGACCAAAATCAACATGCCGCTCCCGCCCGAACTTGCAACCGCTTTCCAAAACCCATCTTTCAAAAAAAATAGGAAGTATGACGACAAGGATTTCGCAACAAGCTTATAATTCCGGAAAAATCGTTACTTTCCTTCCCCAATTCCATAAGCCTGCGGCCAGCCCTCATTGTTAACTTTAAGGCGCCCCTCAACCTAATCTATGAGAGGCCAACAACCCTATAGGCGGACGTCCATGGAACGAGATCCAGACATCACCACCATGAAGACCGTTTCGCTGGGAAATGGGTTGGGCTCATTGCGCAGCGACGCCACCTCGTCCATGCCCATCGCATCCGGAAATGCCGAACCCGTTTACGGGGAGGCCCCGGTGCAATCGGACTATACAAATCCGAATCCGAATTCCGGCCCCTCGGCGGATGCCTCGCTTTTCTCGGGCGGCATTCCCATGGATCCTTTTTCCGGGGACCCGTTTCTGGGACGCATGGTCGGCAATTGCCAGATCCTCGAAAAGATCAACGAGGGCGGAAGCGCGCTCATTTACCGGGCGCATAACCTCTCGTTCAATCTCGATCGCGTGATCAAGATCCTCCGCCCCACCCTGTCCGATGACGAGGAGAACTTCGAGCGGTTCAAGCAGGAAGCCCAGTTCACGGCGCGCCTGGATCATCCCAATATCCTGCGCGTCTTCGACACCGGCGAAATCGGCCGGCAGTTCTATATCGAGATGGAATTCGTGGAGGGCCAGTCCCTGCGCGCCTTCATGTCCGCGCATCTCCGCATCCGGGAGGCGGACATCCTGGGCATCGTCTCGCAAATCGCCGGCGCCCTGGACTATGCGCATAACGTCCAGATAAAATCAGCGGAGGGCGACCTCATCCGCGGCATCCTCCATCGCGACATCAAGCCGGAAAACATCATGGTCACGGCGAATGGCCTGGTCAAGCTAATGGACTTCGGCGCCGCCAAGGCCCTGAGCATGAACACCCGTACCATGCAAGGTACCGTGGTGGGGACGCCCCATTACATGTCGCCGGAACAGATCAACGGCGAGCCCCTGGACGCGCGCAGCGATTTCTTCTCCTTGGGCGTGCTCTTGTACGAGCTCTGCACCGGGCATCGCCCCTTCGACGCCGAGAACCTGGCGGCCCTGCTCTGGAAAATCGACGCCTGCAAATACGAACGGGTCCGGAAACTGCGCCCCGCGATCTCGCCGATGACGGAAGAACTGGTCGACAAGCTGCTCTCCAAGGACCCGGATCACCGCCCCAGGAGCGCGGCCGAAATCCAGGAGACCTTGCAGACCAACCTGCAGGCCTTCCGGGCCTGGGGCAGCGGGCGGACCATGCGGATCCCGTTCTCGATCCGCCGGGCCTATCCCACCATCGCCCTCATCGCCTCCTTGGCCGCCCTGAGCCTGTCCGGCTTCACCTTCTGGCGCGGCTACCGCCTGCTCCGATCCGGGCCGCAATTGCAATCCTACTTCGCTTCCCTGCTGGGCAAGGGGATGGATGCGGAGATGGCCAAGGATTATCCCACCGCCTTGGCGACCTACGAGCTGATCCCGGGTCCGGAAAAGGGTGGCGATCGCCTGACCTATCTGGAAGCCCAACTGCGCATGGCCGCCATCTACTTCCGGCATAAGGATCAACTCACCAAGGCCCGTTCCGCGCTCGAACAGCTCCGCCGCGACTATGATGATCCTGCCATCGACGCCTACCTCGGCCAGCTTTATTATACGCAGGCCCTGTACCTGGAAGCGAAGGAGCGTCTGGAAGCATTCTTCAATTCCAACAAGCCCACGGTGCTGCGCAATTCGGCGTACTTCAACCCGCATGAATTCCAGCGCGATGCGATCTACGCATACGCCAATGCGCTCGATGCCCAATACACTTATATCGATCAAAAGCAAGAACTTCTTGATGCGGCCATGACCGCATGGGATCGATTCACGCGGTTTTCCGATTGCGCCTCTGAAACCGACGACAAGCGCTGCCGGTACGCGGAAAAAAGGGAATCGGAGCTCGCAGCACTGCGCAAGAAGTAATCGGGTTACTAAAATTACCTCCCATGGAGGATAAATCCGTTCCCGGCTGGATCAAGCCCCTCGCCTTGGCCGGCATCCTGATCCTCCTTGTCATCTCCGGAAATTCACGCTTGGGACCCTTGCCTCCGCTCGGCAAGTTCTGCAATCCCTTTTCCGGATTCTGGCGCAATGCGGAAGCCGGCCGTCCCCGGGACCGTAACCTGCGTATTTCCGGCATGCATGAGGCAACCACCATCGTCTATGACAACCGGGGCGTTCCGCATATCTTCGCCCAGAATGCCCACGATCTCTACCTCGCCCAAGGCTATGTGACGGCGCAGGATCGGCTCTGGCAGATGGAAATCCAGTCGCGGTCCGCGGCGGGAACCTTGGCCGAGGTGCTGGGGCCCACCATGCTCGAGCGCGATCGGTTCCAACGGCGCTTGGGAATTCCCAAGGCGGCGGAAAAGGATTTGGAACTCATCATGAAGGATGAGGATGCCTGGGAAGCGGTCTCCGCCTACTCGGAAGGCGTCAATGCGTATATCGAATCCTTGGGGAAGGCCGATTATCCGCTGGAATACAAGCTCATGGATTACGCGCCCGATCACTGGCAGCCTCTGAATACGGCCCTGCTGATCAAGCAGTTGCAATGGGCGTTTTCCGGCGGCGGCGATGATCTGCCCCTGACCAATACCTTGGGAAAATTCGGTCCCGAATTCGTGCGCAAATTCTTCCCGGTCCGGGAACCGAACGTGGAGCCCGTGATTCCCGCGGGTACGCCGTGGGCCTTCCTCAGCCCGCAGCCGGCCTCCGCCAAAGCCGATACCTCGGCTCCCCGCGGCCTCTTCCCCGGTGAACCCGTGATCCCCTTGCTTCCCGGCGATTCCGCCCTGCCTGCGCAAGCGCCAATACCGACGCCAAAATCGACGCCCACACCACAGCCCACACTCCTTAAAATGCCGGACCCCGGGAATGGCAGCAACAACTTCGTCGTATCCGGGAAAAGGACACAGGGAGGTTACCCCATCCTGGCGAACGATCCCCATCTCGATCTGGACCTGCCGTCCATCTGGTACGAGGCCCAATTGTCCGCGCCCGGAGTCAGCGCCTACGGGGTCTCCCTGCCCGGCTCCCACGCCATCATCCTCGGCTTCAACCATAAAATCGCCTGGGGCAATACCAACGGGCATGACGACGTCTTCGACTGGTACAGGATCACCTTCCGCGACAGCACCCTGTCCGAATACATGCACGGGAGCCAATGGAAGCCGACGCGCAAGGTCGTCGAGACCATACGCGTGCGCGGCGGGGCGACGGTTTTCGATACGGTGATCTATACCCATCAAGGGCCGCTGGTGCTCAAAAGCCAGGAGCGGTCCCTCAATCGCGATGTCCCTTCCATGCATGCCCTCCGTTGGGCGGCGCTGGATCCCTCCGACGAAATCCAATCCTTCCTCCGCATCATGAAATCCGAGAACTTCGACGAATTTTCGGCAGCCCTGATCCCGTTCCATTGCCCCTCGCAGAACTTCGCCTTCGCTTCCGTATCCGGCGATATCGCCATGATCCACCACGGGCGCTTCCCAAGGAAATGGGCCGGGCAGGGACGATTCATCCTGGACGGCGCGGAACCCGGCAACGATTGGTCCGGCTGGATTCCGGAAGAGCATCTGCCCGTCGCCAAGAATCCCGCCCGAGGCTGGCTCTTTTCCGCCAACCAGGTCCCGACCGATTCCACCTATCCCTATTACCTCGGCAGCGGTTACCTGAACGGGGAACGGGCCAAGCGCCTGGGGCAAATCCTGGCCGATGCGGATTCCCTGACGCCAGCCAAGGCCTTCGGCATCCTCATGGACGATTATGATCTGCATGCCGCCGAGGTCCTGCCGGCCCTGCTCGGCAAGATCGCCCATGCCGCCTTCGCCCCCGCGGATTCCGCCGCCCTGAAAAGCCTGGCGGCCTGGGATTACCATCATGATCCCAATAAGATGGCGTCGGCCCTTTTCGACCAATGGTGGCGGCAACTTTATCGATCCATCTGGCACGATGAATTCGGGGACGACACCCTCCGCTACCAGTGGCCGTCCAAGGATCGCACACGTCACCTGATCCTGGAGGAACCGGCCTCGGATTGGTATGATGACATCACCACGCCCGCGAAGGAGACCTTGGAATTCCTGACCGCCCGCTCATTCCGGGAAGCCTGCGCCCTGATCCGCAATGGCGGCAGTAACCGCAGCGTTACGGCCGGGGCCCCCATGTCCGCGTCGGACTCGGCGCATGCCTGGAAGACGTGGGCGGAATACCGGCCCGTGAATATCCGGCACCTGGCGCATATCGACGCCTTCAGCCGCCTGGGGATAGCTTCCGGAGGCTGCATGAACTGCGTGAACGCCCTTAAATCCACGCACGGTCCTTCTTGGAGGATGGTGGTGGCCCTCGACAAGGAACCTCGCGGTTACGGTATCTTCCCCGGCGGGCAGAGCGGGAACCCCGGCTCCCCGCATTATGACGATTTCATCGCCGACTGGGCCGCGGGGAAATATTACGAACTCGGTTTCCTTTCCGATCCCGGCGCCGGATCCGGAACCCATTACCGCCTGCAGTTGCGAGGGAAATGAGATGGCCCTGCTTTTGATCTTCGCCTCGGTCCTGCTCGGTGGCTGGCTGTTCCCCTGGTGGTGGCCGGCCTTGGCCGCTTATGGCATAGGCTATTGGTTTTCCAAACGCGCGGGCGGTGCCTTCTTCGCGGGCTTCGCAGGCACCGCCGCGGCCTGGGCGGCCTGGGCGGCCCTCCGGGATTGGCGCAATCACCATCTCCTTTCGGGCCGCATCGCCGAATTGTTCCACCTGCCCTCATCGGTCGCGGTGCTGGGCGCCACCGCCTTCGTAGGCGGCCTGGTCGGCGGCATGGCCGCCTGGGCCGGATTTTCCTTGGGCGTCTACCTCAAGCCCAAGTTCGCCCGCGACGACTGACAGCTTGATCTTGGCCCGTCCCGATCCGGCTTGTCTTGTATCAGCCCGTCTTGGCTCGACTGCAAGACCGCTTCCGGAAACCGGAACGGGCTTCGACTTTCCTTTCCCCATGGCCAGGCTTCCCAGCAATACCAGGATCAATCCCGCCCCCTGCAGATACCCGGGCCCCTCCCCCAGTAGCACGGCCGCCAGGGCATAGGTGGAAACCGGACCCACGCTGCTGAGCACCGCGGCGCGCCCCGAACCGATCGCCTTGACCCCGTAACCGAAGAGGTACACGGGCACCACCGTGCAGAAGAGCGCGGTTATGAAGGTCATCAGGTAGACCGGCGCGGGCTGGATGAGCGACTTGAGGGGACAGAGCACCAGGAATTGCACGAACGTGGCTGCCGTGGCCGCCAGCATGGAATAGGCCGACAGCCTCTGCGGCCCCACCCGCATCACCATCCTACCCTGCCCCACCAGGAACAAGGCATAGGTCAGCGCGCTCATGAGGACGAGGAAACCGCCGAGATACGGCCTGCCACCCTGCATTCCTTTCATCTCCCCGCCGAAAGAGAGCGCGATGCCGGCATAGGACAAGCCCAGCGGCAGCAGCATGCCCCTGGGAAAGGGCTTGCGGAAAATCCAAGCCGAGAACAGGACTACGAAGCTGGGATAAACATAGAGGATCAGACGCTCCGTGCCCGCGGAAAGGAATTGCAACCCCAACAGGTCGAATACGCTGGCGATATAATATCCCAGCAGACCCAGGCCTGCGATGACGGCCAGATCGCGTCGGCCCAGGGGGGCGGGCCTCCGCTCCGGCGGCAGCAGCAGGGGCGCCAGGGCCATGCCGAGGAAGAACGGCAGGGAAAAGCCCGAACGCAGGGCCATCAGCACCAGGGCCGGAGTCCCGTGCGCGTAGCACATCTTGATGAAGATTGACTTCGCCGAGAAGAGCACGGCCGATGCCGCCACGGCAAGGTAGCCAAACCTCGCCACAGGGCGATCCACATCCACGGAAATCTGCATGTTACCTTTCTACCAGGATCAAAAACGAAAAAGCCCGCTCTGGGGAGCGGGCTTTCCATCGTGATCCTGATTTGTTATCGAATCAGTCGCACCCGCCCGCGGTATCCCCATGCATAATGGCTTTCCAGACTACCCAATGGGCGGCCACGGTCCCGAGCGATTTGGCGCGCGGTTCCGGTGCGGAAAGGATTAGGGATAGGCCGAGGGCGGCGGGTTGCGTCATGCTTTCAATTATATGCAATTGTGCGCGCTTGTCAAGGGAAGAAAGCGATCGGACATAATTCCCATCAGGGGGCCAGCACGGGAATTTGCGACAGCATATCCCGGGCCGCGCGCTCCCGGCCCGCGAGGGACAGAAGTTCCGCGACGTTCCGATCCGCCAGGATCTCCAGCCGGGGATTGGCATGGAAGCGGGCGCGCACGGCCGCGCATACCGGATGATCGGGAGTGAGGGAGTCCAGAGGTAACGCCCAGGTGACGGCCGCCCCCGGAGCCGAAAGCACCGCCCCGGCCCCATCGCATTGCAACAGATCCCATTCGTCGGTTCGCATCAGATAGGCGGCCAGGGGCAGGAAGCGCCGGTCTTCCGATATCGGTAGGATAGCATGGGTGATACCGTACCCTTTGCGATACGTTTCGAAACCTTCCGGATGATCCACCGCCGACAGGAAGCCCGCGTAAAAGTCCGCGGAACGCAGGATCATGCGACCGTCGACGAAGGCGCGTTCGTTCGGAAAGAGGTGGAATTCCAGATAACCGCCATAGCGCAACTCATTAAAGAGCCGGCCCGGGATTGGATGGGTCTTGAGGAAGGCTGCGCCCTGGGACGGGAACCGGAAAGGCGTTTCCAGGCTTCCGGGAAGCTCGTAGTCCCAAGCGCGCCGCAGCTCCGGCCCGAAAACGAGCACGACCGCCAGGAAGGCCGTCGCCCCGCTCACTCTCCGGTACTTGGCGACCGGTCCGTCCGCGCCCTCCGTATCCTGTAGGTTACGCCCTGCCACCATCAGGCCGGCCAGGAAGGCCAAGGGCAGGTTCCGGACGGCCATCAGGCCCAGGACCGTGAAGGCCGCGAAGACGAGCAGCGGACCGAAGGTTGATCGCAGGCGGGAAAGGCTGCAGGTGAGGAGCACCGCCAAGATGAAGCAGACGAAGGGTATCGCCGCGCCCGGGGACTGGCGGGCCAATTCCAGGAAGGGACGATTCTCGGCGATTTCCGCCGAGAAGATATTTCCCGGAGTGGGAGCGATGCGGGCCAACAGGGCCAGGGGCAATTTGAATCCGGCCCAGCCATAGGGATTCACCCACCCGGTCAGCCAGACCAGGCCGCAAAGGAGAAGTAGCGGTTGGAAAAGTCGGGCTTTCCTGAAATCCTTTTCCCCCAAGAACATTTCTCCCAGGACCAAGGCGGAAACCAAAACCGCCCCCAACGGAAACAGGCCTTGGATATTGGTCAAAGCGATTTGGAGCGGCAAGACGATCAGCGCCGGTCGCCGCAGCCGGCCTTGGAAATGCAGCGTCAAGGCCGCGTACTGTCCGGCGAGCAGGCCCAGGGTCAATGCCAGCGGCCGGACATCGATATAATAACGGATTTGATAACAGCCGAAGGCCGCCAAAGGCAATAAGAGGTATGCCGAACGCCGGTTCCAATGCGGCCACAGAACCAGGCCCACGGCCCCCGCCAGCGACAGGCATTTCGCGGCCACCAAGGCCTTGGCGCCTCCCGTTTTCCAAACCATCCAGGCGAGCAGTTGGAAGCCCCAATGCAGATCCGTCCAGGGTGTCCCGAGCGAGACGAGGCAGAAAGGATCGGAGCGCAGGAAGGCCTTGCGGGCCCACATCAATTTGGCTGCGGCCAGATGCCACCAGATATCGGTATCCGTCAACGGGAACCAGACGCAAGCGAAAACCCACGCGACGAGGGCGGCCGGTGCGATCGCCAAGAAAATCCGATCCAGACGATCCGGTTTCAAGGGAATCCGATCCAGCTGCATAGGCTTCCGCTCCGCATCATGCCTTCCCCATACCCGCGCAAATCTACATCTTCCTATATTTTCCACCATCGCGTTCGTGGGGTAAGGCGCGGCCACATCCATTTCCGGGAGCGTTCATGTCCAAGCATTCCTCCACCTCGGGACGGCTAGCCAACCTGCTTGGGCCGGCCCTGGCAGCCGCCGCCCTGCTCTTCTCCGTAGGATGCCAGGTGGAGGAGAAAAGGGCATCGGAGCCGGCGGTCATCACCACCAATCCGAAATACAATCGTCTGCATTCCCATGTTCTGGTGCGACGCGTCAAGATCCCCACCGAAGGTTATCTCGATTACGCGGCCTATTCCAAGAACGTCATGCTCGCCGATCCGGAATGGCATGCGGTCCATCCTCCGGGAAAGATATCCCTCGCCTCCCTGACCTTTGGCGGCCAAGTGGTGGAGGCCAAGCCCTTGCTCGACTTCACGCCCCTGACCGAGCTGGAGAAGAACCGTCCGCTGCACTGGACCCCGGTCCTCGAGCACCTGCTGAAATGGAATTTCGAAAAGGCCTCGGCGCTCGCGAATGCGTACTCGACCATCACCGGCGAGCGTTGGGGCGATACCACGGACATGGCCCTGCCCTATCAGGAATTCGGGGCCTTGTACATCCACTCCAAGGGCAACGTGAAGGAGGTCTGGGTCGAATTGGAATTCAAGCCCTGGTTGAACTCCTTCATGGACGGAATCCTCGATCAGGATCGGGACGGATATCCGGAAGCCATGGTCCGCCTGGATCCGCGGCTCTTCACCACGGAGATGGTGAATGAACTCCTGGGAGAGTATTCGACCAAGGTCCTGCAGGAGCCCCAGGTGCTGGATTGGGCCCGCAACCTCGCCTCGCGCTGGTATCCGTCTTTCAATACGGATTTACTGGAGCTGAAAGCGGGATCGGCCTGGCCCTATGTAGAATCCCCCCTGAACGTCAAGACCGAGCTCTCCGGAATCTGGGTGGCGAACCCGCTGTTCATTCTCAAGGGACGTCCCTTCGAGGATACCCTCTTCAATGCCTTCGAGGTCGACGGCATGGGCCAGTCCAAGACCAAGGAAGAAAAACGCATGGAAGGGGCGCCGGTGATCCGGGGCGTGGACAAGGGCCTCAGCGCGCGCCTGGACGTCATATCGGCCCGCATCGACGGACAACTCAAGGCCTTCGGCAACGGCAAATGGCCCGATTGGATCAAGCGGACCGGGAAGTTCCAGGACCAGGTCCGGAGGTTCGCCCAACAGGAGCCCAAGGAAGTGCAGGGTTTGATCGGGAGGGACAGCGTCCTCGTCTTCCGACGCGAACTGGAATACCTGCTTTCCCAGGATCTGGAAGCGCCTACCGCGACCCAGCATCCGGTGGCGGTGATCGCCGCCTTCAAGGATTATCTCGCCGCCAAGGGCATCGACTTCCTGTTCGGGCCCATCCCCACCAAGCTCGGTTTGTATCCGGAGGTGGTCCCGCCGGAAACAGCCGACACCCTTCCCGGCCTCATCCCCCAGCCCTATATCCGCAAGCTCTTGCGGGATCTGGCCGAGGCCCGCGTGGAAACCGTGGATCTGCTGGACCCGTTCCTCAAGCTCAAGGCGGCCAGCGACTCCGGCAAGCGCATGCTCTACCAGCGTCAGGATACGCATTGGACCACGGTGGGCCTGGAAACGGCCGCCGAGGTCCTGGCCGAGCGCATCCGCAATTATACCTGGTACGATGCCGCCTTCCGCGACAAGCGCGATTATCGCGTGAAGGACTCGACCTTCAGCAGCCTGGGCGATATCCAGGCCCGATTGACGGATGCCAAGAAAGCCAAGGTCGCGCCGGAACAGGTGCTCGGCCATCAGGTGACCGAGACCAGCGGCAAGCTCTATGAGGATTCCGATTCCTCTTCCGTGCTCGTGCTGGGGGACAGCTATACGGGCGTCTTCGAGACCGTGGGCTGCCGTCACGCCGGAGTTACCGCCCATCTGGCCAAGGGCCTGGGCGGGCCCGTGGACCTGATCATGGGCTGGGGCGGCGGGCCGGAAGCCCCTGGCAAGCTCAAGAAACGGGGCGAGGATTACCTCCAGGGCAAACGCCTGGTGGTCTGGATGATGTCGGCTCGGGACGTCTTCGTCTATCCCGGGGATTGGTCGGTGAAGTGAGCGGGCGCAGGCTCTGGCTCCTCGCCCTGGCTATCTGCTTTTGCGGAAGCTTTTGCGGAAGCTTTTGCGGAAGCCTTTGCGGATGCCACGTGGAGAGACCGGATCCGGCCGCACAGTCTTCGGCCATATTGCATGCGCATCCCGCGGATTTCCTGGATCAACTGCGGGCCATGGATGCCCTGGCGGCGGCTGAAATCGGACTGCCGGCGGGTGCTTTGGCGGAAAGCCTCTATCGGCAGACATCGCGCCTCAAGCCGTTATTGTCCGCGGCGGCCACCGATACCGCCAAGGTCGCCCTGCTCAATGCCTGGGTCTTCGATACCTTGGCCATCGTCCCCATCACCGATACCAATGACCTCGCCGCCTCCCTGCCTTCCCGCATCCTGACCGAGCGAAAAGGTTCCTGCCTGGGCCTGACCTTGGTGTACCTCGCCTTGGGCCGCTCCTTGGATCTTCCCCTCGTCCCGGTTTTCCTCCCCGGGCATGTCTTCGTCCGCTATCGCTCCGAATCTTACACATGCAATATCGAGACCTTGCGGAAAGGGCTGGCGCGGACCGATTCCTTCTACCGGGAAACTTTTTCGCTGCGGCAGCGCCCCTGGTATACTTTGGAGGACGGGAATCCGAAGCAGGCCCTGGCGGGCTTGGTATTCAACCTCGGGAATGCGCTTCGCGAACGCGGGGATTGGACGGGCGCGCTGGCGGAGTATCGCCTGGTCGAGGAAGCCTTGCCGGGATATCCGGAAGCCTTGGGCAATTTGGGCGCCGGACTCTTGGCCTCAGGGGATGCGAAAGCCGCGGAACCCAAGCTGCTGGCGGCCTACCGGGGCGACTCCCTAGCCGAACCCGCCAGGATTAATCTCGAGAAACTTTTCCGCATGACCGGGGATTCGGCGCAGGCGATTCCCTGAGGAGACCGGTAATTCCCTGACTCAGGCCCCTGGCTCGGCCGCGGCTTTCCGTTCCTTAGTGCTGACACGGTAGGCCGGGTTCCGGGCCCGCATCATATTTCCCAGGGGCCGGAATTCCTGCAGGGCATGCCATGGATCGAACGAGAGGGCTTCGATGACTTCGGCCAACTTCAGGCCTTCGGGAGATCCGGCATCCTGTTTGGGCAAGGTCAGGCGCGCCACCGTGAGATACGGCGCATCGCTTTCCTGCCAGTTCACGGATGCGTCTTCGATGGGAGTCCGCTTCTCGTCGACGAAGAATTGGATCCGGAAGTCATAGGTGATCGGGCCCTGAGCGAGGCGCTCCCGCAGGTCGCGGTTGAACCTGTCCGCATCCATCGGGTCTTTGGGAACCTTGTCCAAGGCGGTCTCCGAGCTCAGCTGCGGCATCAACGCATAACGGACGGCAT
>DAINDC010000040.1:5058-22366 GCA_036732085.1 Fibrobacterota bacterium | reverse complement strand
TTGCCACTGAAAGCCACGAGATGCCGTTTGTGACAAGAGTCGCCGTGCATCTGTGGAAGCCATGCGAGAGAATGCCGCAGGTCAGAAACCGCGGTAACTCCTGGGTAACGTGCCCCGGCAGGCAGCTCTCCGAATCGGAGTCAGCCCACATTCGTTCGAAGCCGGGCAGATGCCGCTGGAAGACTTGGTAGAGGTCATCCTCGGCTATAGCGACGTGGTGCGGCAGCGCCCGGGTCCTGGCGGAGATGGATTCCACGGTGGCCCTGTCCCGCGAGCGGGTTAAGATCACCCAGGGCAAATACGGATTCGGCGCCACCTCCAAACTCGAGCTGCTCCAAGCGCAATTGGATTTGAACGCCGATCGGGCCGATAGCCTGAGGCAGTTCCTGGGCCCGGATGTGAATAGTGGGCAAACTCTTCCCGGCGGTGGGGCTATCGTTAGAGTACAATTACAATCAGGCCGAATCCCAAGCGGGATTCCATCGCACCAACGAAGCCGAGGGCGTGAGCTACGGCGTCAACGTGGGTATGAACCTGTTCGATGGGTTCACCTGCGGGACGATTGGCGCGCGGCCAAGCGCTCCATCACCAAAGCCGACTTGCAATACCAGGAAGCGCGCGCCGCCCAGGAGAAATTCGTGGCCGCCGAGTCGCGCTTGGTTTCGGCCCGCTTCGAGAGCAACCGCGCCGAGACCGAGCTGCTGCTTTTGGCCGACGGGCTCGCGTCCCGGGCAGGCCGCCGCCCGCTGAAGTCACCAGCGACGGATGCCAACGGAAACGGGGGGTAGGTATCCCGTTTAAAACGGGTCCTCTAGCGATCGAGTAGGCGAAAATAGATCAAAAAAAGGCGGCTCATCAGAGCCGCCCGCAGTAACTGATTTCTAAGCGAAAAGCTTAGGCCAGCTTCTTTCTTTTGGAATAACCCATTCCGACCAAACCCATGAGGCCCAGGAAGAACAGAGCCGTAGTTGTCGGTTCCGGTACGGCGGGATAAACCTGGAATTGATACCCCTCGGTTTCACCCTGACGCCATGATCTAGGACCCGGTCCATGGAAGGTTTCGGTCCAGGCATCCCAATCTGCCTGGGTGATGCTGCTATTCCCCGCCAAATTCGAAAGATCCGCGCTGCACATCACGCTGGCGGTCAAGTCGAAAGTGCCCGCGGTGGTGAAGGTATAATCAAAGGAGAAAAGTTTGTCGCCGCCGGTCCATTGTTTATAGGAGTAGGAGTCATTCCCCAAACTCGCAGCGGTCGCAAAGTCCCACTGAAAATGATTGGTATAAAGGGTCGTGCTAGGCGGACTCACAGGCGTATTATCGATCCAAACCTTCAACGCATCAAAGGCATGCATGCCCCAATACGTTTTATGCATGTCGACGGTAAACGTCACCGCTTCCCCGACATCGATACGGTTATTACCATTGGCATCGGCCCAGGTATAAGAAGTGTTCTTGATATCCTGCCAGCTCATATCGGCGGTGTAATCCGTAATGGCCGCCAACGTTATCGGTGCAGCTTGCGTCGCCCCGATGAAGGCAAGGGACGCAATCCCTAGTAAGCATCCCGCAGTTTTCATGTTCATTGCCAAGTCCTCATTAAATTCAGGTTGAAACTACCAGAAAACATACTAAGCGAAAAACGGGCCACTATGATACACTGCAACCTCTTGGAATTCGCCGTAACGGGGCACTAAACCGTCAACCGTGTAAAGTTTACCGACTAATGTCGTAAATCTTTGCGCTGTTTTTCCGGCCGCGTGATGGTTGGCATGGGGCCGGCCTCAATACTTTTTTGCTGAACGGCATTCCCGACAATACTTGGGGAGGCTTAGTCCCCCGCGGATAGGCGATCGAAATCGGGCGAGGAGGGTCGTCGCGTCGGGTTTCGGGGGCGACGGGTTCTGGAACGCCAATGTCTCCCCGTTTTTCGCGATTCCGTGCCGTCCGACGGAGCCCAACGGACCCCAATTTTGTCCTGCTCTCGGTTCGGGGTAAAAAGATTTTAATAAGGATTGGAGAGATGGCCCACGCCCTCGTCTTCTTGCAGGCCCTTGAAACGCAGTTTCTCGGCGGCGAAGTAGAAGAGGCGTCTTTCTGTCGGACCTGGGTAGCCAGCATCGCGTCGACCCCCTTTTCGGGGGTAGGTGGCCAGGGCGGAGACCGCCCCGGCCCGGACTAGGGAAGCTTCAAGAGGGTACCATGCAGGCTACCCCGGACGCCGTTCGGCGTCCCCTGGGAGAAATCCCAACGATACCGGAACACGCCGGTTCCGAGGGTAACCGGCAAGGAATGGTAACGCGCGGAGCCGCTCGTCCCGATCTCCGCCATGGTCCTGCCGTCGTTCCTGAATACGGTAAGCCGCCCGGGGCCGCGTGCCGCCAGGGCGGACACGTCCAGCTTGGAGCCAGCACCCAGCACCAGGGACGGACCGCGGCCGGATACCGAAAGATTCCGGGTTTTGGCCGCGAGGCCCGTCGGAACGACCTTATCCAGGGCAAACAATCCGGCGTCGACGAATTGCAGGCTTGAGTCGCCTTGGTCGTTATGGCAATGGACCGCCAAGGTGTTCTTGCCGACCACCACGGCGCCGACCGCGGCGGTGGAGAGGGCTTCTGCATAGTCGGCATTCCAACCCGGTGCTTGCAAGACCTGGGTTCCGTTCACGAACGCTTCCATGCCGTCGTCATGCATAAAGCTCAAGCCGTACTGGGAGGACTTGGCCGTGACCTGGAAGGTCGTGCGCAGCCAGATATCCGGGCCCTTCCAACTCGTAGTGATGGTATAGTCGGGGGTGGTTCCGAACATGCCTTTGCCCGAGGCCCAGACGGACGCATCGAAGTCGGATTTGGCCCAATCGGTGCCGGGATCGGTGGTGGTATAGCTCCAATCCGCCGGCGTAGCGGCGCGCGCATCCCCGACGAGGGGCGTGGCCTCGAAATCGGCGACCGCGGCGAGACCGGCGTCGATGTAACCGGGCCCGTCGGTATTGGTGCAGGTGATGGCCAGCACGTTTTTCCCCGGTTTCAGGGCGGCCTTGAAATCATCGGTCAGGCTGGGCTCCGCGTAATCGATGACGAATGCGGCCTCCTGGAACACCGGCTTCCCGTTCAGGAAGATCTGGACGTCTTCGTCATGGTACAGGGACAGCACCAGGGAATTGACCGACACGTCCGGGAGGGTGAAGGTGGTGCGCAGCCAGATCTGGCCGGTGGACCAGTCGGTGTTGATGTGGGCGTTTTCCGGAGTGCCGGTGCCGAATCCGCCGGTGCCCGACTGCCAGGCATCATCGACGAAATCGGTGTCGGCCCAGGTCGCTCCCGGATCATCCGTGGTGTAATGCCAGGCCGAAGGCGACCCGCCGCGGGCATCCGCGACCAAAGGGATATGGATGCTTTTCTGGTCGGCGAAAGCGACGCCGACTCCCAACAAAATGGCTAAGCGCAAAGTGTGACGGACCATGATTTCCCTTTATATTCGATTCGTTGTAGCACGTGAACCGGTCTCCCAAAGTCCACTGGGACGATTCCACTCAAATTGTAGCCTACGGAGACGAGAACGTATAAGAAACTTACCATTTGGTAAGGTCAATTTGTCCTCAACGCATTAAAATGGGACTCCGAGTGCGCCTCCTTTTTAATCCAGCACGTGCTTTCACCCTCGCCGCCTAACTCAAACTCCTCTTGTGCGGTATCCGACAACGGTGATTTCACAACCTGCGTCGGACCTGGCGAGTGAAGCACTCTTCGGAAAAGACAACGCTCCCTTCGCCATCGCCCGGAGCGGCGGCGAAAGTGGGGACGCCGCGCTTTTCCAGGTAACGCAGGGGATACGGCAAAATCAGGACCCATTGCCGGATTGGAACATGCTCAGGCAGGACATGGTCCACCAGGTTCGCCGCACCCTAGTGCATGCGCCGTCCCAGACAACTGGGGCAGACCCCCCGTCCTTTGCCACTGAAAGCCACGAGATGCCGTTTGTGACAAGAGTCGCCGTGCATCTGTGCGAAGACATGCGAGAGAATGCCGCAGGTCAGAAACCGCTGTAACTCCTGGGTGACGTGCCCCGGCAGGCAACATGCTTGCCGAAGACGAGGACGGGCAAGCAGCCCTGGACACTCTTTCGACCTTGCAAGGGATAACGGATCAGAATGCGGCGCGTGACTATCTCAAACGCTACCAGCGTATTCTCGGCAACCAGAACCGGTGGGAAAGCTTCTTCGCAGTGCGAAAAAAGGTCAACGAATTCTTCCTGCGGACCTTTCCCGTCCTTGACCATTACCTGGGAATAGAGCTTCGGTTCGATCGAACTTTGTTTCCCAAGCCGGGCCACGAAGCCGAAATCAGCTCGCCGATCGGCGCGGAAGGTGAAAATAGGGAAGAGGAAATCCACGAGGTATCGAAAAACGCCTGGCGTAGGCTTCCCTTGGTTCACAAGGTGTGAATCAGAAACGACCCCGAATGTCGCGGCCCGAAAAGCACGGTCCGGCGCAATCGAACTGCAGGAAACGGGGTCCAGCCTCATACCGGGGACGCGCCTGCCTGATCGCAGTAGTGGGACTATAGGAGGAAGGGATTTTAAAGACGAAGCCGCCATTGGCGCCGACCGGAATCGAAAGCGGTGTGGACGATTGAATGGACAAAGTCTGCTTGGCTATGGCGTGGGCGGTTCCCGAGGAATCTCGGTACAAGTCCACCGTGTAGGAGCCAGGTTTGATGAAATCCAAGGGAACCGTCATGGTCTTCGCGGCCACGGCGGTGATGCCGGCCACGTACCAGTCGTTTCCCTTCCGTCTCGCCAGAAGAACGCTTTGCCCCGGAGCGCCGTCGATGAAATGGATGTCGTCCCAGGCCGAAGGCACGGATTTGAGGAATGGCATGCCCACGCTGGCCTGGTAGGACTCGGGGCTATCGGCGAAATGCAGGATTCCCGATTCGAACACCACGGATAAGGCCAACTCATGGGCATCGGTCGTCGTCCTTTCGGAGGGAACGCCATTGGTCACGCTTCCTGTGGTGAAGAGTACGGGCGTCACATCCATGGGGCCGATGACGTTGCGCGTGAACGGGAGCATGCAATCATGTACGGGACCGGGATACCCCCGGCCGTAATACTCGTCCCCTCTCACGCCTTCGTAGGTCATGATGTTCGGCCATCGGCGCCTTTGACCGCGCGGTATGGTGGAGCCATGGAAAGTGACCATCATCCCGCTTTTCACCAGATTGCGCGCGGTCATGTCGTACCATTGCATGGTGCTCTGATTGTCATTGCCGATGAAATCGATCTTCAGGCTTTTCACCCCCCATGTCTTGCACTGCGCGAATACGGCATCCTGCTTGGCCTGGGTGTTGACGTCGCTATAGTTGTACCACAGCTCCTCGCCCACGGAATTGTCTTTGGCCGATTGGGCGAGCGCATTCATGCTCGCCTTGTTGAAGCCGTCATCGGTCAGATTGTATTCCCATCCCATGGTGCGGGCGAAGGTCAAGTATTTCTGCTGCAAGGCCAGGTCGCCGGTTCCTTGCGACAGCCACGACCATGCGGCCCGGCCCGTCTTGATCCAACTCATATCGGTGACTTCATTCGGGGGATTGAGGTTGTCGATGACCGAAGATTCGACCACCTTCGACAGGGTCGATCCGACGATGGCGACCCGCCACGGCGTTTTCCACGGCAGGGTTCCCGACAAGGAGGCCTGCGGGAATTTCACCATGAAGGTATTCGCAGCATTCGACAAAACATTCATATGGCTCGCGCAATATTCCCCGTAGACCGCGGACTCGGAAAGCAAGACCCAGGATCCGGACGGGGTTTTGAACAGCCCGGGGAAAGCCAAATCGAACGACTTGAAATCGGTGCCGACGGTGCCCTTATCATAGGTCGTCTCATAATATCCCCCGAAATTCTGCGCCCATCCCGTGCTTCCGGTGGGAATACGGAATCCTGATTGCTCGGACGTAATCATGGCGCTTCCCGTGCCCATCACCTCATAGCGAAACGCGACGGCCTCATCGTAAACGCGGAAAACCATAGCCACGTTTCCATTGTTCGCATTCTTGAAAAGGAGCCGGGTTTCGTTCGCTTTGTTTTCGTATTGGCTCCTTTTCCCGCTTGGGAGGGAATAGGTCTCGTTGATCGTCGTGTCCGACTTGCTGACGAAGGACAAGTCGTTGATAAAGGTCTGATTGCCGGTCTTGATTCCCAAGGGCGACCAATCCAAGAGCACGGCGTTGTTAAGGGAAACCTGGTAATAGCAATTCGTCTGGTTCGCGAAGAGCTCGGGAATGATGTCTTGCTTAACCGTCACCGAGACCGAACCGTTCGGCGAAGAAAACGTCCAAGGTTGGGCCCAGGCCCCGGAACAAGCGACGACCGAAACCAGTAGCCATTGGAAATACCGCAGGGGAATCGAGCGCATCCGGCCGCATTCCGGATTCGCGTTGCTTGCATATGTCATCTGATTTCCTTTTTTAATCCTATGAAGATAGACTCCGTCCAGGAAAACAGAGTGTGGGGGCGGCGATTTGGCGCCGATGGCGAAGGAAGCCTGGACTTTATCCATCATAACCCCGGAATCTAGGCAGACGAAGACGTATTTACGGTAGGATTCCGGTCCCGATTTTGGTTTTCGTTTCCAAGGGTAATTCCCGTTTCCGGAAGGGAAAGGGGTCGAAATCAGTGCTTATGCCAGCCCAAGGGTATGCCTAACTCCAACCGGAGGGAAACGGCATCGGCCGAGATCTGGACGGATTCATTCAGGGCCAGGCCGGCGACATAGTAGAAGACTCTCTGGCTCAGCCCCAATATGGCTGCAGGCGAAGCTTCGCTATCATTGGCGGGTTTGACCGGCGGGTCCCGGACGAAGAGAGGGCTGCGCATCAGCGGCTATTTCTCGAGGAAGACGTGCACGCCGTCCCACTTCTGGATCAAGTCCCAGAGCTCCGGGTCGCCCTTCGCCCAGGCCCGGCAATGCGAGATGTAATACTGGAGGATGTTGTCCATCGGCAGCCCGGGCGCGAGCCGGTGGGGCGGGACCGCGGCCTGCATGGCTTCGAAGAGGCGCAGGGCGTCCCGGAATCCCTTCCGGAAGTAGATGGTCAGGGCCTTCTCCAGCAGATCCCGGGTGGAATCCTTGTAGCGGCGCACTTCCGGCGGTTGATGGCTGTACACTTCGAAGATCTTGAGGCGCCGGGTGGATCCCTTGACCTGCGCCACGTCGATCCAGCGGAAGTGGTCGCGCTCCGGATCCAGGTCCCGGATCACTTCCTCCGTGACCACCACTTCCAGGTCATAGAGCTTGGTCTTGCTCTCGAGGCGCGAGGCTATGTTCACGGCCTCGCCGATCACGGTGCGATCCAGCTTTTCGTAGGAACCGAAATTCCCGAGCATCACGGGCCCCTTGGCGATGCCGATGCCATTGCGGATCATCGGCTTTCCCTCCACGAACATCCGGCGGTTCAAGTCCTGCAATTGCAGGCGCATACCCACGGCCGCCAGGGTCGCGCCGCGCCCGTCCGGGAAGATGCCCATCACGCAGTCCCCGATGATCTTATCCACCTCGCCGCCGTTCTCGACGATGGGCTGGGTCATCAGGGACAGATACCGGTTCAGGAATTCCTGCTTGTCTCTTGGCCCCAGGATTTCAGTCAGGCGGGTGAAGCCGCGGATATCGCAGAAAAGCAGGGCCAGGTTCTTCTCCACCGGCTCGAACTCGGTCGGGTCCTCGCCTCGGGCCAGCTCCTCGAACAGCGAGGGCCGCACGAATCGGGTGATCACCTTCTCGCGCCGGCTCAACTCGGCGTAGGCGGCGCGGATCTCCTCTTCGCGCTTCTGGGCCTCCTGGGTGCGGGCATTGGCGGCCGCCAATTCGAGGCCGCGCCGGTGTAAGGCATGCATACCCGCCTGGATTATCATGGCAAGAATGCCGACGCACGCCGAAATGCACTGCACCCCCCAGAAGATGCGCAGGGCGTCGGGATCGGGTGCGCCATGGCGCAGGGTGAACAATCCCAAGGCTGCGGCGGTTCCGATGACGACGTTGAGGATGAGCCATTGGGGCTTGGTCAGGAGTCCCAATACCAGGCCCGAGAGCATGAGGGTGGCTCCCCAATAGGAATCGGGCTTGTTGAGGAAGTATAAGTAGGTCACGGTCACAGGAAAGATCACCCTTGCCGCGAAATCAAAGTAGAGTATCTCGGCCACAGTGAGCCTGCGGTTGCGCGGATAGAAGACCAAGGACAGCGTGGCAATCACGCAGACGATGCGCAAAGGCCACCAGTCGCGGTACCCCATGCCGGCCTCGATGAAATGGAAGATCAGGGAGGAGATCCCGCCGAGGATGCCGGCATAGCGGAGATATCCCTGGGTCAGGGAATAGTCTTGGCGGAAGCAGTTCCGGATGAGCGCGAGAAGGTTAGTCATGGCTGCACTAGGCCACCGGATTATCCGCAGTGGAAAGCCTCGATGTCCATTGGGATCGCTTCGCGATATCCGAACGATCCATCCACGGAAAATCGGAAAGCGACCGCGGCTCGTCTTCTCAAGGCGAACGCCCTGGCTTTCGGACCGCATTTTTCCGCCAATCGGTCGAAGCCCACTTCAAAAGGTTGGGCGGCGCGCAGGTTACAGGCGCCCACCGCGTCGGTGAAAAACCGCAGCACATGGCTCAGATGCGCGGCCCGGGGCCTTTCCGGAACCGCGTCAGTTTGGCTTGGCGCTTTGATCCGGATCTTTTTGCGGGACGAGGGGCGAATGGGCCCGTGCGGGGAAGGTCGTTACCCGCCGGCCCAGGACGTTTCGGTACCTGGCCTTGGGCCGGGATCCTCCAGCCGGATTTTGAACCCGCCTCAGGCCGGAGGAGGCGGACCGAATCTGAAAGGACACTCCCACTTTGAGCGTCGGATTGGCGGACTCGAACGCGACCACGCGATAGGTGGCGCCTGGAGTCAGGTTGCCATCCGGGGTCAGTTTGGCTGTGTCCACTACGATCGCCGGTTCGGCGAGGGTGATGCCGCCGTAATAGGTATTACCGTTAACCAGTTCCTTGACCAACTTGCCTTCGGCGTCGAGCAACTGGTAGGTGAGATTGACCGCCTTGAGGGTGTCCGTCTTCATGCCCGTGGAAGTGCAGGAACCATTGCCGCCAATCAGCTTCCAAAGCTCCATCGTGATGGATCCGGGCGCAGGTCCGGACTTTTCGATTCCATACAAGGAACGCAGTTGCTTGAAGTAGAGCGAAGTCTTGATGCGCAAGGCCGAGCCGCAGGGCTGCCGATTGCATTGGAAGAAGTCCCACTTGTACGTCTTGCCGGCTGTGAGGCCGAGCTTGTCCAAATCGATGGAATCGTATCCGGGCGTATGTACCCCCCCGAGATCGACCACCAGCTTGCCGTCGATGAACACCCAAACATCATCGTCCCCGCGGAACGCGAAATCTTGCCCCGGCGCGTAGGTAAAGGTCGCATGGGACTCGGTGCAGAAATTGCCGTTGCGTTTGGGCCCATTGGTGACCCAGATGGTGCTATCGGGCGGGGGCTTCACATAGCAGGAGGTCACGGCCTCGCCAGGGAAGTGGTCCAATGCCCCCTCCGCGGGCCAGAAGCCATGGTCCGGACTGTCGCGATAGCTGTCGAACTCCCATGAGCCATCGTTGGTTTTGCTCATGGGAATATCGAAACAGCCCTCGTAGCTTCGCATCGTCGGGGCCGCGTTGGTGCTGTCCGTTTTCCACCAGGTATCGAAGGTGTCGAAGGTAACGGGAGGAGTGGAGGCCGTGGTGGTGCGAACGGGCTTGTCGTCGACGCCGAGCGTAGGCTGCACCATCCCCTTGATGAAGTAATTCCCCGTCAGAGTCGGGTATTCGAAGTCGGGATGGTCCTTGCTGAAATCGCGCACCGTCATTGCCAGCATGTACTGGCAGGTCCCCTCCACATTGGGGAAGGTCCCGGTCCAGGAGTTGGTCTCAGTGTTCAGCCAGAGGGTCGGCCCGTACTGGGCAAACAGGGCGGTGAAGTCGAAGTCCTCGCTGCCACCGATTCCCGTCTTCCCGTAGGTCTTGGCATTGCTGATCTCGGAGAAATAACCCTTGGTCATGGTCGTATCCAAAAGCATGGCGGAGAACCAGCCGCAGCGGCCGGACAAGGTGGTCATGTTCCGGGTCTTGGTTCCGGAGATCAGCTTGGGCGCGGTGGTGGGCCAGGGATTCAGGATATTGATCGTCTTGGGTGGTTCGAAAAGCAGGAGGGGAGGATTCGTGACCGGTCCCGAGGGATCGACGACGATCCAGATTTCCTGATGGCCTTGGAAATCGGAAACCTTGTAGCGCCCTTCATCGCTGGCATTGAGGCCGGCCTTTCCGAACTTCCACTTAAAACGTTCACCCGCGGGGGCCGTGCCGTTGCTGGTGAAGAAGAAGTCCTGGATATAGAGTCCGATGCCGCTCAAGGTGATCGAATAGTTGTATTTGCTATCCGACTTCAGGGCGATGTCGCCGAGCTGGAAATAGAAGGCGTCGAAGTTGTCCGACTCCACGTAGATATGGATGGTTTTCCCGTTCAGGCTATCCGTAGGCGGCTGCGCGAAGGCTTCAGTGGCCAAGAGGGGGATCGTGACGAGTATAGGAAGCAGAATGGACCAGGGTTTCAACATTTCATTCTCCGGAAGCGCGATCCGAATCGACCAGGAAAAGATAATCTAATGAGGAACAGGATCCCTCAAGACCGGGTTAGCGCAATGGGGAGAAGGCTACCGGAGAGCGAAAGCGCATAGGTAAGTCGATACCCCTTCCCCGTCAGTATCCGCCCTCTCCACCCGCTGAATCCACGCCCTTCCTGCGCTCCCGCGCGGAGAATCGGCTCTGCGAGGATCTGCCCCTGGCCTTGCGGTAGGCCCTGGCCGGCACCGAAACGGTTTTCATCGATCCATATTGACGGGACAACGGGCTTCATTTTTTCCGGCCTTGGCCGCCGAATATTCCCGACACCGCCGCGCCGCATTTTTCCGCCATCGCTTCCGCCGTAAAAGGAAGATCATCCTCCAGCCAGGAAATCAGGAAAGCCATCACGGCTGCGGAAGCCGCCGCAGCATGGTATTGGAGCCAAAGTTTTTCCTGCTTGGTTTTTCCGAAACGATGGCGGTAGCGCTCGCGGATGACCTCCGATAAATGGTTCTTCAGATGTCCGGCGAAAATATCCCCGCTCATCTTCCCCAACATCGCCTTGGCCAGGTTCAGGCTTTGCCCCGCATGACGAAATAGCGGCAGGAAGCCGATGGCCGCCGGGTCCGACGCCTTCTTGTCCGCATCCATTTCCTCGATGAGGGTAACACCCAGGTTTCTGTGCCCTTCCATGAGCAGCTGGTCCTTGTTCTCATAATGCGAATAGAAGGTCGAACGGCCCACGTTGGCCTTGTCGATGACATCCTGGATCGTAACATGCTCGTAACCCTTTTCGAGGATCAGGGCGATTAGGGATTCCGACAGGATCTTCTTCGTCTTCTGGATGCGGCGATCGACGGCTTCCATATTGCTCCTGAACTTTCCGGACGTTTTGTTCGGTAACGTCCGCTTCCGCGCCTTATCCGGATGCGGCCGGTTGACTCCCGCTCCGAAGCGCGTTACCTTCAAAATAAGTGAACATGATGTTCAATATAAGACATGGAGTACAAAATGAAAGCAAGAATCCTCCCCCTCCTGCTCGCGCTCCCCTGGGCCGCCCGGGCCGATGAGCCTCCGGGACAAGGGACGTTGGCCATCCGGGCCCGCGCCTTCGACGGAGACATGGGACAGGCCGTGGTCTTCCTGTATCGGAAGGACGACAAACTGCCGAAAGCCCCCTTCCGCAAGGCTTCCGGCGGCATTCTCAACCGGGAGTCCACTTTGGAATTCACCGATCTTCCTTACGGAGAATATGCGGCCATTCTCCTGCACGATGAGAACGGGAACGGGGAGATCGATCATTCCTTCGGCATGCCGAGCGAGCCCCTGGGCTACACGCGCGGCTGGAGGCTCGGCTTTTTCTCGGGCATGCCGACTTTCGAAAAATTGAAGTTCCGGTTTTCCGAATTGGAAAAATCGCAAACCATCCCGATAGTCTTCGGGAAAAAATAAACACGAAAAAAACCGGACGGGGAGCATCATGAAAAATCAGATCAGACATGCGGTGACTTTCGGGCTTTATCCTTTTTTGCTGGCGACGGTGATCCTTTCCATTTATCTCTCCATCCGATTCCAATGGGATTTCAAAAGGACCTATTGGATGATGACCCTTTTCCTATTGGCGGTCCTGATCACTTGCGAAAGGCTCTTCACGCTCTCCGAGGCATGGTCCATGACCGGGAAAAGTTTCTTCCGCGACTTCAGGTATATCCTATTGGATGCGCCCACCATCGGCGCGACCAAGGCCCTGTTCGGGATGATGGCGATCCGATACAGCGAAACCCATGCTGGCCTTTTCACCCATGCCTCCATGGTCGCGAGCACCGTGGCCTTCCTGCTGGTTTTCGAATTCTTCCAATATTGGTTCCATAGATTGAGCCATGCGGGGAAGGGTCCCATCGGCGGGTTCCTGTGGAGGGTCCATGTAGCCCATCATCTGCCGGACAAGGTCTATGTCATGATGCATGCCGTCTTCAATCCCATCAATGCTTTGATTTCCACCGCCATCATTCAAATCCCCTTGATTCTATTGGGCCTCCCGCCGGCGGCGGTGCTGGCGGCCACCTTATTGATCGACCTGCAAAGCCTTGTCTCCCATTTCAATGCGGATGTCCGTGCCGGGCTCCTCAACTATGTCTTCATCGGAGCGGAAACGCACCGCTACCATCATAGCGCCGACCTCAAGGAAGCCAAGAATTTCGGGAATACCTTGGCCATCTGGGATCTGGTTTTCGGAACGCATTATTATCAGCCCGGGCGGAAGCCCGCAATACTGGGCGTGGCCAATGCGGACGAATATCCGGTCTCGGAAAAAATCCTGGCCGTGCTCGCCTTGCCTTTTACGGGATAAGAATTAGCGGCCCTAAAAAGAAGCGGGCGATTTGCGGAACAGGGGCTCGATTTGAAATAACCCATGCAGACCCAGTCCCAACCCCCATCCGATCATGGGCCATTGCGACCAAGTAATACCGCCCGAAACCTTCCAATCCAGGACCCCCAAAACCGAACAGGTCAACGCATAGTTCATGGCATGGCGGAGGATTCCCTTGCGCGGGAATCGACCTGGAAAACGGCGGGTAAGCATCCGCATAATTCCAAATCCCAACAAGGCGACGGTGAGCCCCAGCAGCGACCACCTGGACCAGGTGATTGCACTATTTAACCGCCAATCCAGGAATAGAAGAAACAGGGCCACCGAAGGCAAAACAATCAACACGCGACGCATCGACCGGGAATCGGCGCTTAGAGGGGCGGGGCCGGGCATATCGATCGTCGCGCCCACGGAAACTTCGGCCACGAGCTCCAATTCGGCCAGGCTACAACCGAAGGCGGAAGCCAAAGCCATACGGGTTTCATTGGAGGCCTTGCCCTCCGCCTCCACCCTTTGGATGGTTCTTAGACTCAGGCCCGTAACTTCGGCAAGGTGGTCTTGCGACCAGGCTCTTTGTTCACGCCATTTGCGAACGGTTTCCGAATTGACTTTCATCTCGACATTCCGATTTTCATCGCGGGTTGGTTTCTTCATGACCCAAAGTTATTGCGAAACCCCAAGCGGGGGAACGCAATACCCCGCCAAGGGCGACGACACTTTGCCGCCACTTCGGCGCATTAGGTAAATCGAAACCCCTTCCCCGTCAATATGCCCCCCCACCCGCTGAATCCACGCCCGATTCGCGCGATTTCAGGCCCCTCCGCCGCTTACGGAATCCGAGCCCCCATCAGCCCAGTGAGCTATATTCCCGGCCAGGTTTTCCGTTCCCCACAACCCTGCCTGGAGCCTGCGCTATGCGGTCCGCGTTCATCCTTTCCTGCTTGATTTCGATTTTGGCTCCGCTCCTACCGGGAGGCGGAAGCGCCTTCGCCCAGTGCGACCAATGCCCCAAAAGGCAGGTCACCCTGTACGATTTCGAGGTCACCGTACCAAGGCCCGACAGCTTGGTCGACGTGGTGAATTGGTATTCCCTTTACTTCGCCGGACCCGGCGCGGCCGCGGCCATTTTCAATCCGCAATGCCTTCGCTTCATCGACGCCGCCTTTTATCGCGACACCACCGGCGTTCCGGCCAAGTCCCTGACGGTGGGAATCGATCATCCGCATACCGCGCCTTCCGGCGCCATGAAGGGAATGGATTACCTCCTGACGGGCACCGTCAGCCAGGACGGCTCCGGATACAAGCTGGACATGTCCTTGCAGACCTCTTGCGGCCGCAAGACCGTGGTTTCCGCCTCCGGACATTTCGACCGCGCGGACCAGGCTTCCACCCTGGCGGCGGATCTGGCCAAGCAGAAGTTTATTCCTTTGGACGCCATCATCCGCGATTTCGAGAAAAAGGAACGCGGCGAAAATACCGAGGTCTCCATCGGCGGATATAGCTCCAAGCTGGTCGTCGAACCGAAAAAATTAACCGGGGTCCCGGGCGAAAAGATCCCCGTCACCTTGACCTTGACCGACTGCGACGGGGAGCCGCTGGCCGGAAGGAAAATCTCCCTGACCGGCAAGGATGCCCAAATGGCCCCGCCCTCCGTGAACGGCTCCTTCACCGCGGCCGAGGCCACCACCTCCAGTAACGGGAGCGTTACGGTGGATTTCGTGCTGGGGTCGGCCACCGCCACGGCGCTCGCGCGCGCTTATTTTTTCCACCAGACGCCCTTCGGCTGCGATGCGGTCGCCATGGATGAAACGCCGATAGCCGTGAAGTCCGCCGCGCAGTACCGGTTCAAGTTCACCTATGCGGAGAAACGAACCCAGGATTCCAAAACGGAGGAGAAACCATTGCCCACTTGGATCAAAACTTCCCGCAAGTCCGAAACGAGAAGCCTGTTCATCGCCGGCTCCGGCGTCCTGAATAATTCGGCCTATGCGGCGGGCGCCGGAACCATTGAATTGGACGGCAGGCCCCTGGAAGGAGGCGTGACCACGGGTTCCTATGAGGAAGCGATCCATTCCTTTTCCAATGAGAACTATGCGGATGAAGTCGCAACCATCCGGAGCGGCGGATTCGAGGACAGAATCACCAATGGCAAACCCTGGCGATCCGATTCCTCCCTGCCCACCTATTACCTCTCTTTCGATCCTGCCGGCCCTCGCAACGCGTCCCAATTCACCTTCAATGTTCCCTTCCACCTGCAAGGCCTCCTTTTCGGCCAAGGCTTCCAAGTCACCACCGGAAGCGGCAAGACATTCGACACGTCCTATACCAGTAGCAGCAATGACTCCAGCGAAACCACGTTCAGCACGCTCGCGAACATGACCTTTGCCTACCAGGATTCCGTGGTCGTCGTCCGCGTCGACAAGGACACAACCTGGTCCTCGGAAGGCATCGAAACCAACCTGGTCACCCATTTGAATGCGTACTTCTCCCCGATTACGGTGCCGCTCAAACCGAATGCCATCCACACCCCCATGGCGCAGGAGCGACCAGGGTCCGGCCGAATCCGAGCCTTGGAAAACGGCGGGCTCATCCATTGCCGGCTGGACGGAATCCGTCCGGAAGAACGGGTGCGCGTGGAAGTATTTTCGACCTCCGGCAATAGGATCACCGTGCTCCATGACGCCCCGAGAGGGCAAGACGGAGATCTGAACCTTTCGACAAAAGGGCTGTCGGGATCCGGATTGGCCATTGTGGTGTTTCGGGCGGGAAGCTTGGACGAAATCCGGATCCTCTATCGGCATCCCTGATCGGACTGACAAGTCCGACCACCCTGAGTAACGGCGATGCGGAGGGTCTGCGCGCCCTTCACCGGGTGGACCGGGATCTTGGTTTTCGCCCATGCGGGCCCCGCCGCAAGCGGCTGGGCTTCAGAAGAAGTAGTACTAAGCGTTTCGCGTCAATTGAATCTTACCCATAACAATTTGCCGATCAGATTTTCCGGAAGAGCGACCCTCAAGGCCCCCTTCTCGGCGCCACGCGCATAAGTCATCAGCTTACGGCCGGAAAAATTGAAGGCCGCGAACCCCATCTCCTTCTCAGGCAGTTCCACATAACGAAGTCCCGCCATAAACGCCAAGGGTTTCGCCGCAACCACCGGGACGGCCCTGATGCCCACGGATGTTTTACAAGCGCCCTCCGTTTGCAGGTTTGCGGCTTTATCATATTCGGCGAATCTTGCATCCGTACAACCTTCCTTGATAAAACCGCAAGACTTGTAATCCTTCTGCGTGCCGGAATACCGCAAGCTCAGGACTCCGCCCTTGTCATAATCCAAAAGGTACAAGGTGCCGTCCGGACCCATTTCCATATCGGTCATGTTGATGTTGCCGCGGACGCGTTCCAGGGATTTCAGGACGCCGTCGGCATCCAAGCCCATGAGCCATAGGTAATGTCGGGAGTAATCACCGAATAAGACCTTGCGGTGAAAATAAGGCGGCAGCTTGACATTTGAAGTCAAGGTAGGAGAGAAGTCGTAAACAGGCCCCATCATGACCGTCTCTCCGCCTCCGCCCAGTTTGGCCGGGATGCCCTGCTGAAAGGCGTTATTGCAATACCAGACCAACGGCGGCGTCGTAGGCGGCAGATCGGTCAATCCGGTATTGAAAGCGGAAATATTCTTCAGCTTGGCCAAATCGAAGTTTTGGCCGACTTTCATTCCGGAGCTGATATAATCCTTTTCATAATCGCGTACCTTGTACGGTTCCATGTTGCCATTGCCGAAAGGCCAGCCGAAATTGGACGCACTTTTGGCGAGATAAATATGGTCATAGCCGGGGGGGCCTTTCGCGCTATCGTAGTCTTCGGCATCCGCGCCCACCTCGCCGATGAAGGCCCATCCGGTTACGGAATCGGCTTTTACGCGGTACGCGTTCCGCGTGCCCATGGTATAAATTTCGGGCCGCGTCTTGTCCGTTCCCTCGGGAAACAGATTGCCTTTCGGGATGGAGTACGTGCCGCCAATGCCGGGAGTGGGAGTCGAATTGTCCGCGAAGGGTATTGGCCGGATCCGGAGCACCTTGCCACGCAGATCATTGGTATTGGCCGCCGTGCGCAGGGCATTTTGATAGGAATGATCGGGATCGCGCGGTCCGTATATGGAACGATCACCTCCCGGATAGGAGTCATCCCCCACGGAAAGATAAAGGTCGCCGGTGCGTGAATTCCAGGACAGTCCGCCGCCGGCGTGGCGTTGGTCCAGCGCAGTTCCCCGGTCTCGGCCGCGAAT
>DAINDC010000040.1:3740-5048 GCA_036732085.1 Fibrobacterota bacterium | reverse complement strand
CGGCGTGGCGTTCCTCTACCGAGCCGCTCGTTACGCGCGTGCGCGGAATGGTGAGAATGATTTTTTGGTTGCTCAGTTTACCCGCCGTCACGGTGAACCGCGAGATTTGGGTGGAGCCCAGAACGGCTGGTGTATGATAAATGTACAGCCAACCGGTTTTAGCGTAATTGAGGTCGGCAACGATGCCGAGCATGCCTTCTTCGACCTGGCGTCCCTCGTTGGTGGCCACGGTTCCGGCCACCTCAGTGGCCATGCCGGGTGTGTAGTGCCAAACCTTGCCGCTCCATTGTTCAATGGCGAAGATTTCGCCGTTTGGAAGCACTGCCATGTGGCTGGGATTGGACATGGTGTTATTCGGAATGACGTTCACGACGTTGAATTCGGTTTCGGCGGGCATGACGCAGGACTGCGCGCCGACATTCCCATGGAATCCGAGGCAACCCATGGCCAAAATAACCTTGACGGCGTTTAGACCCTCCCCGGTATTCCGCTTTAAATCTTTGAGCCAATGTTTTTGAAATCCACTCATACCGATACCCCCTCCAAACTTTTTTCTATCGACGCCCAGGCGACCCGGCGCGCGCTTCTCCTCAGGTCCCGGCCCACAGTCGGTTCAGCGCTCCTGGAAAAGGCCGGGAGTGGCTGGGCTTCAAAAGAAGTAGGCAATTTTCGTCATCCAATACCATTCCTGGGGGGAGAAGAAAGGCACTTCGTTCTTGGGCGGCGCCGCCTCGCCGTAACCGGTAAAGATCCCGGGCCGGAAATGATCGCTGGCAGCCTGGGCGCTGACCTTCACGTGGCCGGCGAAAATTTTGGACGCGTAAATAGACCATTTAAAATTGTCCTTAGTCGTATTGGTGTCCAAGGCGCTCCGCTTGGGGATCGGGGTCAGGCGGCTGGAGCGGGTATGCTCGAAGATGGTGGGATCGTCCACCCAGGGGGCGCCGTAGTATTCCAGCTCCACGTTCAGGCGATCCAGATACCCGAACGCGGGCAGGTTGAAACCGATCATCATGGGCATGCGCTTCGAGATGGGGCCGAACAAATCTTGATGGGCCCTATCTCCATCGAGGCCCAGCACGGCCACCTCGCCGTAAATCTTCAGGTCCTCGGGCCCGAGCCGGCCCGCGCTTCCCGATCCGCCCATCAGCGCCTTGGGATCGAAATCGAAATTCCCCATCAGCTTCACGCCCTTGAAAGCGACGTAGGCGGTATCCGAGTCGTTACCCCCGGGAGTCCGCGCATAGACGTACCGCACGTTCTCGTTTTCGGGGTCGGTGATCTTCGCATCGATCGGAAGGAAATGGT
>DAINDC010000040.1:0-3730 GCA_036732085.1 Fibrobacterota bacterium | reverse complement strand
CGCCCCCGCCGATGCGGAAAGCCCGGCCGAAGCGGTAGGCCGCGATATAAGCCGGGGACAGGTCCCAATAGGTAGGCCATTCATTCTCGAAAGTGAACAGCAGATCATGCCGGAAACCGCCCACTTCGTGGGTCAGCTTGAAACCGAGGGTATTGGCGATGGGCAGCACGTACTTGGTTTCGAACCCGGACGTGAGCATGCCGGGATACACGGGCCCGCGCAACAGGTAAAGCCCCAGGTTCTGGGATTCCGGCGCATAATCATAGGGGAACAAGCCGGCCTGGGCCGACAGCTTGAGATCGTCCCGATCGATGAAAGCGTATTCGAGGTCGGCCTCAGCCACATAGGGCGTGCTTACCATGGGCGCGTAGCCGCCCAATCCGTAATCCGGAGGGAGGTAATGCGCCATCTGGACCCCTAGGCCCGCTTTGATCTTCACGGGCCCATCCTGGTAGCCGGCGACGACCTGCGCACCGGCCGATTGCATGCCCTCGGTCAGCCGGGGTCCTGCGGCCGTATCCAGGCTCTTCACGATACGACCGTACTGGATCCATCCCGCGGAAGAGAAATCGAGCTTGCCCTCCTCCGCGAAGGCGGGCGCGGATAAGACGACAGCGGCCATGGCGACAGCAACCACGGCGACGGCCGCGTACCTGGGGAAACTTGCCAACCTCGGAATCATCTTGCCCTCTGATCCTAGAAGAAGTAGCCAAGCTTGGCGGCCCAATACCAATCCATGGGAGTGCGCATGGCTTCTTTGCCGGCGGGCTCGTAATGGTATCCGCCCAGGCGCAAATCATCGTTCGCGATTTGCCCCATGAACAGGATGTGGCCGCGCACCAGCTTGGAAGCGTTCAGCGAATACTTCCAATCGTCCCGTTTGCCGCTACGCCCGGGATCGAGGACCGGCAGCCAGACTCCGTTCTGGGCGCCCAGGTTGTCGCCGGTGAACTTCGAAGCATAGTACTGGACCTCCACCGACCAATCGAAATAGCCGAAGCCGGGCAAGTTGATCCCGACCATGACCGGGATGCGTTGCAGGATATTGTCGTAGTAGATGGGATAGTCCTTGAGGCCGAGCACGGCCAGCTCGGAATAGACCACCCAATCGTTCTTTCCGAAGCGGCCGCTTTCCAAGTCCATCAGGCCCATCAGGCCCATCAAGGCCTTCGGGTCCACGCGGATCCGGCCCATCAGCTTGACCCCGGACAAGGATCCGGTAATCGTATCATAGACGGCCGCCCCGGAAGGGTCCACGCCGACGCTGTCCAGGATGAAGCATGTGTTGGATTGGTTGGACTTAAACGCATCGATACCTTGCTGGCCCGAGGTGCAGTCCTTGCCCGGCGATGTCGCTTTCTCGTTGGAGGGCAGCACGCGGTACAAGTTGATCCCGGCGCCTACCTCCAGGCCCTTCGCTATTTTCCAGGAGAGGACGTCCGCGACGGAGACATCGTAGTAGGGCTTGTCCTCGGTCTCCATATTCACGATGAACTCGTTGCCGAGGCCGCGCCACTTCACGCCGGCCAGGATGCCTGTCAAATCCTGGTTCACCCCCAAGGGTCCCGTCAGGGACGTGACCAGGGCCCCGGGATACACGTAGCCATGCATGAGATACTGCCCGAAGTTCTTGATGTCGGGATTATAGCCGTAGTGGAAGATGCCCATGTCCACCTTGGCCGATAGCTCGTCCCAGGCCTGGGCGTATCCCACCCGCGCCTCGTCCACCCAAGGCGCCGTGAAGAGATACCATTTGCCGGATTGGCCGCGGGAACCGCGGGCGAGTTGCGTCAGGACGGTGCCCAGCCCCAACCCGCAATCCCATTCGGGATCCAATCGGGAATGCATGGACATCAAGCCGCCCGCTTGCCCGATCCAGTTCTTCGTGTAATCGTTGGTGGCTTCGGGGAGTTCCGAGCTGGCTTCGACTCGGCCACCCTGCAGCCAACCCGCCCCGTGGAGGTCCACCTTCGGGACATCGTCCCCGGCCGCGGCCATCGCCAGCGCCCCGAGCACCAGGACGCTTATCCGTCTCATGGGCCTGCGCTTGATCCTGCTTGGTGCCGGCATCAGAAGAAGCACCCGATGCGGAACATGAAATACCAGTCCTTGGGGCCGGCGAAGGCTTCGGCCGTGCCTCCCGAGGATGCGGTGAGCCCCACGGCGACGGGACGGGGGCGGTAATGATCATTGGCGATCTGCCCGATGAACTGGATGTGCCCGGCGACGATCTTCTCCGCGAACAGGGACCATTTCAGGTTATCGGTCGTCAGATTCTCCTTGTCCAGGGCCGTGCCCGCGACATGCACCGTGTCTCCGGCCTGGTTGAGGAAGTAGTCGTGGTCGATAATCTTGTACAAGGAATCGGTTGGCGGCTTCGCGGAAGGGATCGGGTGATCCTGGCTGGTCCAATCCGCGACCAGGTTGTTGTTCCCGACCAAGGCGAGATCGTTCCGGTAGCGGGCGCCATAATATTCGACTTCGAGGGAAAGGTGGTTCAATAGCCCCCAGGTCGGGAAATTGAAGCCGAGCATGACGGGGATGCGCTGCGCGATCTTCCCGTAGGCCTTTCCATAATTACGGACCCCGATTAGTCCCGCTTCCCCGTAGGGCTTCCAATCGTCCGGCGCGAAAGGGCCCGAGAGGCCGAGCAGTTCCTGGAAATTCACGCTCGCCGTCGCATCGAGCTTGATCCCCTGGTGGGTAAAGAAAGTTGTGTCCGGCGCCGAGGGATCGGTGCGATCCACTGGTGGGCGCTAAAGTGCGCTTGCGTCCCAGCTATTTCCTTTCCGATACGGCAGCCGGCGTGCCCGAAGAGATCGGAACGAATACCCTGACCGACATGGACGGCGCCTTCCGGTTTCCCGACGTGTTCCTCGGCGATTACGTCCTGGAGGCAGGCGATAAGGAACAGGAAGCCATAGTCTTAGCCAGCGTGAACGGCAGCCAGAGCAGATTGGAGGCCGGGACCCTGGTCCTGCGGTCCACGGCCTCGGTCCGCGACCGCATCCTTTTCCCCGCTGGAGAGTTCGGCGGCGGGTACGTGCGGATCTTTGGATTGGATCGTCTCGCCAAGGCCGATTCGGCTGGCCGCTTCGCTTTGGAAGGCCTGCCCGCAGGGATATTCGATTTCCGGATAACGCCCGCATCGGCCAAGCTCTCGTCCCGCTCGGTGCTGGGAGTGACCTTGGCTTCCGGAGCTTCCTACGATCTCGGGGATATCCCGCTGGCGCCCGCCCTCGATGGGGAGGATTATTCCACGTGGGGCGATTCGGCCCGCGTCTACGTGGATACCCGCGCCGCGGGCTCCGCGGGAAAGGTGGCCGCCTTCCCCTTGCTCATCCGGCTCGATCGCTCCACCTTCGATTTCTCCGCCTCGACGGGGCTCGATTTGCGCGTGGCCGATGCGCGCGGCCAGCGCCTCGCCTACGAGGTCGAGCGCTGGGATCCGCTGGAAGGCAAGGGCGAGATCTGGGTTCGCTGCGACAGCCTGCAACTGGGCGACAGCGCCCAATATCTGACCTTGTACTGGAACCATCCCGGAGCCCCGAGCCGATCCGATGGGGCAGCCGTCTTCGATACTGCCGATGGCTACGAAGGGGTCTGGCATCTGGACCGCGCGGCCGGGGGTCCGGCCCTGTTCCGGGACGCCAGCGGCCAGGGCAATGACGCGACCGGCGACGGGCTGGATAGCGCCGCCTCGGCGGCGGGCGTTTCCGACCTGGGCCAA
>DAINDC010000039.1:16210-22599 GCA_036732085.1 Fibrobacterota bacterium | reverse complement strand
CCGCTCGATATCTTCCAGACCGGTTCAGGCACCTCCACCAATATGAACGCCAACGAGGTGATCGCCGCGCGCGCCATGGAGATCCTGGCCGGCGGCAAGCCCGGCGGCCGGCGCGTGCATGCCAACGACCACGTGAACATGTCCCAGAGCAGCAACGATATCATCCCCACCTGCATCCACGTGGCGGCCCTGGTCTCGCTGGAGAAGGATCTGCTTCCCGCCCTGCACAAGCTGCGCGCGGCCCTGGAGGAAAAGTCGCACGAGTTCTCGGAAGTCCTCAAGCTGGGGCGCACCCACCTCCAGGACGCCACGCCCGTGACCTTGGGCCAGGAGTTCGGCGGCTATGCCTCCATGGTGGCCCATGGCATCGGTAGGCTAGGCAATGTTCGCTGGCATCTGGGCGAATTGGCCCTAGGGGGTACCGCCGTGGGTACGGGGATCAACGCCCCTCCGGATTTCGCCCATAAGGTGATCGAGCGGCTGAACGAACTTTCCGGGATGGAGTTCCGCGAGGCCGAGAACCATTTCGAGGCGCAGGGATCGCGCGACGCCGTGGTGGAGACCAGCGGCGCCTTGAAGACCGTGGCCGTGAGCCTGATCAAAATCGCCAACGATATCCGCTGGATGGGCTCGGGTCCGCGCGCCGGCTTCGGCGAGATCCGCATCCCGCCCCTGCAGCCCGGTTCCTCCATCATGCCGGGCAAGGTCAATCCCGTGATGGCGGAAGCCCTCCTCCAGGCCTGCGTCCAGGTCATCGGCAATGACGCGACCATCACCTTCGCCGGGGCCTCGGGAAATTTCGAGCTCAACGTGATGATGCCGGTGATGGCCCATGCCCTGTTGCAATCGCTGCAGATCCTGTCCCACTCCGTGGCCGCCTTTGAGGAGAAATGCGTGCTCGGCCTCTCCGCGGACGCCGAGCGCTGCCGCGCCTCCATCGAGGGAAGCCTGGCCATGGCCACCTCGCTCAGTCCGCGCATCGGCTATGACGCCGCCGCGGCCCTGGCCAAAGAGGCCTATGCCACCGGCAAGACCGTGCGGCAGGTGGCCAAGGAAAAGGGCGTCCTGACGCCCGCGGAACTGGACGACCTGCTCAATCCCCGCAAGCTCGCCGGCAACCGCTGATCGGCGCCGTCCGGCCGGAACCGGCCGGCACCTGATCCGGTTCCGGGGGAACGGGCCGCCCCCGTATCGGGCAGGTTACCCTTCCAGCATCGCCTTCATGCGCGCCCAGTAGTACTCCTTCCAGCCATCCTTGATGTCCGCATGCAGTTTCTCGGGCACCCCGGTCTGGGTGAAGGTCAGCCTGGTGCCGCCGGTCGGAGCCTTGGCCAAGGCGAAGGTGGCCGTGGAAAGATGGCCGTCCGGCCAATCGCTGCCGCGCCAGGCCTGGACAATTTTCTTGTTCTCCACCAATTCCAGGTTCACGCCCAGGCAAAATCCGCCATAAGCCGAGAAAAGCCCTCCCACCTTACGGCTGATTTTCGCGGGCTCGCCCGTAAAACGCGCATGCTTCTTCTGATCCATGAGCGCCTCATAGACGTCTTTGGGCGAAGCTTTGATAGTCACGGATTGCTTGATGGATTTTGTTTTGATCTTGGTCTTGGTTTTAGCATTGATTTCGGCGTTCTTCACGCCTTTGGTCTTCAGCATATTCCCTCCTCTGGGATGGACATAAATTTATCTTACCGCATGAGCTTGGCCGCGCTTTTGATCGGATTCGCCGCCTTGGTTTTTTCCCTGGACATGTGGTCCAAGGCGCATCCCCTCCATTCCCGCGGGCCCCTCGCCACCCAGGACTCGCTGGAGTTCGCGGATCGCTTCCTGGTCGACGACACCGGCGCCGCCATCCCCGCGGTCACCAAGTACCTGGAATTCGTCGCGGAGAGCGGATCGCAAGGGGGACTCATCCACAACTATATCAACCAAGGCCTGCGGCAGTTGACCTTGGCGCTCCAGGGCATCGAGGGCCTCAACCTGCGGGTCAGCACCGTTGATCGCATGCAACGCGCCCTGGCCGTTTACGACGACAGCCTGCAGGCCCATCCGCGCTGGGCCTTGGACCCGGCCCGCGTGCGACCCGCCATGCTCATAATCGTGGAAATCATGGGCTCCCTTAATCTTCGCTATGACGGCGCGGCCCGCGCCAGCATCAAGAAGGCGGGGCAGGCGGCGCTCGAAATCGATTCCGATCGCTCGACGCTTTCCCAGCGCGCCAAAATCCAGGATTTCTTTATATTTTCCGGACAGGCCGTGGTTTGCCTCAAGCAGCGGGCCTTGGCCGGTATAGGTGGAACCGAAAGTAACGGAACCCATGGGGCCAAGCCGCCCCCACCCCTATGAAATGGCCATGGCCGAGATTTGGACTTCCGGCCTATCTTTTGGCTATGCTGAAAATCTTATCGACCTCCACCTTGCTCTGCCTCGCCTTCACGGGTTTACTCAGACCCGGAAACGCGGCAGCCACCGGACTGGCGCTCCAAACCTCCGCCGCGCGCGACACCAATATCGTGCTTCGGGATGGCCGACCCTTCAAGTGCGTCTGCTATTCCGGATACCGGGACGGCCAGGGTCCCGGCATCGGAGAACCGAATGAAGCCCAAGTGCGCGAAGACCTGGTGCTCCTCAAAAAAATCACGCATGAGATCCGCACCTATGGAAGCGCCAAGGGATCGCACGGCAACCTGATCCCCAAGATCGCGGACGATGTCGGCCTCTCCGTCCATCTCGGAGTCTGGGTGGACGCCACCTATGACGAGGCCACCAACCTGGCCGCCGTCAACGATGCCATCGCTTTGATCAAGGAAAACCACAAGTCCATCAAGTCCGTTATCATCGGCAATGAATACATGCTGCGCGTAAGGCATCCGGAGGTAACCCCCACGCCGAACATCAATCCGGATCCGGTCCAGTCCGAAGCCCGGCTCGTGAATTATGTCAAGCTGGTCAAAGCCGCCATTCCCAAAACCGTCCAGGTCACCACGGCCGATACCTGGAGCAATGTCATCGAGGATGGCGACGCGCTGCTCACCGAATTGGATTTCATCACCTGGCATCTGCACCCCTGGTGGGAGGACCAGGCCATTGACGTGGCGGTGAGCTATGGAGCACTGAGGTACAAGGCTGTACAGGACCGGGTCGCCAAAATCGGCGGCAAGCGGCTGGTCCTGGGGGAAACCGGCTGGCCCACCTTGGCGACCAACGGCTCCGCGGTCGGCAGCCCCGAGAATCAAACCCGGTTCTTCAAGGAACTGACGGTCTGGGCCTGGAATAACAATGTCGAGTTCTGGGCCTTCACGGCCTTCGATGAAAGCTGGAAGAATGCGGAGGGCACGGTGGGAGGGCATTGGGGCTTTTGGACCGCAGCTCGTGAGCCCCTGAACATCATCAACGGTATGGCCACTCTGTATCCCAAGTACATGTGGTCCGAGAACCCGGACCTGCCCGCGACCGCCCTGCGGCCTTCGCTCCAAGCCTATGGAAGCCGGCGCGCCTCCGATTGGACAGGTAACGTACGTGATGCCTTGGGTCGCGGAGTCCAGCCCTTCCGGGCTACCCGGGGACTCTTCATTCTCGCCCCGTAGGCTTATCGAACCATCAGAAGCTCCGGATTGGACGCCGCGGCTACGGTAACGCCTGAGTTACTACTTGTGGTTGTTCGCGAAGTCGGGATGGAAAGCGATGCCCAGGAGGCCCATCTCATCGGCCTGATGAACCTGGATCTTAAGGAAGTTCTCCTTGACCCACGACAGCTTGCTCTGGCGGATCAGGGTGACCTCGCTGGCATGCTGCTCCAGAACCACATAGGTGGGTTGGGCGGCGCCGGGCATCTCCCCGAAATAGACCGGGCGACGGAAGGTCAGGCCGGGGAAGGCGTCTTTGAAAGCAACCTGGTAGGTAACTTGCGCGTTAACATAGGCGGGGATGAGGAAGGCCGCGCAGGCGAAAAGGAACGGATGGAGGGCCAGGCGGGCGATGCGGATCGCACCGGCGGGGCGATGGGGTTCGGCAAGGGTCATGCGAGGGCTCCTGGATCTCCGGCCCCTATTATAATGAGATGGATTTGGATCTGAAAGCGGTTTTTAGGCGGACGGTTTTATCCAGACGTTTTTTAGATAGGCGAGCAGCCAGGCGGTTTCCTGCCGCACGGCCTTGACCAATGCCAGAGCGACGAACAGGAAGGGCGGGACGCCTCCGAATACGGCGGCGATGGCCAGGAGCATGTGCGGCGTGAAGGCCGGCCGGTTGCAGATGGCATAGATGGGCTCCCAGCTTTCCGGTTCGAATTTGGCCTTGAAGGTTTCCAGCCCGCGGAAATTGTAGAAGCGGCTTCCATGCAAGCGCAGCCAATTGAAAAGGAGATCGAGCCACCACGATGGGGACGGCGCCGCATTCCCTTCCGATGGGTCCGACGCGCGCGAAAGCGGAGAAAGACCCAAGGTGAAATACTCGAGGCCTTCCGCAGCGGCCGCCCGGAAAGCAGTGTCCACCAAGAGCTCGGCCGTGCCATTGGGCGCCGCCCGGCCCCGCACTATCTGTTCGACGAGCCAGCCCCTGCGACCGGGCACGGGCGTAGCCACCAGGAAGCCCACCGGCTCCCCTTGCCTTTCCGCCACGAAGATGCGGCGATCCCATAAGCGATCCAAGGTCTGCGGTTCGACCAGGAAATGCATGGACGGCATGGGCCGGCCCGAAAGCCATTCCTCCAGGCAACGGCGGATGGCCGGACTCGCGGTCGCCGCCGCATTCGGCCACTCGCGCACTCGGACCGATTTGTTGCGCGCGCGATGCAACTGCGCCCGGAGCGAGGGGCGCGCCTCCAGGATGCCGGGCCAGGCGCCCGGATGCCATACGGGTTGCGCGCCGAGGAGGATGCGGGAGTAACCGGGAAGGGACCCCAGGAGGGCCTCCAGCCGCGATCCGGCGGCGAAATAACAGGCGCTGGCGCCGTGCGTTTCCGCGGCATCCCGTTCGAATTCCGACGTAACCTCGACGAGACGTTCCCGGGAACAGATGGGAGCCCCGGCGGCCACGAGCACCCGGCCCCAAGTGGCATATCCGACCACGGCATCGCGAGCGCGCGGGAACCAGAGTCGGAGTCCCGGGTTCAAGATCTGATAGGCGGTGGCATTCCATCCATGGGCAAGGACCAAGGTCCGGGCCAAGGCCAAGGGCCCCATAGCTTCCGGGACCGGAGCGGCGGCTGGGTTTGCGTCCGGGATTTTCGATGGGTACCTGGGCATATCGTCAGGCCGTGCGCGTTTACGTCCGGGCCCTATATCCAATCATAGGATAATCCGGAGGCTTCCAAGGAAAACCAAAGCTCAATGGCGATTCAGGCTTCCAGGAACTCCCAGCGGAAGGTCTGCTGGGGACTTTCGGCTTCGCCCCCAATCTTCCCCCGGCCTATCGCGATTTCCAGATGGATACGCAGCCGGATCGGCAGAAGGCGGTTGAGATCATCGATGAACCCCCGGCAGATTTTGAAACGGGTATACGGAAGGTTCAGGGAGCCATCGGGTCCGCCGGAAATGTAAAGGCTCACGGTGCCGGTCTTGCGGAATAGAGCGGTCTTCGTCTTCTTCGGAGGCGATTGGATTTCTTCCATGGTGCTTCAATGTTAAAGCTCTTCGTGGGGGATTGGGAATAGGCATCTGTACTTACCGTACGCACATTATGAACGATATCGGATCTAACCTGAGGTTGGAATATGGCTGATATCAGAATCCCCACTTATCCTGTTGACAATATTCGTTGCAACAAATATATTGACTTCATGGCGCGTGACATCCTCTCCGAACTCAAGCAGAAGAAGCCTTTCACTTCCAAGGAAGAGGAGCTTTTCCTGAACCTCATCCGCACCGCCGATCAGTTGCAGAGAAGCTTCGTGGAACTGCTCAAGACCGCGGATCTTTCCCAGACCCAGTACAATGTCCTCCGCATCCTGAGGGGCGCCGGCGACAACGGCATGGCCTGCGGCGAAATCGGGGACCGCATGGTGACGCGCGATCCGGACATCACGCGGCTCCTGGACCGGTTGGAGAAACGCGGCCTGGTTTCGCGCAACCGCGAGAAGGAGGATCGCCGGGTGGTGACGGCGCGCATCGCCCCCGCCGGCCTGGAACTGGTCCGCAAGCTGGATGAGCCCGTGACCCAGATGCACCGCGCCCAACTCGGCCATATCGAACCCAAGCAGCAGGAGATCCTGATCCGACTCCTGGAATCGGCCCGCACGCATCTCGCGGCCGCGATGGCAACCGCGACCGAGAAACCGGCGCAGCCCAAGACGACCTGAAGCGACCCTCGACCGCCGCTTTCACGGCGCAGAAAAACGAAAAGGAGAAACGCCATGGTTACCCTTCGCAAGGCCGCCGATCGCGGCCGCTTCG
>DAINDC010000039.1:0-16200 GCA_036732085.1 Fibrobacterota bacterium | reverse complement strand
CCCGCCATACCTTTTCCTTCGGTGAATACCAGGATGCCGAGCATATGGGGTTCCGGAGCCTGCGCGTCCTCAACGAGGACCGCGTCAAGCCCGGCCAAGGATTCGGGACCCACGGCCATCGCGATATGGAAATACTGTCCTATGCTCTCTCCGGTTCCATCGAGCACAAAGACAGCGAGGGTAACACCGGTGTTATCAAGCCGGGAATGGTGCAGGTCATGAGCGCCGGGACGGGGATCCAGCACAGCGAGGCCAATCCGTCCGCCACGGAAACGGCGCACTTCCTCCAGATCTGGATTCGGCCAAGCGCCAAGGGCATCAAACCCCGCTATGAGGATCGGGCTTTTCCGATTGAGAAGCGGAAAAATAATCTTGTTCTCATCGCCTCGCCGGACGAGGCGGAGGGATCGCTTTTGATTCACCAGGATGCGCGCGTTTATGCGGCCGTGTTGGATGCGGGTGCGGAAGTGACTTTGGAAGTGGCGGAGGGGCGCGGGGTTTGGGTGCAATCGGCTAAAGGAAAAATCAGCGTAGGGCATGGATTCAGCGTAGGCAAAAATGGCATGGAATGCGCGGGTGAATGGGTGACGCTCGAAGCCGGCGATGGTGCGGCCTTGGAGGGAGAACGGAAGATTGTGGTTCGGGCGGAAACGGCCGCACAACGTGCGGGCGCAGAAGCCCTTATTTTCGATCTCATCTAAAGTAAAGGGACTCTCTGTGTCCCTTATCACACTATCCCCAAGTCCCGTATTTCTTACCTTTGAAACCTTACGAAAGCGCGGCCCGGCTGCGTCTAATGCGCGGTCTCTATACGGCTTTCTTTTTCATTTCCTAGGATCGTCCATGAATGACAACCCCTTCCAAGGTCCCGGCGATAAGGATTTGAAGAAGATAATGGGGCCGGATCCAAAGGAATCGGATGCCAAGAAACCGGATCCGAAGCCCAAAGCCTCGGATGAAGCGATCGTCAATGCCAAGGGCGGCGGCGGTGCGGCCGCAAAGCAAACCCAGGCGGACAGGGAGCTAACCGCCGCCATGGCACTAGCCGCCCAAGACACGCCCCCCACCGCCGCGATGATAAAGGCGAACACACCCGGTCCGGATGCTCTGGAAGTAAAAGCGAAAGCCGATACCGCCGTCATTTCCGATCCGAAGTGGCCCGAACCTGAAACGCTGTTCCACCAGGAGGTGGAAGTCTCCGTAAAACTCACCACACCGCCGGGCAAGGAGCATATCACCAAGGTCCAAGGCGAACTCTTCGCCAAAACCGCGACCGGCAAAGAATCCCTTTCCAAAAGCGAAGGCCACGCGCAGGCGGACGGAACCGTCATGATCCCTTTTCCCGTCTACAAGCCCAAGGGCCACGAAGACGGGATCGCGGAGCTGTTCATTGAGTTCACGCACAAGCTCGCGAAGATGTTGAGCACGATAAATGCGCCGCGCCCCGTGTCCGGGACCGCGCTTAAATCGGCGGATCACATCCTCATTCCCGGCACCACGTTTGATAAGGATACGAGCTTCATCGGACCCAAGGGCACGCAATGCTTCAAGCCGTTGGAGGCAAGGTTCAACGAGTGGGAACAGAAATTTCCGAAGAAGGCGCAGATAGCCGTCTTCGGCCACACCGACAAAGGCGAGAAGGACGCCAAGGGGTTAAGTGAGCGGCGGGCGCAAAGCGCGTTCGCATTCATTACCAATGACGCGGCGACCTGGGATAATCTGTACCGGGCGGAGCAATGGGGACTGAAAGCCCTGCAAACCCTCCTCAAGGACCTGGGCCATTACCACGGCGGCATAGATGGAGAGGACGGCCCGAATACGCAAGCGGCGTTCAAGGCGTTTCAGAAAGGCGCGGGGCTACCCGAATCCGGGAGAGAGGATTCAACCACGCGCAAGGCGCTTTTCGGCGCGTACATGAAGGGCAAGCACGATATCAAGATCGACGCCTCGCGGTTTTGCCAAGTGGCGGGGAATCCCTGGATGGGGTGCGCGGCGAACAACCAGATCAAGGAGAGCGCGGAAGCCGCACCGGAAAACCGCCGGGTGGCTTTTATCCTCGTCAACCCGAACAAACATTTCCCGTTAAACTTTCCTTGCCAGGATGGAAGCGAGGCCGCTTGTCTGGGTCAATGCAAAAAGGCGGGGAAGAGGTCAGTGCCTGGGACCAAATGCTTGTTCTATGATGAGATGGTCAGGGAAGAGAAACAGGAAGCAGCTAAAGAAGAAGTACCAGCATCCGAATCACAGAAACACCAACAGCCTAATAACGGCTTTGACATTGACAAAGCCGTTGCATATCTCGAATCAAATCTTTTCCCGGAATCAAAGGGAGAGTGCGCGAAACATGTTAGGTTAGCCATTCTTGCTGGGGGCGTTAACATTTACCCCAATCCGGTTCCAGCAAAGGATTATGACTCCTATCTTATCAAGCATGGATTCACCGAAATTTCAAAAGAAGACTATACACCAGTTAAAGGTGACATTGCCGTCATCCAACCTTATCCTGGCGGCAAACCCTATGGACATATTTGCATGTTCGGAGGGGAGATTTGGCTGTCTGACTTCGCACAAAGGGATATGTGGTCTGGTCCGCAATATCGCGAGCAGAAACCATCCCATAAATTGTTTCGTTGGGAGAAAAAATGATTCAACTTTCTAGAAAATTCACAGTTTATTTTTTCATTCTGTTTTCGATATGCTGCTCCAAAGCCGAAGACAATCCGACTGAATTTGTCACACGCATATATGATCAATACCAAACAAATCATATTCCGGATTTGCTGGGTGCTGATGGAGACACAATTTTCACACCAAGTTTTTTAGATAAATATCGTGCATTTTCCAAAAAATCTTCCGAACGTCATGGCCTAGGATGGGATCCGCTTTGCGAGTGTGATGATAAAGAGTTTCCTGGCTATTCAGTTACAGATGTCAAAATCAAGATGACTGTATCCAAGCCCAACTATGCGGAATTTGATGTGCGGTTCAAAAACTCGGGGTTTGGAGCAGGTGTCATACTAGTACTCATGAAAACATCCGGAAATTGGTTGATCGATGACATTCAAACAGTTGATATGCCTAGCCTGAGGAAGTATATCGTAGAGAATCAAAAGCGATCAAAAAAGTAGTGGATGATTAAATACCTAAGCGTCCTCCTTTAGGGAACGAAAGGAAACATACTTGTTGAAAATTCGAACTCCATTCTCCGTCAGTCCGCTCGCACTGCTCGCGGCCGTCGCGCTCTCCTGCCTGCCCGCATTGGCCCACGCCGCCTTCGGCTTCAAGCTGGACGGCACATTGGACAAGGACGCCATCAGCCGCGCCTATTTCGAAGGCGAATTTTCCCGCATCCTCCCGCCCCTGGAAGCCTACCGCCAATCCTTCCCCGCTTCCGCCACCCAGGATGACTCGATCTTCGTGTACAAATACCTCAGCGTCATTTATGCCGCGAGCCCGACGACCCGCAATAAGGGCGAAAGCTGCATGGTGCAGCTCATCAAGATGAAACCGGCCATCGAGCTGATTGACCTGTACATCAGCGACAATATCGACGCTATCTTCAAGGGTGTGAAGCAGAACTATTTCCAGCAGGAAAAATACGTCCGGGAACATGACGTTCTCGGAAATGAAAAGCAGAAGCAGGAACCGGCGATCAAACCCAAAGCCCACTCCACACAATGGATCTGGTGGACCTTGGGCGGCGTGGGTACGGCCGCCATCGCCACTACGGCTTATTTCGCATTGAACAGCGATCACAAAACGGCGGCCCAATCCTCGGATTTCAACCCCTAAGGCATGAATATGAAAACCCAAAAAATTCCTGCCTTTGCTCTCGCGTTTTTTTCTTTAGCCGCTCTCCTCTTCCTGGTCGCCTGTTCGACTTCGGAGGAATCCGGCCGCGTCTTGAACATGCATATCGACAAGAACAACGACAGCCTTATGACCTTCGACTCGCTTATAGTCAAGGTCTACAGCAAGGACAGCTCGGGCACGCAAATAGTCTTCCACGGAAAACTGACCGACCCGAAACAGGTTTTGGGTATGCCGCTGGATCCTCGCATGAGCGAGGAATACACGGTTTCCATCGTGGGCTACAAGGGCGGCAAGGTGGGCGTGAACAAGGAGATCACGATCCTTGGGCAGAATAATTTCACCTCCAAGGATCTGCCGGTGCAAACGGGTAAGGACACCGTCGTCATCGTCGTCATCGAACCCGCGATCCCGGAAATCCTCGCCCCATCCGATACGACCGTGGCGGAAGGCGATTCCTTGCGGTTCCGCGTCAGCGTCCACAATCCCTTGAGCGGCGCGACCACGTTGACGCTTAAAGACACCTTGCCCGGCGCGGCCCTTGATACCGTAGGCCGGGATCCGGGTGATGGGTATTTCACCTGGAGGCCCAATTACAATCAGGGCCGGAGCGAACCCTACGCCGTAACCTTTGTTTATGCCTCGGCGGGAAGGCGGGTCGAGAAAATCGCGCGCGTGAAAGTTTTAAACGTGAACCGGCCGCCCAAGCTCGTCGCCATAGCGGATCAGAAGGTCAAGGAAAACGAAACCCTGACGTTCAAGGTGGAAGCCACCGATCCCGATCAAGATTCCCTCACTTTGACAAGTTCGGTCCTTCCCGTAGGCGCGACCTTCTCTTCCGGCTCTTTCAGTTGGAAAACCACGGTCGGCCAGGCCGGAAACTATTCCATCAAGTTCAAGGCCTTCGACGGCAAGGACTCGGATCTGGTTGCAGTCCTCATCACCGTGGGTAACGTGGATGTTTCCCCAGCGCTTGAAGTTAAAATCACATCGCCGGCACGGGACACGTTGATCAACTTCACGCCCATCACCATCCTGTACACCGTGAACGGGACTTTTCTCCAAAAAAAGATCCCGCTCAAGGACGGCAAGAACAAGATTTTCATCGATACCACGGTTGCGGGCCGCACCGCGCTTGATACCATCACCATCACCCTCGACACCGTGCCACCGGGAAAACCCACGGTGAACGGCGCTTCCCCCGTTCGCACCCTCACGCCCTCGTGGACCTGGAGCAGTGGAGGGAATGGGAACGGAACCTACCGGTATCGTTTGGACAACGGGGATATGGCATCCGCTACAATCGTAAGCGATACAGCCTACGCCTCGCCTAAAGATCTGGATCCGGGGACGCATACCTTGTTTGTCCAGGAACGGGACGCTGCGGGCAATTGGTCCCAATCGGGTAAGCGTACCGTCCGCATAGACACCACGCGACCCGCGCCGCCAACCGTCACGGCCGAGCCCTCTCCCACCAAGAATATTCAACCGTCTTGGAGCTGGCAGAGCGCGGATGATGATGTAACCGGACTCTTTAGGTATAAGCTGGACAACGCAGACCTTCGCACCGACGCGACGGAAACCAAGGTCGCCAGTTACATGCCGAAAACGGGGGAAGAGCTTAAAGAAGGACTACACACGCTGTATGTCCAGCAACAAGATTCCGCTGGGAACTGGTCCAATTCGGGAAGCGCCTCGATCCGTGTGGACCTTACGCCGCCAAGCGCCCCACAGGTTAAAGCGGATCAGGTTTCACCGACCAAAATCACCAAGCCCGGTTGGTCCTGGACCAGCGGGGGAAACGGCGGTATAGGAACTTACCGTCTGAAATTAGACGACAGCATTTTAACCACTGGCGCGATCTCCGGTTCCTCTCTCGGCTTTATACCGGATACGGCTCTGAAGGAAGGGAGCCACACCCTTTATGTCCAAGAGCGCGACTCGGCGGGCAATTGGTCCACGAGCGGGCAGGAGACGGTGCGAATTGATCTGACACCGCCCGCAGCTCCGATCTTTGACTCTCAACCGGAATCGCCGCTGAACAGCCTCCAGCCCACCTGGACCTGGAAAACCGGAGGGAGCGGGGGCAATGGCATATACCGCTGCAAGCTGGATGACGTTAGATTGGAAGACGGAGGTATACTTGTGAAAACCAATTCCTTTCTTGCACCGATGATTCTGTCCGCCGCGCTGCACACCCTCTATATTCAGGAAGCGGATTCCGCCGGCAATTGGTCACCTCCGGCCGCTAAAACATTGGCTTTGTCGGTGCGGGAAACCGTGGGGGCTCCGGGATTTTCCGCGGGTTCGGTGGCTTACATTTCCCAGGTGATTACCAGCGCGGGAGTACCCTATGTCGCTTTTTCGGATAATGCCAATGGGTCTAAGGCCACGGTAATGCGGTTCAATGGAACGGCATGGGAGCCGGTGGGGAACCGTGGTTTTTCCGCAGGGGGGGTAGGTTTCTGTTCCCTGGCATTCAATGATGCGGGAGTACCCCATGTCGCTTTTTCAGATGGCGGAAACGGGTATAAAGCTACGGTAATGCGATTCAATGGAACAGTATGGGAACCGGTGGGACGACCTGGGTTTACCGTGGGAGGAACGCAGTACACTTCTCTAGCATTCAACGGCGCGGGGGTGCCCTATGTGGCTTTTCAAGATAATGCGAATGGGAATAAAGCCACAGTGATGCGGTTCAATGGAACAGTATGGGAACCGGTGGGAACCTCTGGGTTTTCTGCCGATGGGGCGAATTACACTTCCCTGGCAATTAACGGCGCGGGGGTGCCCTATGTGGCTTTTACAAATGATGCTAATGGGAATAAAGCCGCGGTGATGCGGTTTAATGGTTCGGCATGGGAAGCGGTGGGAAACATTGGGATTTCCGCAGGTTGGGCGACTTACACTTCCTTGGCGCTTAACGGCACGGGAGTGCCCTATGTGGCTTTTGCAGATAATGCCAATGGGGATAAAGCTGCGGTAATGCGGTTTAACGGTTCGGCATGGGAAGCGGTGGGAAACATTGGGATTTCCGCCGGTAAAGCGAATTGCACTTCCTTGGCGTTCAATGGCGCGGGGGTGCCCCATGTGGCTTTTGCGGATGATGCCAATGGAAATAGAGCCGCGGTGATGCGGCTTAATGGTTCGGCGTGGGAGGCGGTGGGAAACACTGGGATTTCCGCCGGTGGGGCGACCTACACTTCCTTGGCGCTTAACAGCACGGGAGTGCCCTATGTGGCTTTTACGGACTACACCAACGGGAGCAAAATTACCGTTATAAAAACATCCTTTAATCCTTGAGATAGTCCGATGGGTTTGCCGTTACGGCAACCCGAGAGGCCTATCCGCCGCCCTAGTTCCGTTCCCATCCGGCAAAGACCTTGCCTTTGCCGGATTTCTCAAATACGCATCCCGATGCCCATGCTTTATTCTCGCTCAATCCACCGTTTTCTTCGATAAGAATCCGTCGATGATAGCCGCCAAACTTTCCTGATCCCGCCTCGATAGGCTTCCCAACTTAGGGATCCGCAGTTTCAACGTCTTGATGACCTGGGGCGCTTGAGGCACGGCCTGGCCAATGTCCGCCTCTATAAAAACCTGTACCGGTACCCCCATAGCCTCCGCAATCCTTTCCAAGAACTGCAACGTGGGGTTTTTCGCCCGCCGCTCGTAATAGGATACCGTTCTTACGGACACCTTCATTTTCTCGGCCAAGTCCGATTGCGTCATGCCCTTAGCGCTTCGCAACTCAAACAGCTTTCGGCCAAAGCTATAAGGGTGCGTGCTCTTGTACCGGCTACCAACTTTGGGACCCATCCTTTTACTCATGGGATAAAATATGCACCGGGTTTTCATAAAGGCTCACTAAAGCTAGACATTTGGAAATATGTACAACTAAAACTAGATCCTCACTATAGCTAGACTTTATTTCTTGGCCTTGGCCCTTGACAGCTTTTCGGAGGATCCGCCGATGAACCCCACCCTAAGCAGCCTGCCCCGCTCCGAGGATGTGAAGGTCCTGGTAAGCGATCTCTATCTCGGGGCCTATCTCCTGAACAAAGGCGCGGCCCTCTGGGAACTGCGCTTCGACGAGCACGGCCACGCCGCCCTCGTCTTCAAAGGCCCCAACGTCCTTTTCCATCGCAAAGCCTACGGGACCGGCGAGGTCTGCGTATGCATCCCCGAACTCAAAGCCGCTTACAACTTCCTCCGCGATACCCTCTATGAGTACCAACGCCGTTACGGCAACCCGAAAGGAAAAACCTATGCCCATACCCGAAGCCAAGATCCGCCAAGCCAAGGAAGAGGCTGACCTCCTCGCCCTTTCCATCCGCTACGGCCTTTCCTTGACCCAGAAGGGCGAAGACTACTTCACCCGCTGCCCGTGGCACAAGGACGATACCCCCAGTCTATCCCTCACGCCCTCCAAAGGTTTATTCCATTGCTTCGGCTGCGGAGCCAAGGGCAACGCCATTCAGTTCGTGCAGAAGATGGAAGGTATTTCCTTTCCAGCCGCTTTTGATAAAGTCCTCTCGACCCATGGGAACGCCCCTACCAGCACACCCAAAAACAAAAACCGCCTGAGCGAGGAAGAAATATCCGCAGCAACCGAGCGGCACCATGCCGAGCGCTTACAGACGATTCTCGAAAGCGCATTCATGCACATGGAATCCCTCTATCGGCAAAGCCCGGAGCCCAAGGCCTACATGGTACGGACGCGGGGCCTTCCGTATCTGGCTTCTCTCCCTGAGGCTTCCCCCCTAAGGCTTGGCTACTGCTCCGCGTCGTTCGGCATCCGCTTCGATCCCAAGGACAAAGCATTCCTCATCGAACTCGGCTTGATGAAGGAAGACGGCAAACCCCACTTTGAAGCCTGCGTGACGTTTCCCCTGCGCGATGCCGCCGGCATCCTCCGGGGCCTGTACGGCCGCAAGGTCACGGGCGCGGGCTCGCATTACTTCATGCGCGGCGAGCGCAAAGGCGTGTTCTCCGTTCATGACGGGAGCTTTGCCCGTGGCGTCGGCAGCGACTTCGTCTACTTGACCGAATCCGCCATCGATGCCTTGAGCCTTCACCAGATGGGGATCCCTTCCGTGCTGGCCCTGCATGGCGTCAACGGCTTCACGCCCTGCCATGAGGAATGGCTCAAGGCTAAGAGCATCCGCACCGTGTACCTACTCCTTGACGGCGACCGGCCCGGCCGCGAAGCCTCGGTTAGGCTCGCGGCCAGGCTCAAGGACATGGGCTATACCTGCCACATCGTAGAGTTACCCGACGACCAAGATCCCAACAGCTTTTTTTCTTTAGCCGCTTCCCCACGAACGATCAAGGACCTCCAGGCCTTGCCCGGATATCCGCGCAAGGTAACCGGAACGATACGCCTCAAAAAAGACGGCGACACTTACACCGCAGCCACGCCACGCCGAACCTATGCCATCACCGGTTTAACAGCCTTCGGCTTCGACCGCCTCCGCGTCACAGTGAAAGGTTCCTCCCCGCAAAACCCCGCCCGCTTCCACATCGACAGCCTGGATCTCTACGTAGCCAAAGCCCGCTCGGCCTTTGTGGACGGGCTTTGCAGCGAAGTAGGCGGCAAGGCCGAGGAAGTGCACCAGGAGCTAAAGAATCTAATCCCCTTGCTCGAAGAGGCGCGGCTTTCGATGAAGGAGACGCCGTCGGAAAAAGTGGTTCCAGAAATGACCGAGGCCGAAAAGACCGGGGCCCTTACCGCCCTCCAGGATCCGGCTCTCATCAAAAACCTACTCAAAGGGTTCGAGGATCTAGGCATGATCGGCGAGGAGAAGGCGAAACTTATCGGTTACCTCGGCACAGTCTCCCGCTTACTGGATTTACCCCTTGGGATGCTCGTCGTTTCCCGCTCCGGGGCCGGTAAGACGGCTTTGCAGGATGCTATTTGCAGCTTGGTTCCCGAGGAATCCTTGATCAAGTACACGCGGCTCACGGGTCAGGCCCTTTTCTACAAGGAGCAGGACGGCCTTAAATACAAGGTGCTCGCCATCGAGGAGGAAGACGGCATGGCGCAAGCGCTTTACTCGATTCGCACCTTGGCCTCGTCGCAACGCTTGACCGTCGCCACCACGCGCAGCGATCCCAAAACCGGCAAGCTCAAGACCGACGAGTACACGGTGGAAGGTCCCGTGTTCATCATGATAGCGACCACGAACCCGGATTCATTGGACGCGGAGACGCGGAGCCGATTCATCATCCTGACCATCGACGAGAGCAAAGAGCAGACACAAAAGATCATGGAGGCCCGGAAAGCCGCCTACACCTTGGAGGGACGGCTCAAGGGCAAGGAGAAGAAAACCTTCCTGGCCCAGTTCCACAACATGCAGCGGCTCCTAAAACCCATCGAAGTCGTAAACAACTTCGCGCCGTTCCTGGATTACCCCTTTGACCGCTTGCAGATGCGCCGCGAGTTCGGGAAGTACATGACCCTGATCAGCACCATCACTCTTTTACACCAATACCAGCGGCCTCAAAAGACCATGACCGTAAAAGGCGAAGCCGTTCCCTACATTGAAGTGACCGAGGAAGATATCGCCTTGGCTAACGAACTTGTTTTGGAATTCTTCCCCAACTCGATTGATGAGCTGGCCCCGCACACGCGCCGGCTTGCGGGCGAGATCGGAAAGTTGGTGAAGAATAAAGACGGCGAGGCGCGTTTCACGCGCAAGGAACTGCGCGATGCCTGCGGCTGGAACGATTACAGCATTCGCCAAGGATTGGAACAGCTTTGCACCCTCGGCTACGTGGGCAAGGTGGGCGGACAAAACGGCGTCGCCTTCACCTATGAACTCTTGATCGATGCCGGAAGTGAGGATCGAAGCAGCCTTTTCCTGACCTCGGTGGACGAACTCAAGCGGCGGTTGGCCGCGGCCGCCACGGGAGCGGCTAAAAAAGAAAAGGGGGAGGCATGAACAACTTCGATCATCTGCACCTGATCATGCGTGAACTCGATAAAATCGAGGGCGACCTACAATCCCTTCGGGACCACGTTGATTTCAAGACCAAACGCTCCATCAACCATTCGATCCAGGAGGCGCAGGAACTACGGGACTGCTTGTGGGACGTGGATAAAGCGCTGGAAGCGGACGCTTACGGCGGCGGCAGGAACGAAGCTTGAGCCCCATGTTACCCACCCCCTACCTTGCGGACCTTGCGGCACCTTGCGAGACCTTGCGAAACCGGTTTCGCAAGGTTCAGCCCTACAGCCACAGGGCCTCCAGGGCATTTTCCCAGACCTTTCGTCTTTTTTAGGAAAAGGGGGGGGGGTGGGTGCTCAAAATCAACACGCACGATCTGCCCCTTAGTTGGCGGCTCACCCTCCACGAATACCGAGAATATCTGACCGCGCGGGGCCTGCGCCCCATGACCGTCGCCGACTACACTACCAAGAGCCTGCCGTTCCTGCGGTTCCTCTTGACCCTGCATGTGGAAAACCTGAGGGACATTACCCTAGCCACCTTGGAAGCCTATACGGTTCACCTGATGACGGCGGAGCCCGGATGCAAGGCCCTGGCGATACGCACCGTGACGCTGCGACTCTCGCAGGTTAAAGCCTTTACCCGCTTCCTCTATAAGACCGGCCGCATCTATCAAGACCTGGCCCCAACCTTGGCCCTTCCCAAACGGGTTAGGAGCTTGCCCAAGGGTATTCTGACCGAGGACGAGGTAATCAGTCTCCTCAGCTTCCCGGACCTTAAAACGCCCCTGGGAATCCGCGATAGGGCGATGCTGGAATTGCTTTACTCCTGTGGCCTTCGGAATGCGGAAGTACGGGGCCTGGAAATAGGGGACGTCGATCTCAAATCCCGCGTTCTGTTCGTCCGAGGCAAGGGCGGCAAAGAGGCCTTGGTGCCCTTTGGCATGGAGGCGGGGAAGGCATTGGCCCATTACCTCCACTTTGCCCGGAGAACGCTTAACAGCGGCCAAGCCGGCGGCAAGGCCGTATCCAAGGAGAGGGCCGAAAAGGAGAAGGGTAGGGAATATCTATTTCTCTCCAAGAACGGAAACCGCCTCACCTCCCAAAACCTCATCGACTTGTTTCGCCGCTACGTCCACGCCGCCGGGCTTCCGGCCACATTAAGTCCCCATAGCCTCCGTCACACCTGCGCTACCCATCTCCTAAAGGGCGGGGCCGATATCCGCCACATTCAACGGCTCCTTAGACATACGAGCCTGACCAGCACCCAAATCTATACCCACCTTCTGATCGAAGACCTCAAGGATGCCCAAGCCCGATTCCATCCACGCGAGAAGATGGAAGTCTAAACCGTGGAAGACTATTTCACGGCATACGTTTTTTCTTTTAGCCGCAAAGCCGCCCGCTCCACCCACCACCACATGCGCTACACCTTGGAGCAGTTCCAACGCTTCCTGAATGCCGAAGGCGCACAAAGCCCCGCCGCCCTAACCCCGGCGCTCCTTATCCGTTATTTTGCAGCCAAGGCCCAAGCCTTGCGGCCCACGACCTTGGCTTACCATCGGTGGGCCGTGCGCGGATTCCTGGCCTACCTGATGAAAGAGGGTTACTTGCTCGTTAACCCATGGCCCGAGGCCCTTTCCGCAAAAGCACCCACGGCCCCGCCCCGGCGCGTTCCCACGCCCGCAGATGCGATAAGGCAGATAGAGAGGCAGGGTGTTTGCATGGAGAACATAAGCCAAAGGAACCGGGCTATTCTGGAACTCGCCTACGGGTGCGCCTTGCGCCGGGGCGAGCTGATGCGCCTCACGCTTGCGGACATCCGCGAGGACGCGCTACGCATCGTGGGCAAGCACGGGAAAGAGCGCCTGGTGCCGCTGGGGAAAAAAGCGGGGCATCATCTTTTCCGTTATCTCCTATTGGAACGGCGACGCGTGGCGCAAAGGAGCCATCCGGGGCAGGACGCCGTTTTCCTCTCGCGGACGGGCGCGCCCCTGGGTCAGGGCGGGTATGATTGGATCTTGAAGCGGTACCGGATCAAGGGAAAGGCTTTCGGTCTGCATACGCTCCGTCACGCCTGCGCTACCCATATGCTACAGAACGGCGCGTCTCTGCCTTTGCTTCAAAAGCTCCTTGGACATGAAAAGCTCGATACCACCGCCATCTATACGCAAGTCGATCTCCGGGATCTGAAAGCCGCTCTCAAACGATCCCATCCCCGGAAATAAAATCCTCCCTGTCCACCGCCGCCCCCCGCGCCTGGTCGGTAGCGCCGATCTCCACCCTGCCGGGCCGGGCAGCTTGCGGAGGATTGCCGCGTTTCGCAGCAATCCCTTTTCCCGCCGCGCTCCCCGGACCTTCACTTCCCCGCTACCTCCCGCCGTGCTCGTGGCTTTGCTTCGCATTCACCCCTCACCCGGAAAGTCCGGCCGGCACGTCCGCCCCACATCTCCGATCCTCTCGTGGGGCTTTACATAAGACCTATTACCCAAACTGCTCCCACGGGTCGCAGTCCGGCCGCTTCCCGGCCTTCGTGTAATAGGTTCTTATGCAAACGTGCCGGTTTCAGATTCGCCACCTTCGGTGGCTCATCCTTGGACTTTGGCGCGCCCACCCGCCCGGCGTCCTCTGGATTTAAAAACCCACCTGGAGGGAAACCTTGTTTCCGTCCAGGCCCTGCGCGGGCTTAAAAGGAAATGCGAGCACCGCAGATTCGCCGCGCATGCCCAAGCGGGGCTAAGATCGTGGACCGTAAACACAGTTACGGCCGCTTGGGGCTTTGATTTTCCGAAAGCGGAAAATCAAAGGTCGTGAGCAAATAGAGACGGCGGCTCCCACCGTTTTTTTTGCTCCTCATATTCTTCTTTGATCAGAGACCTATAAACGGTCTCACTGCGCAAGGAGTGTAAATAATTAAGGGTCGCCAAGTCTTTTGGTTTTGCGAACACGGGACAGACCGGCGGCGGGATTGGGATTCCCTCTCCCCTTGCCTCGCGCATCTTCCTTTGGAACTGGAACAAGTCGAAGCGGGGGCGGTCACTCTCTGGCTGCATGCCTTTATTGTAGAGAGCGGCGGAAGATGGGCGGAAGACTATTTCTTCCGCTTGTGTGATATGGGGTACAGATCGTTCAGGGTGATTTCCAGCGCCTCCGCAATCCGAATCAGAGTGTCGAGGCGGGGCAGGCGGTCACCGCGGAGCATTTTGCTTAGGGCACTTTTATCAATGGCGTTTTCATAGGCGAAAAGCTCCGCTGAACGGTAGCCGCGCTTTTTGATGAATTTACGGAGGTTTTCTCCGAACTTTTTGCCTATCTCCACCTAATTCCCGCCTGTGAACTGGCCGAAAGTTAGGGATTAAGGCTCCTTGAATAGTGGCTAATTAGCCACTATGCTTTGACTTAGGCAAACCGCGTGATTGAGCATTCAGGAAAAGGACAGCATGAGCCGAAGCCATGAAGACGGAACCTTGGTTCCCTCAAAAAGAACGTTGAAAAGATTCAAGAATGAGAGCAAGGAGAGGGGGAGGGTGGCTAAAACGCCACCCTCCCAGGGGAGGAAAGCCGCTATTACCCGCGCAGCAGACATTTCCTCGGAGAGCTATGGATTGAAATTGCGGCTCAAAATATAGTTTCCCTTCGGTAGAACATAATCGTCTAAGCAACATAAATTCCTGAGTTTTCACTTACCAGATTCAAAAACCAGAAAAGGATTTTTCATGACGCCTGTGCCGATTTCACTGCCGCCCTTTTTCAAAGGCTCGAAACTGAGTATCACTCCGATTCTTTTTGCCGTGTCTTTCCTGTTTTTCTGTGATCTTTGGACCCACATTTTTAATCTGCCCCCTCTGCTCAAGTGGGATTATTCCAGGGAAAATATTCCTAACCTTCTTTTTCATTTCCTTTTTCTCGCCTTGCCCTATGCCATACTTTTCCGTTTGGGCAATCCGGTTTTTCTTTTGGAATTGAGGTTGGCGACGATCGGCTTTTTCTCCGGCCACACAGCAACCCAAGTTGAAGTCTCGGAGGAAAGTTATATCCGGTATGCCTCGGAAACCAACAACAGTACGGCCTTAAAGGCCCTAGAAGAAAATCGGGCTGCCAGGGAGCATACCCTTTGGAGCGTTTTCTTAATTTCGCTTTCCATTCTTTTGTTCGTATTTGATTCCGCTTTATGCCGTCATACTGAAGGAACGTTTGCTCATCTGGTGATCCCGACAAAAATCACGGCATGGATCCCGGTATTGGGATTCCTTGCTTACTTGGGGTTTCTCCTTGGATGGTGCATGAATGGGTGGGGTATTGAACCATCCGGTATGCCGGTAACGAAGGCGCTCCGCGAAGAAATCAAGAAGCGCGAGGGCCAGAACGAAATTCGCACGTAACCTGTCACATAGAATGCGATTGGAAATCTTGCCTCGGGTGGTGGGCCGGAGTTGGGGCCGGGATAGGCCGCTTGAAAAGCGGACGTATCCGAAGCCGGGAGGTTTGCATAATGCCGCTTTACGCGAAGGTCTGGAAAGAACCGGACCCCGCCCCGGCGGGGTTTGCGTAAACGGCATTATGTAAAGGGTGGCCGCATCGCGGACGCCCGGACGTCCCGGCCAGGCCCCGCCGCGCGTAGCCTGCACGGGAACCGAAAGGCGCAGCGCGGCAGGCGCGGAAAGGCCCGGAGCGAAACGCCTTACGGCCGGCGGTCGTGTCCGCGTATGCGGGCACGAAGGAGACGGCCGGAAGAGGTTGAGCGAAGGGCCTTGGAGCGCCCTCCGGGGGGGAGGCGGGTTGGATCGGGGTTATGAATGCGAAGCCACTTTTTTTCTTTTAGCCGCGCATCGGCCACAGGGAAACGGGACGCCGGAGACGAAACCAGGCTCCGAACTGTTCCACTTTCATACTTTCATACATCCGCACTTTCATACATCCGCACTTTCATACATCCGCACTTTCATACATCCGCACATTTGTACAACGGTACCTTTGTGCCACGGTACCTTTATGCATTTGTACAAATGCACATTTCAAACTTTCCCCAGGGAGGGGGGGGTCGAAAAAAGGCCCTATAGGAAAATTTTGACCCTTCATAGGTGAGTATGGAAATACTGTCCTACGTCCTCTCGGGCGAACTCACTCACAAGGACAGCCAAGGTAACACGGGAGTTATCCGTAACGGGGATGTGCAAAGGATGACGGCCGGGACCGGGATCCGGCATAGCGAATTCAACGGCTCCGCTTCTGAGCCCGTGCACTTCCTGCAGATCTGGATACAGCCCGCCCACAAGGGCGCCCTTCCCCGGTACGAGGATCGGACCTTCCCGATCGGGAAGCGGAAGAACAGCTTGGTCCTCATCGCCTCGCCGGACGAGGCCGATGGTTCGCTGTCCATCGACCAGGACGTGCGCGTGTATGCGGCCGTGCTGGATGCGGGCGCGGAGGTTTCCTTGGAC
>DAINDC010000038.1:15244-22664 GCA_036732085.1 Fibrobacterota bacterium | reverse complement strand
GTCTTGGCCGCGGGACTTTTGAGCGGCGGCGTTTATATGCGTCATGGTTTGCCGTCTGGCTTCGGGTTCGCAAGGACGAACCATGCCAAGGCTTCTTCGGCTGTGCCTGTCGCCGGAGTCCGGTCAGGAACGGGTTCGGCGCTGGCGGGCGTGGAAGTAGTGGATCCGGAGCTTCTGGTTTGGGTCGCGGATTTGGGAGAACTGAGTACGGATGCCGAGGATTCGGCGGAGGAGGTCTTATGATTCGTTTGAAACTAATGCAGCCCAATTTTCCTATCGGTCGCGGTATGCGTAATAGCTTCGCCCGGGCGGCGCTGATGGGATTGGCCTTGGCGGTTTGGGCCGGCGCCCAACCGGGTGAAATGCGCGATGGCCCGCCGCATGACGGCCCGCCGGGCATGGAGATGATGATTCCCCGGCTCATGCGGGAATTGAATCTGCCTCCCGAGCAGCAGCAGAAGCTGAAGGAAGCCCATCTCGCCCTGCAGAAACGGAAAATCCAATTGCAAAGCGACAAGGCCATCCTCGAATTGGATTTGAAGAATGTCTTCTCCACCTATCCCGTGAATCAGTCCGAGGCCATGAAGATCGGCGAGAAGATCGCGGATGTGGAGCGCAAACTCACCTTGTTGAAGGTGGAAGCCATGGGCAAGTTCCTGGCCGGGCTTACGGCGGACCAGCATCGCAAGGTGCAGGAAATCCAGGCCGACCTGATGGAGAAGCGGAGGGCCTGGAGCGAAGAATTCCATCATGGGCGAAAGGATTGGAAGGCGGATGACCGAGATGGGCACGATCATGACGGCGCGCCCGGCCCCAGATAATTAAAGATCGAATCCACCACTCCGGGCATGGGAAGGTTTATCTTTTTCCCATGCTCCACCCCTCCCGCCGGTTCGGATTTCATTTCGCCTTCTCCATACTTGCGATTCTCATCGCCCTAACTCCCCTCGCCATTCTCGCCGCCCCGGCCGGCAATGAATCGCCGCCGGCCCTGCGTATCAGCTTGGGTCCGGACAGCAATGTCTGCGGCATCACCGTTCCCGCCGTCAAGCCCGCCCATACGATCGGCCTGATCGTTTGGCTGCATGGCGGGATGCGCAGCGGCAATCGCGAGAAGGGGGCGGAAGCGCATCGGGCCCTGCTTCCCTTCGTGAATCCCAAGTCCTTCTACCTTTGCAGCCCCTCCGCCTTCGGAGGCGAGGACTGGCTCTCGCCCAAGGGCCAGGAGCATATCGACAACCTGATCGATTATATGCTGTCGCACTATCCCATCAATCCCGCCGATGTCAATCTGGTGGGCGTATCGGATGGGACCTTGGGCGTCATCGCCTATAGCGCGCAGGCAAAGCGGCCCATCCATCGGCGCGTGCTCATCTCCTGTTATCCGCAAATCGTGATCCCGCCGGCATCCCTGCCGGGGCGGCCCCAATTCGCGACCGGCACCTGGGACTTCCTGCAGGGCGGCCATGATCGGCTTTTCCCGGTCCAAGAAGTGCTCCCGTACCTGCAACGCTGGGAATCCCTGTACCCCAATGCCCATCTCCACTACTTCCCGGAAGGGGAACACGATTTCTCCTATTACGTGGCCAATGCCGCGGATTTGCTGAAAGGGTTTTTCCTCCCGGTTACCTCCAAGGGACCCAAGCCCGTCAAACCGCTGAAATCGGGGCCTTTACAAAGTCCCAAATGAAAAACCTAGCCCGGTCGGAAAAATAAAGGCATAATTGAGAGCATGATGAAGCGGATCCAATGGTTGTACTCCGGGGCTTTGGTCCTTGGTGCCGTCACGGCGTCATTCGCCGTCTCCGGCCTCAATGCCGTTTCCGGTTCGACGCCCGCCAAAACGTCCCTGACCGCTCCCGCTAAAATCCTGAAGGCGAAACCGCTCGGCGCCACCTCCATCCCTTCCGAAATCATCCCCGAACGGGATAACACCCAGGTTACCCCTGAGCCTTCCGGACTGGATGGCTTCGCGACTTTGACCGAGTCCGGCGATCCCGAGACCAAGTTCGGTTCCGTCGCCAAGGGTTCCACCAAGGAAGCGGCCAAGCCGGCCCTCGGAGATGCCATCGTCTCTCAGAACACCCTTCGGATTTTCCTCGACCGCCCCGCCAGCATTTCGGTATTCAATGCCCGCGGACAACTCGTCTACCGCCAGGATTCGCAGCGGCAGATGGAAACCCTTCCGCTCCAGGGCATGCCCACCGGCTTCCTCTATCTGACCTTGCGCGCCGGCCAGAGCGAGCTCACCAAAAAGCTCCTGTATACCGGCAAATAATCGCCGGCTTCGACCCGCGACTCCCGAAATAAATTCCCCGCTTCCATTCTCCCTCGAATACTCTATTTTTCCAAAAAAATCTCAATCGAAAAAGCCTCATCCAAAAAGTCATAAGGGAACCGTCACGCCATGAACATGCAGAAACTTCAAATCGATGCGAACACCCCCGATGCCGTCGCATGGGCGAATACCGTAGGCGGGTTCTTCCGGAACTTCGGAGTGATCGAATTGATCATCACGGAATTCCTCAAGCGGATGGCGGTGGAGTACAAGTACAAGTCGATGAAGAAGAAATTCCTGAGCCAGAAGCTTTCCTGGATTATCGACGGCCTGAGCGACAGGACCAATGCGGATAAGGGTACGATTCGGGAAACCATCGAGGTCCTCGAGGAAATTCGCGGGCTGTCCATCTTCAGGAACGTCCTGGCGCATGCGGCCGCAGGCTTCGATGTTTCCGAGCCCAGCGGAGAGCAGGCGCCTGCTTTGGTGGGCGCCCTGAATTTCAAGCCCGAGGATGAGGACGAGGAATCGGAATTGATTCCTTTGGAGGAGATCAAGGAAAAGGCGGCCGAGTCGGAAGCCTTGGCGAAAAGGCTGCTCGGCCTCCTCAATGGGATGGAGCTTACGCAGGCGCCTGAATGATTCCCGTCTGCTGCATCATCCCCAGGGGTAGCGATCGGATTCGACCAGTAAAAGGGAATCCCGGGCGGACAGATGGAGGATGCCTACGCAGGTCCATCGCAATACCTGGAGAACCGTTTTCATGCGATCCCGCTTGGGTTGGGCGGTCTGGCGCGGCGTGAAATGACGGGAGGCAGGTAACTCCGCCGCTACTTCTTCTTGAACAAATCCGACAAATCGCCCAGGTCCTGATCCTTGGCGCCGCCGGCGGCTTTCTGGTTCTCCTCCTTGATGCGGAGAAAGACCTCTTCGCGGTGGATCGAGATGCTTTTGGGGGCCTCGATGCCGATCTTGATGTGCTTCCCATCCAAATCCATGATGGTAATGCAGATATTGTCGTTGATGCGGATGGATTCACCCACCTTGCGGGTCAGTATGAGCATTACGGGATGATTCTTTCCCGAAGTGAATACGCATCGTTCTCGATGATGATCTGCTTTCCGATCTTCTCGCGGATATTGATGAAGAGGGGTCCCATGAGATTGGCGGTCGATTCCACCAGGGGCTTGCGCAAGGTCACGATGACGTAGAGCAGGAGTTCCTTCGGGTCCCGGATGTCGAGGGAGGCGATTTCCTCCTTCTTGATCTTGGGCTGGTAGTCCGGACGGAAGCTGAGCGGGTTGATCACGGCGAAGCGGATGTTGTCGCCGCCGTCCACGCATTCCATCCAATGGAACGGCTGGTGCTCGGGGACGGACATGATGATGAACTTCCGGGCGTTTTCGAATCCGGGCAGGCCGCTCGGGAAATGGATGACCTGGTCCTCGGTCCATTCCACGCCGCTGGCGGTGATTTGTAGGTTTGCTTTCATTAACTACCGAGTTCCTTCAGAGAATTCAATTATCCATTTGCGGGTCCGCGCGCCGCAACCCTTTCTTTCGTATCGGCATTCTTCCGGATCAGGTAAAGGATTGGATGGAATGAAATTCCTTCCGGACTTGGCGCGGAACTTAAAGTGCGTCGGGAGATTACAGGGTGATGAAGAAGGTGCTGCCGGCGCGGCTCACCAGGACGAGGATCTTGTTGCCCTTGGTGGCCTGGTCCATGGCCTCGCGGAAGACGACTTCGTCCGTGACGGCCACGCGGTTGATTTCGAGAATGACGTCCCCGGCGCGGAGCTTGGCGGCCGCGGCCCGGCTTTCGGGCTCCACGGCGATCACCACCACGCCATGGTTCAGCTCCTTCGCGATCCCGAAGCGTTCCTTGAGCTCCTTGGTCAGGCCCGCCACCTGCAATCCCACCATGGACAAAGGCGCGTCCTCGTCGCCGCGATAGGTGGTCACGCGCTTTTCGTCGCGCTTGGCTATGCGCGTCTTGAAGGAAAGCGTGAGGCCGTCGCGGATCACCCAGATGTCCACGAACTCGTTGGGGATGAGCAGGGCGATGCGGTTGAGGAGATCGTTGGCATCCGCTATGTCCAGATCCCCGACCTTGGTGATGATGTCGCCGCGCCGGAGGCCGGATTTCTCCGCCGGGCTACCCGGGACCACTCCCCCCACCAAAGCGCCGTGGACGGGCTTCCCGCCCGCGCTCTCCTTGAGCTTGAGCTCCTCGGCCAGGCCGGGTTCGATGGGCTGGATGGAGACGCCCAGCCAACCCCGGGTAACCTCGCCGTCACGGATCAGATCCTGGGTGATCTTCTTGGCCATATTGATGGGGATAGCGAAGCCGATGCCCTGGTAACCGCCGCTGCGGGAGAAGATGGCGGTGTTGATGCCGATGAGTTCGCCCGAGAGGTTGAGGAGCGCGCCCCCGGAATTTCCGGGATTGATGGCCGCGTCGGTCTGGAGGAAGTTCTCGTAGCTGTTGATGCCCGTGTTCTTGCGGCCCTTGGCGGAGATGATGCCGGTGGTCACCGTATGCGAGAGGCCGTAGGGATTGCCCACGGCCAGGACCCATTCGCCGATGCGGAGCTTGTCCGAATTGCCGAGCGGCAAGGTGGGCAGCTTGCCGGTTTTCACCGTGATCTTGATGACCGCCATGTCCGAGGCCTTGTCCGTGCCGACGATGCTGCCCGGATATTCGGTCTCGTCGAGGAGCTGGACCTTGATGACATCCGCGCCTTCGATGACATGGTTGTTGGTGAGGATATAGCCGCTGGCGCTGATGATGACGCCGGAGCCCAGGCCGGATTCCTTATGCTGATGGGGCGCGGGCTGCCTCCGGTTGGGATCGCCGAAGAAATATTGGAACGGGCCCTTGTCGAGGAAATCGTCGTAGGGGGATCCGGTTTCCGGATTCGCGATATTCCTCTCGCTATAGATGCTGACCACGGCGGGAATGGCCTTCTCCGCCACGTCCGCGAAAACATCCTGGAAATCCCGCAGTCCCGGAGGCAGGCGCATCTTGGGAGTGGAGGCGGGGAGCGAATCGAAGCTGAAGTCGTTGCCGGAAGCATGCGCGCCGGAACCGCCGGGCCCGGGGGAAGGGGCATCCGGTCCCTGGTCCGGACGTTCGTGACGCAGGGGGGACCATTTGCATCCATCGAGGCCGACCGACATGCAGGCGATCCACGCTATCGAGGCGATTAAGGGGGCGGCGAGCCCGGCCCGTAACCTGGGTGATAACATGGAAGAACGTCGGCGGTTCATCAGGCGCCGCGCGCCACTCCGCCCGAAACGATGAAGGCCAGGAACTTGGCGCTTTCCACCCCGGGCAGCGGCGTGATGCGATCCCGCGGCACCAGCATGAGGTAGCCGCCCATATTGTAGGACTGCGGCATATAGACGGCCACGCGGTTCTCGCAATCGGGCAGGAAATCCAGGGACTCGGCGGTCACGAATCCGAGCAGCTTGATGTCGGAACCGGGCGGGGCCGCGGTGGTCTCGATGCCGAGCGGCAGATGTCCCATGGCCACCATCACCGGGCGGTTGAACATCTTCTTCTCCCCGACGAAGGCGCCGATGAGATCCTTGATGGAGAAATACAGGAGCTTGACCACGGGCAGCCGGGTGAGGCCCTTCTCGAAGAATACGAACAGGCGCTCGAAGAAGATATTGGAGGCGACCGCGCCCACCACGGTGATGAAGACGATGGTGACGACGAATCCGAGACCGGTGATGGGAATTCCCAGCAGCCCGTCGATCTTGCGGAAGATAAAGAAGATGACGTATCCGGTGACCACGGAGGGGACCAGGATGAGCAGGCCCTTCAGGAAATTGGTCAGGACCCTTTGCATGGGATGACGCGCCGGATCAGCCAAGGATGCGCACTCCACCATCCGCGCCTACCAGCACCTGGGTTTTCCCCGCATAGCGCAGGAACAGGCCGTGGCCCACCACGCCCGGAAGCGAATCCAGCGCGGCATCCAGGGCCGGCCAATCGGAACCGGTGGGGAAGGTAACGTCCAGGATCAGGTTGCCATTGTCCGTGACCACGGGGCCGTCCTTGCCCGCGGCCTGGCGCAGGACGGGTTTGCCTTGCAGGGACTGGATAGAGCGCTGGGCGATGAGCAGGGCGCCGGGCATGATTTCTACGGGCACGGGAAATTTTTGGCCCAGGGAAGGCACCAGCTTACCGCCGTCCACGATTACGATGAAAGCATCACAGGCCTCACAAAGCAGTTTCTCCCCGACCATGGCGGCGCCCCTGCCCTTGATCAGCCCCTTGTTGGGGGCGACCTCGTCGGCGCCGTCCACATAGAGATCGACGCGCGCGACCTGGTCCACGGAAAGCAGCGGCACGCCCAATCCCTGCGCCAGGATGGAACAGGCGAAGGAACTGGGCACGCAGCGGATGGCCAGGTTCTCCTCGCGCATCCGGCGCGACAATTCCCGGATGAAATGCGCGGCGGTCGAGCCGGTGCCCAGGCCCACGATCATGCCATCCTTCACCTGTTTGGCCGCTTCCAGACCTACGCGTTGCTTATCGTCCACTTTGTTCTTTCCGGGATAAAAGTCAGTAAGCCTAAATTTAGACTTTTTTCACCGATGCTCTTCACTCTTGGGTCCTTTCTCGGCCATGCCTCGACCTTCTATTAACGGTTAGGTAAAATTTTGGCAAAAAAACAACCCTGGCCAAAAGTCCCCTGCCAATTTGTAGGATACATCTTATCTTTGGAATCCCTCGAGTGGTGTCCGTTGCGCGGGTAATAACGGCCCATTCAATCAGGCCAGGGAGGCGGAGCTGAATCCGCCTCCCTGGCTCCTCGAAACAAAAAAACAATTCGTCCGGGAAAATTTGGCTGCCTTTAGTATGAAGTCATTTCGGGGATGGGTCGCCTTGGGTTGTCTGGCAGCCGCCCTTCCGGCCTGGCCATGGGGCGAGTTCGGGCATCAAGTGGTCGGCGCTTTGGCCGAAGACCTGCTTACGCCAAAGGCAAAAGAAAATGTGAAGGCGTTGCTTGGGCCCGAAGGCGGCCCCGCGACCTTGGCCGCCGCTTCCACCTGGTCGGATGAAATCCGCATCTTGCGGCCGGCCACCCGGCCCTGGCATTACATCACCTTCCAGATCGATGATCCC
>DAINDC010000038.1:9317-15234 GCA_036732085.1 Fibrobacterota bacterium | reverse complement strand
CTTCTGGAAAACACTTTTGGCGAATCCTGAATCAGCTATTTCTCCACGGAACATCGGACGGCGGAAATCCATGTTCGTGATCCTCATCGCGGCCTTGGCCACATTGGCCGGCAAGGCTTATGCCTTCGGCGAATTGGGCCACGAAGTGATCGCCGCTTTGGCCCAGGACATGTTGACGCCCAAGGCGCGCGCCCAGGTCCAATCCATACTGGCGACGGCCGGCAACGGCGGTCCTCCGCCGAACCTCGCCGGGATCGCGGTTTGGGCCGATAAGATCCGCAGCCTCCGGCCGGAAACGCGACCCTGGCACTTCGCCAATATCCAGATCGGCGATCCGGGTTACGATCCCGCCCGCGTGGACACCCCGAACGTCCTGACCGCCTTGGATCGCGAACTCGCGGTGCTGCGCCGGCCGGCCGCGGACCGGTATTCCCGGGAAGAGGCCCTCAAGTGGGTGGTCCATCTGGTGGGCGATCTCCATCAGCCCCTGCACGTGGGGGAGGATCATGACAGGGGCGGCAATGACGACAAGGTCAAGGTCAACCGCCGGACCTACAACCTCCATGCGGTCTGGGACTTCGTCCTCCTGGAGCGCCTGCACCTGGATCTCGACAGCCTGCACGCCATGCTGGCCGGAGACATCGCCGCCGATCCCGCCTTCATCTCCCGTAACGCCCATGGTACCCCACGGAATTGGGTGGACGAGACCCATGTCAAGTCACGCGCCTGTTACCTCCTGCACGGGAAACCCATGCGCAAGGGGATCGCGGTCTCGCTCGATCGCGACTACATCCACGGGGCCACCCTCATGGTCCTCGACCAGCTCAAGATCGCGGGCGTCCGGCTGGCCTTCGTCCTCAATGCCGCCCTCGATCCCGCGGGGCCGCGCGTCCCGCCCGCTCCCGCGCGCGCGCCTCCCCATGGGCGCGGGGACAAGGAACGGTTCTTCGCCCAATCCGAACCGATGCCCGGCGGGGAAGCGGCCGGCGCGGCCCGGACGGGCCGGTACGCCTGGAGCGTGAACTCCAAGGTCTACCATTTTGCGGACTGCGCGGATGTCGCCCGGATCAAGCCGGAAAACCTGCGCACCGGCGCTTTTCCGCCTCCCGGCAAGACCTTGCATGCGGGCTGTCCCCGTCGCTTCTAAGCCTTCCGAAGCAGGCTTCTTAGGCGATTTGACTTTATCCGGCCCTTCGCAACATCGTATTTTAAATCGGGCCGCGGAGCCTTCCTCGGCATTTGGGTTTTTGGGATCCGCCAAACTGGAAAAACCGCATGCATCGGTCTATAATCAAAGTGATGCGCCCCCCTTCCCCATCCGCCTCCGGCGCGACGTCCCTGCCGGCCGGCCTCTCCGCCGCCTTGGCCTTGGTCCCGCTCCTCACGGGCTGCCTCGATCGCATGCCGGAGCCGGTCCAGAAGGCCCTGCCCACCAGGGATGCGGAGCCGCCCATCGCCGTGGACAGCAAGGCCTTCGGCATCTACCAGTGGGACAAGGATTCCACCTACGATGCGGGCCTGCAGAACAACATCAACTCCATCGGCACCAGCCCCACCTATGCGATGTATTTCGTCGACAAGGACATGGGCTTCCCCAAGGACATCGTCCATTTCAATGCGCTGCGGAACATCCGCACCGTGCTGTCCCAGGAACTTTGCAGTTACTCCCATAAGGACGATTACCATACCCTCGATTCCATCCTGGCCGGCCGTTGGGACGGGTACTTCCGCCGCTTCGCCCGGGAGGCGCGCGCCTCGCATCAGCCCATCTACTATCGCTTCGGTTACGAGATGAACGGGGACTGGATGGTCTGGGGCGAACAGCCGGAGAAATTCACCAAGGCCTGGCGCCGCGCCTGGAGGATCTTCCGCGAGGAGAAGGCCGCGAATGTCCATTGGGTCTTCAGCGCCAATGTCATCTGGGACGAGCGCACGGTGCAGAAGGATATCCTGCCTTATTATCCCGGCGACAAGTACGTGGATATCGTGGGCCTGGACGGCTACAACTTCGGCGACAACCATTCCCGCAACCACAAGTGGAAGAGCTTCATCGACGTATTCCAGGCTTCGCTGGACGGGCTCAAGGAGAGCTTCCCGCAGAAGCCTCTGTGGATCACGGAGATCGGCTGCGCGGAAGGCCAGGGCAAGGCGGAATGGATCCAGGATTTCTTCGGCCACTTCAATGCGGACCCGGCGCTGCGCGTCTTCGTCTGGTTCAACGAGGACAAGCAATATGCGGGCGAACCCAATTGGCGCTTCGACAGCGATAAAGACTCCGCCGCCAAGTTCCGCAACTGGGCCATCTACAACAATTCCATCACCTACTTTTCCCTGCCCGCCTTGGGCGACCCCGTCGTGGCGAAGCCCGCGGTCGTCGAGAACTCAATCTGATCGCATGGGCGGCTGGGTGGACTGGCAGGGCAAGAAACTCGAGCCTTGTCGAGTTTCCCGGCCCCGCATCCTTGAGTCGCAATTGAATCAGAGAACTCCGGGTCTTACCCTAATCCCTAACCCCTTCGCAGCCAAGACCCCGCAGCGGTCTACCCCTGATGGCTCGGCCGCAACAGGTCGTTGACGGTCTTCACCGGATTGAAGGTCTCGATCGGCGTTTCCACGAAGACCGTATTCCAGAAGGCCATGGAGCCGTTCCAGAGGCCGGGCAATTCCAAGGCCTTCACCGTCTTGCCATCCTTGGATTTGGCGGTGATGAAGAAGGTCTCGCCATCCACGAAGTCCTGCAGCTTGAAGAGTTCCCCGCGATGGTCCCGCAAGCCGCAGACCAGGTCCACGGGATTGAAGTGGGAGGCCGATTCCAGGATCCGGCGCTGCTGGGAGGAGGCTAGATCCACCTGCGCGGTCTCGACGATCTGCAGCCGCTGGGATCCGTCCTTGTGCCGGACCCAGAACGGCCCGCCTCCGGGCTCTCCCTGGTTCTTGACCATGGCGCAAACCCGCAACGGCCGGTCCAGGACCTTGAGCAGGAAGGCGACTTTATCGCGCCCCGCGACTTTATCGCGCCCCGCGACTTTGTCATTCCCTCGTAAAGAATCCGGGAGCAGGATGCCGAGCCGCTGCTCGACGAAATGGGCAATCTCTTCGACCAGTTCCGGCCCGCCCTCCGCTTGCAGGCGGCGCAGGTAGGCGTGGATGCGATCCTGGAGGCCCACCAGATAGCCGCCCAGGGCCCGGCGATGGGCCAGGACCTCGGAACGCAACCGCTCCGGCACCACGTTGTCGATGTTCTTGATGAAAACGATATCCCCGCCCGTATGGTGCAGGTTGCCGAGCAGGGCGCCATGACCGCCCGGCCGGAAGGCCAGGGTATTGTCCGGGTTACGTAGGGGAACGTTGTCCTTGTCGACCGCCAAGGTATCGGTGTCGCGCCGCTGTTGCGAGAGGCCGATTTCGAAGCGGAGGCCCTTCGCCTCGTATTTGCCCCGCACCTGCTCCAGCAGCTTGAGGATGAGCTGCTCGTGCTCGGCCGAGACCGTGAAGTGCAGGCGGCATATGCCTTGGGCGTCCGCGACCAGCCCGGCGCCTTCGGCCAAGTGCTCTTCGAGGGCCGTGCGCGGTCCGTCCGGATAGCGATGGAACGGGATCAGGGCCTTGGGCCGTTCGGCATAATCGAGTCCGCTCCGGGTCAGGAGGCATTCCAGGATGGGCCGATAATCCTGGGAGGCGATGAGGGCGTCGAGGTCGTGTCCTGTCGCATGCAAGGCCGCGGCGAGGTTCGGGCGGAAAGGAAAATCGGCGAGGCCCTGGAACCAGGCGAGGAATTCCTTCGCATCCGCATTTCCATGCGCGGCCTCCTTGGCCAGGGCCGGCAGGGTGGGCGCGTCCGCGCGATTGAGGACGGCTGTCAGCCCTTTGAACATGCGCGTGGCGGCGCCGGAGGCCGGGATGAATGCCGAGGCGCGTCCCCGGGCCGCCGCCGCCGCGAAAGCCGCCGACAGGCTTTCCCGCTCCGCGGTCGAGAGCCGGACGATGCCGTCGTTCACGGTGGCCGGACGTTCCAGCCGGGTGGGAATCTGGCCCTGGCGGAATATCTCGAGCTGGGCTTGGACACGATCCTCGCTCAGGCCCCGCTCCCGGAGTTGCGCGCGATCGCTCTCCGTGAATGGGAAGGGCCCGACGGCCGAGGGCCGGGCGGCCAAAGGGCCGGTGGCCAAGGGCCGGGCAGCGGGATTTTTCGGATCGATGGGGGTCAGGGCGTCCTCCCCGCTTGGGTGAGGACATGGGCGAGTTCCCGGGACAGACGGTCATCCCGCCACTTCAGCGCGAAGGCCGCGGCGAATCCGCCGGCGATGCGGGCCAGGCGCCATCGGCCGCGGAGCATAAAGAGCAGGGCCGCGGCGGCGGAGAAGGAGGTCCCCACGGGGATCCATTTCCTCGAATCGCCGCCTAACGAGGACGCCTGAGGCAAAGATGGATTAGCCTGTTTCGACTTGGCCGACATGGAGAAACCTCCCCGGACGGAAGGCCCGGCATTTTCAAAATAGCTTTAACTCAAAATAGCTTTAACTCATTTCTCCGCCAGTGCGAGAATGTTCAATCCCAATTGGAAGCCGCGGATGGTGATTTTTTCCGATGCGAATCCGGCCCCGCGCAACAAATCGAAGAGATGCCGGTGGCGGAAGAGGCTTTTATGCTCCGCGATCTCCTCCTTGCTCACCAGGCCGATCCGCGCCAGGAGGCGCAGGGGCCTGTCCGCGAAGGCATGGGGAGTGGTGAGCAGGACCTGTCCCGAAGGTTTGAGGACACGGTGGATTTCCGCGGCCAGAAAAGGCAGGCTGCCGGGATCGAGATGCTCCAGGCAGGCGAGCGAGGTGACGCAGCCGAAGCTGTCGTCCGGGAAGGGCAGGCGGATTTCGCCGCTGAGGGAGAGCCGGAGGATTTCCACGTCCGGAGGCGGGGGAGCGCCTTGGCTGATCCAGACGGGATCGACCTGATCGACGCCGACCTTGCGGCGGAAGGGGGAACCGATCAGGAACAGGGGATAGCTGCCGCAGCCGATATCGAGCACCTCGCCGCCGTGGAGCGAGGGCCTGAGGTGCTTGAATACCGCGGCCATGCGGAACTTGGCGAAGGCGCCTTCCCATCGGCCCTGGCCGCGCGTCGGCCTCTTTGCACCCGGAAGCGCGCCGGGACGCCCCGGTCTTGCAGCGTCCATCAGGACAGACCGCGGCAGAAGACCCCGTACTTGACGATGACCCAGAGGGCGCGGAAGCCGTCGCGCATGCGGATCTTCTTGCCTTCTTCATAAGTGCGCCCATGGTAGGAGATGGGGACCTCGTAGATGCGGACGCGCTTGCGGGCCACCTTGGCCACGATCTCGGGTTCGAAACCGAAACGGTTCTCGCGGATGACGATGCCTTCCAGGGCCTGCCGCGTAAAGACCTTGTAGCAGGTCTCCATATCGCTCAGGTTGAGATTGCTGAAGATATTGGAGGTGAGGGTGAGGAAGCTGTTGGCCACCGAATGCCAGAAGAAGAGGACGCGGCGCGAATCGCCCAGGAAGCGCGAACCGAAGACCACGTCCGCGCGGCCGTCCAGGATGGGCTTGAGGAGGACGGGATAATCGCTAGGGTCGTATTCCAGATCGGCATCCTGGATGAGGAGTATGTCGCCGAGCGCCGCGGCCATGCCGGCGCGCAGCGCGGCGCCCTTGCCGGCATTGCGGGGCTGGTGGATGACGCGGGCCAGGGAATGCGCGCGCGCGAGTTCATCGAGAACGGATCCGGTGCCGTCCGTGCTGCCGTCGTTCACGAGGATGATTTCGTTCGCGAGCCCGGTATTCAGCACGGCCTGGAAGAGGACGGCCACGGTCTTGGCTTCGTTGTAGACGGGAACGATGACGGAAATCCGCATAGGCAGATTATCCCATGGGTCCTTTCGGGATATCCACCCGCCCGAGGCC
>DAINDC010000038.1:0-9307 GCA_036732085.1 Fibrobacterota bacterium | reverse complement strand
TGAAGGCAGCCTGCTGCGCGACCGTCGCGGCCTCGTTCGTGGTCGAGCGTCGGGGTGCCCTGGCGGTCCTGCCATTTGACCGACCCGCGGCCGAGTCGCGCCTGACCCGTCTTTTTCACCGTCTGGTTCCAGGGGCTCGCCGTCAGGGCCCAGACAGCGGCTTTCCTGCAAGCTGCGGACGCGGGTATGGTTCAGGATGCGCAGGTTGTACTTGTTCAAGCGATCCTCCACGAACCTTTGCCGCAAGGCCTTGCCTCCGAACCAACGTTGTAGGAAGATGACCTGGCGGTTGGAATGGAACAGGCTGTCCAAACCGTCTATGGTGAAATCGCGGGGAGAGGGCAGGGGATAGGCTTCGTTCCAGGCTGCGGCTTGGCCGCGCAGGGAATCCAGCGATTCGCAGCGGCGCTCATGCCTCAGGGACTCCGTCAGGATCTCCAGGGCCGGAAGGAAATGCGGGTACCGGATGAGGACCGCGGAGGAGTACTTGGCGGCCGAATCGTACTTGTCCAGGGAACAATAGATCCTGGCCAGGATGTCCGCCTCCTTCATCGGATCGGGCGCGACCTTCTGGACATACGCGGCCAAGGCCACGGCATCCGATTCGCGATTGAATTCGGTGAGCACGCCGATATAGGCGTAGTTGGCGGCTTCGTTGCCGGGGTTGACGCGCAGGGCCTGGACCACCATATCCGTGGACGCGCCGGGATTGGAGGCGGCCAAGGTGATGGCCTTGGCAAAGAGATGATCGGATCGCAATTCCGGCAGGCGCATCCAGAGGTGCAGGCAGGTTATCGAAACCAGGGCGCCGCCGGCCAGCGCGCGCGCCGTGACGGAAAGCCTGGGCGCTCCCAGGCCATGGAAGCGGCCCCGGGGCAGTCCCTCCGCGACCAAGGACCAGCCGTAGCCGATCAAGGCCCAGAGGGCCAGCCGGGCCGGGGCCTGCTCCAGGATGGGGCAGAACTGACCGAGCATCAAGAGCGCCGCCAGCGAGAAGAAAACATATTTGGCTTCGAGGCGCCACTCGCGGAAATACACATGCGCGCAGCCATAGATCGCTCCGGCGATGAGGATGATTTCCAGGGCGAACCCCACTAGGCCGCCTTCCGCCAGGGACTCCAGAAAATGGTTCTCGGCATGCAGGATGGCCGGCAGCGCGTCCCCGTCCCGCGCGGGCCATAAGCCTTCGAAGGGCGTCACCGCGAATCGGAATCCGCCGAACCCCCAACCCACCCAGGGAGAACCCGCGAAGGTCCGCCATGCCGATTTCCAGACCCAAGGCAGAAAGCCCGCGGAGGAATGCGTGAGCGCCGAGGCCATCTTATGCAGCTGCATCTCGGGCAGGTTCAACCAGACGATGCCCAAGCTCAAGGTGATGCCCGTGATCCAGGCGAGCCGTTCCAGGCGCGGCTCCTTGCCGTCCAGGCGGAGGGAGAGGAAGAGCAGCGGCAGGAAGCAGAGGAAGAACACGCCCATCACGGCGCGCGAGTCCACCAGCAGGATGGAAAGCAGGACCAGCAGGCTGGCCGTATAAAGCAGCACCTGTACGGGTTTATGCGGATCGCCCTTTTCCATCAGGTAGAAATGATGGAAGGCCCCGAGGATGAGCAGGCCGCCGAAGAAATGCTTGTCGAGGAAAAACGAAGTGACATTGTAGGCCGATGTCAAATCGGAAACCTGGATGGATCCGGCGCCGACTCCCAAATGGGACAAGGTCACCAGATCGATTAGTCCGCGCACCACGCAGAGCAGGATGAGGGGAGGCATCAGGCGGCGATGGGCCAGGGGCGCGCGGAGGTAACCCAGGAGGAACGCCAGCAGCATTCCCACTTGCATAACGGACGCGGTCTGGAATTCCCCGGTATGGGTCAGGCGGAAATATCCGTACATCCAGAAGACCAGGAAGGGGATAAGGGCGAGGGAAGGGCGCAGGTGCCGGATATAGAGCCGCGCCAGTCCGGTCATGCCGGCGAGCATGATGGGAGCTTTGAGGATGCCCGGATCGGTGAAGCTCCCGGAAACGGAAAGTCCGCCGCCCCAGGTGAGCAGCAGGAAGAGAAGGGTTGCCGGGTTCTTCAGCGTATTGGACATGAGGATTGTTCGGTCTGGGAGTGAAAAGAAGACGGGGCGATGCTCGGCATCGCCCCCTGGCCCGGAATCCGGCGGGGGCCGGATCCTTCGGAAGGGATTATTTCCCTATCCCTTAGAAGTTGGGCGTGTAGGTTCTGCAGGCCGCATTGCTGGCGGCATGGACATAGGTATCCGTGGTCACCGTGAAGGCGGACGAGAAGTTGTCGTTGGCAGCGCAGTTGCCGAAGGTCTTCGCCGCGGTGGCCGTGATCGTCGTGACGACGGCATTCGCATAGGTGAACCACTTCGACGTCGACGTGGGGTCCTGGAAGCCTATCTGCGCGAAGGTTCCCGCGGCGGCGGTTTCCTGCGCATAGGCGCTCTGCAAAGTCTCCCAGTTGGCGATGACGCCCGGGGCTTCCGCGGCCTTGGCCTTGGCGCTCACGCCGAACATCTTCGGGATGGCGAGGGCGGAGAGAATGCCGATGATCACGATAACGACCATCAGCTCGATCAGGGTGAATCCTTTTTGCAACTTCATGATAAGACTCCTTTGATTGTTTTAAATTCGTTGTTCAAATCGTTATACAAAACCATTCAAGTTGATGGACTAGTAATTCGGCGTATAGGACGCGGCGCAGGTTCCGGTGGAGGTATGCGCGGAGACGTCCGTGACCACGGTAAAGGTCGAAACGAAGGTGTCTCCGGCGGCGCAGTCGCCGAAGGCGGAAAGGGCGGCGGCGGTGATGGTTCCCGTCGCGGGGCCTGCGCCTCCATCCGTATAGGTGAACCACTTGGAGGTCGCGCCGGGATTCTGGAACCCGATCGCAGCGAAGGTTCCGGCGGCGGCATTTTCCTGGCCATAGGCGCTCTGCAAAGTCTCCCAGTTGGCGATGACGCCGGGAGCTTCCGCGGCCTTGGCCTTGGCGCTCGTCCCGAACATCTTCGGAACGGCGAGGGCGGACAGGATGCCGATGATCACGATGACGACCATCAGCTCGATCAGGGTGAATCCTTTTTGCAACTTCAACTTCATATTATCTCCTCTTCAAGTATTTGTAGAATAGCCATTTGGAAAAATTGAGTACTCCCGATTTTATCCTACTCCCGGACGACTGACAAGCGCAAGGGCCGTACCAATCGTTCCGGAAAGCCGGCGATGCGGAATGGGGCTTGAATTCCCCATCTTGATTTCCGCGGACGGCAAAGGGTCGCTTCCCGAGTTCGCATTCTGCAAAACTTAAAGAACTTTTGCAAAAAGGAGTTTGGGTTTCCGGTCTTTTTGGCTCATCAACCGCAAATCAATGGTAAAGCAAATTGATGAGTTGTCGGGTTTGCGGCGACATGTCCCCGGAAAGGAATTCGTGAATGGCTCCCAGTCCCAACAGGACCGCTCGGGGCTCCATGGAAACTTCATGGAGGACCTTTTCAACCGTATCCCGTCGCCGGGCTTCCTCGGCAGGTACGCCCGGATACAACTTGAGGATCTTGTCCACGAAGATTTCCTTACTAATGGTGTTCTCGGAACGGATATAGCTGTCCACCAGGAAAGCCAAGGCCACGCGCCGCCCGCCGCCCTTGTTGAGCAAGGTCGCGCAAAGGGTGCGGATATGGTTCGGAACGTCCTCCTGCACGGCGATGGGTTCCAGGTATTCGGCGGCCCGCACGAAGTTCGAGTCCAAGGTGAGCTGGGCCATGGCGGCATAGAGACGCAACCTCCAATCCTTCGGGAACTCGCCGATACCGCGATCGAGCAGGAGCAGGGTCTTGGGGATCTCCGATTTCTGCTTGGTCAGGACCACGCCCCCGAATTCGTACGCCTGTCTGAACCTGGGGTTGAGGATGGTCACCACGTCCAGGATATGCCCCATCCAGCGATAGCTTTTCTTTTCGAGGTACGCGTCCGCGAAATACATCATGCCGTCGATCCAGAGAACATCGGCGAAAGCCTCGTCCAGATCCATGGCCATGGGCTTGAGGATTTTCCCGGAAGGCAGGTAGGTGAGTTGGCTCTCGTTCCAATCGCCCGGCTTGGCGTCATCGGCTCGGTTGATGAGGAGGATGGAGGCTGTCAGAAGCGCGGCGAGCGCGAGCAAGCCCATCCAAGTAGGGTCACGGCTTGGGGATGGGGCGGCGGCTTCGGGTTTGGGGCTATCGGACATAAGTTGGCCAGGCATGGAGGATGCTTTCAGTGCCAGTATAATATACGCGGGTCCTTATTTTCCAGCCGCTTCGCTGCAACAGCGGAAGCCCACGAAGGGATAACGGACGCTGGGGTAGAAGCTGAACTTGGCCAGGCTGCAGGTGGCTTCATTACCGGCGTCCCAATTGCCGCCCGCCACCATATAGAAGTCCGCATCGCTTTTGGATTGGGTCGAGGTCCATTCCCATAGGTTGCCGGTCATGTCGAAGATGCCGTAGTACGATCGGCAAACCGGGAACCGACCCGAGCGCGCCGCCGCCGCTTCCTTGGCGGGACAATAATTCTCGTTGTACTTGTTGCCATAAGGATAAGCCGCGCCGTCCGGTCCCTGGCAGCCTTCATGCCATTCCTCCTGCGAGCAGAGCCGCTTCCCCGCTTGCCGGCAGGAGTCGGTCGCTTCCTTCTGGTTCACGAAGGTGCGGGGGATCTCGCCGTCGCGGTTCGGCCATTCATAGATGTCCATGCAGACCGCCTTGCCTTTCACATCAAGCGGCATGGAGTTGCCGGCGCAGGCTCCGGCGTTCCGTTCGATCACGTAGTCCACGCGCACGGGCGCCACCTGTCGATTCAGTGAATCGATCCCCGACAACCACAAGGTGGTATTGCGCCGGAAGACGAATGGCTCCTCGTAGGATTTGAAGTGCACGCTGTCTTCGAAGGAGTACAGGACCAGGCAACCTTCGCGGCAATGCAGGCTGACGCGCACGGAATCGAAATGCCGGCCTCCCCAGGGATCCGCATAGAGATAAGGTCCGGAATCCACGGGCGCGGCCGCCAGGGGCGCGGCCACCAGGGGTGGCTTGGCGGCGGGGACCGTGTCCGCGGGCTTGGGCCGAACCGTTGGAACCTGCTTGGGCTTGACGACGGGAGCTGGGGCCGTGACGATGGTCGGAGGGACCGTATCCTGGCGGATTCCGGTTCCGGTCGGCGGCGGGGGCGAGGTGGTGGCGGGCGGGGGATTTTCCACCTGGCAGCGGTGGAGGATCAGGGCCAGGAGGATCACGAGGAAAAAGACGGTTATCGGTAGCCACTTCCGCTTTTTCTCCGGCGGGGGCGCATCGGCCTGGGAATGGCCCTGGGCATCGCTTCCCGGACCCTGTGCGCCTTGCTTATCCGCCACTTATACTCCTGGGCTCCTCGGCCGGGCCCGCGCGCTGCAGGTACGGCCAGAGGCTGGTAAAATAGCAAAGCGAAAATTCTATTTTCCTCCCATGTTCCAAGATCAGGCCGAAAGTTTGATTTCCGAATATGCCGGGTCCGAGCATTTCCTCTTCCTCCGCGGCCCGGCCAAGGAGGGCGCGGAATCCGTGCTGACCACGTTTTTCCGCAGGGCCGGCGATCTCGGTCGGCCCACCTTGCAGGATCTCAAGGGCAAGGATGTGGAGGATGTCCTTCTCAATAGCATGCCTCGCCTGGACATTCCCGTGGACCTCAAAAAAGCCGTACCCGACGTGCTCGACGGCTTCTTCGCCTTTCTCAAGGACACGGGGCGCTTTCCTCCCGCCGGGGCCTGGAGAATGTGCGTGGAGACGGTCCGGGGGAAATACGTGGACAGCCTGCGCGCGGACGGCTCGGTCAAAGGCACGACCTTCAAGAAGAATTATACCGATGTGGGCCGGAACGATCCCTGCCCTTGCGGCAGCGGCCAGAAATTCAAGAAATGCTGCATGCCGTTGATCCAATGAGTCGCGGCTGCCATCCCAGGCCCCCGATCGGTTGACATAAGACCGGGATTTTCCCATCTTTCCGAGCCACCTCCCGTCCCATCCGGCTTGCCGGTCTTGGGACGTCGGATACCGTGCCTGGGTGGTGGAATTGGTAGACACGCAAGATTCAGGTTCTTGTGTCCGCAAGGATGTAGGAGTTCGACTCTCCTCTCAGGCATTATCCCCCCTCTTCTGGAAATCGCCCCCTTCCCATTCCAAGGCGGATCCATGTACATCCCGGAATCATTCCAAGTCTCCTCCCCCGAGAAGATCGACGCCTTCCTCGATAAATTAAGTTTCGCGACGATTATCACATCTGATGTGGAGCTCCAGGTGACTCATGCCCCGGTCCTTTCCAGGCGGGACGGGGACCGGATGGTTTTGTCGATTCATTTCGCGCGCGCGAATCCGCATTGCCAAGCCATCCTCGAGGATCCTTCCCGCATTCTCAGCTACTTCAAGGATCTGGTTGCCAAATATGAGGGCCCGTCCGGCCTCCCGGACACGATCATGCCGGTTTCATCGAGGGTTTCGGGGAGTTGGCACAATAGAAACGGAGATTTCCTGGCAACTTTTTTAAAGTCTTCGCCTTGCCCTCTCGGCAAAGCGGGCTTGGTTCACTAGATTTTAGCGGCTTAACAAGGGGTTGTCATGACTACGAAAATATTCGGAGCCCTGGCTTTGGGACTCTGTCTCATGGCCTGCGCTTCCAACAAGGCCTTGTTCGCGGAAAGAAGCCGCGGCGAGGCCGAACAACTGCAGGACCTCTGCAAACGTGGCGCCTTGGCGGATTCCGATACCCATCGCGCGGATTCGTTGCTCTCCGCCTCCAACCGTCATTTGAAGGATGGCGATGAGGAGCCCGCCCGCGCTGAAGCCGAATTGGCCGGCACCTTGTACCGTCTGGCCCTGGCCCGTCGCGAACTCGGCGATGTCCAGGCCCAGGTGGAGAACCTGAAGAAGTCCCTGGCCAAGGACAAGGATCAACTCCAGACCTACCAGCAAATCCTGGAGGAGATGAAGACGGTGAGGAAACCATGAGCTTATTCAAGATCCAGTCTTTGCAATCCTTGCGGGCCTTGTCCCGCCGGTTATCGTTCGCAATGGCCGCCGGTCTGACTCTCACCGCGACGATCTCCCTCGCGGCCAACGCCCCGGCCACCCCCGCACCCGCCAAGCCCGCCGCCACGGCCCCGTCCAAAGCGGCCCTAAGCCCGCTCGAATCCTATGAGGCCAAACTCGACGGCGCCCTCAAGGACCTGGATCCCAAAGGACCGGTGCCCGGGCTTTATCCTATCGCCAAGGCGCGTATCCATGAGGTCCAAGGCCTGTTGAAGAAGGATCCCAAGGCCAAGGAAGCCCCGAACTGGGTGCAAGCCTGTTCGCTCATGACCGAAGCCGCCGTGGTCCAGATCCAATCCCTGGCCAAGCAGGCCGAGCGTGCGCGCCTGCAGGAACAGCGTATCGCCACGGTGTCCGAACTCAGCGCGACCCAGGACGAGATCGCCAAGCTGGAGCGCGGCTATTCCTCCAGCCTCAAATCCGATCTCGAGGAGCAGAAGCGCAAGGCCGCCGCCGCCAAGGATGAAGCGGAGAAGCGTTTCGGCGAACTCAATAGCGCGCTCATCCAGGTGCATAGGGACGCCCGCGGCACCATCATCTCCATGTCGGATATCCTCTTCGACGTGGGCAAGGCCACCTTGACCAACGATCTGAAGATCAACCTCGCCAAGATCGCCGGCATCCTCACCATCTATAAGGACGCGAACGTGGTGGTGGAAGGCCATACGGACAATGTGGGCGGCGAGGAATACAACCAGAAGCTCTCCGAGAAGCGCGCCAGCAATGTGATGGATTACCTCGTCACTCCCGGTGGCGTCGATGCCAAGCGGCTCACCTCCGCCGGTTTCGGATTCAGCAAGCCCGTCGCCGACAATGCGACCAAGGAAGGCCGGCAGAAGAATCGCCGGGTGGATCTCGTCATCCTGGATAAGAAGGCCACACCCTGAACCGAATGCATGCCGCGGCGCCTTGGGCGGCCGCATGCGCCTGGAGGAAGCAAATGAATAAGCGACACGGGATCCTATTGGTGATAGCGATTACGATGGCGGTGCTGGGACTCCTCTTCTCAGGATGCGACAGCACCGGGAGCAGCGTTCTCGGGCCCATCAGCAACGAATCCATAGTCGGCAAGTGGTACGTGCGTCATCTGGTAGAGCATGGCTCCATTTCCAACCACATCACGACGCCCAAGGATACGACCTTGGTGACCCCTATCGACGAGGATACGGTTCTCACCGGCAATGAATATTATGTGGACATCAAGGCGGACGGCACCCTTACCTTCAACTCGCCCGTAGCCATGGCCAAGGCGGCTGCAGAGGCCGCCAATGTCACTTCCGGGAAATGGACGCTTTCGGGGAGCACCTTGAAAACCGTCTATGGCGCCGACACCACGACGGCCGAGGTGGGCATCAGCGGGGGGCAATTGACCACGGTAAGCCACGTGAACAAGACATCGGTTTCGGCCTATGCGACCACGATTTACGATTTGACCACCACCACCACTTTTTCCAAATAAGCCACACCCGGCTTTCCAAATAAGCCGCCACCCGGCGGTTTCGGAATCCGGGTTAATCGCCCCGCCCCCTATTCCAACTTCCCCGCCCCATCCTACCACCAAGTAAGACTGCCCGGGATAGTCGTATATCATTCAGATCCGGACAGGGATGCTTTTCTCGGCTCCACCGGGCCATGAATGAACAGGCGACGGCACACGTGGACAGGCAGGCGTTGGTCGTCACCTATTGCGATGGCATCGGTTGCAATGCGTCCACCATAGGGGCTCTGAATATGGTCAAGCTGGGATTCAAGGTCCGCGAGTTGATCGGGGGCTTGGACTGGTGGAAGCGCGACGGGCACCCGACGCAGGGCGAAAATGCGACCGTGTCCGCGCCGGATTGCGGCTGCGAGGGATAGCTGGAGGAAGGTTCCGGCCAGTACGGCCGTGCGGCGGGGCTTCCAGGGCGCCCGCAATCCAGCCATAACGAGACCTGATAAATGCCGCATTTTTTAATCGTCGCCAAAACCCTGTTTCGAAACCGCGATTTCACGGTATTGGTTTTTTGCAATCTGATAGTAGGCATGACCTACTCGTTCGTGCTGCCTTATGGATCCATTTTCGGAACCAAGGAGGTGGGCATGAGCTCCTGGACCTACGCGCTGTTCATGACGGTGACGTCGCTTTCCGGCGTGGCGATTTCGACCGTGCTCGCGCATTGGTCGGATACGCGCCGGCAGGCCTCGTCGCACAGCAGGGGCCCGAGAC
>DAINDC010000037.1:17095-22667 GCA_036732085.1 Fibrobacterota bacterium | reverse complement strand
GGCGAGGACTATCTCGCCCAACACGATATCCTGCTGCAGAATCCACTTTACCATGTGATCATCCCCGACTTTCCGGTGGACAGCATCCGAACGGTGGACAGGGAAGGCGGCCATTTGGGATCGCCGGTCCTGATGGTGGGCACCTCGGGAGAATTCTCAGCCCAGACCCGCCTCGGATACGATTTAAACGACTCCAATTATTTGCATAGCCTCGCGGATACCGCCGGCGCCGTCAGGCTTTCGGTTCGCGCCTTCCGTTCGGTGGCCGGCCTCAAGGCCTTGGAAGCCTCAGTCGGGGATACCACCCCGGCCCCTTCCGAAAAAATCGCGGATAGCCTCACCCTCGTGGTGGAGACCTGGGCTTATCTGAACAAGGATGCAGCCGGCAATGTCCTCACGGATGAGCAGCGCCTGGATACGGTGAACCTCAAGAACTATCGCTTCCTCTCCAGCTTCGATACGAGTGCCGTTCTCGATTCGGTAACGCTTCGGGATACCCTCACTTTGAATATCAAAGGCGCTTATAAAAAAGACAGCCTGCAGGCCCGCGTGCTTCCAAACCTGACCAAGCTGCTGAAAGCGGATCCCCTGCATACCGCCAAGTGGCTCCTCCACATCCAATTGTCCCCTTTGCCGAGGCCGACGGATTCCGGCGCCGCCATGCTCCGCCTGGAAGGCGCCTCCATCACCTACAACGCCCCGATTCTGATGTTCGGAACCGCTACCAATGCGGTCACGGCTACCGCCGCAACGGGACAGGCGCTCCTACCCTTGGTCATCGGAACCAGCCGAGGCGTGAACTATATGCTTCATTACAGCGGTTCCCGCCTGAACATCCTGCCGGCCAAGAGCCGGGACCTGCATCTTATCCTGTCGCGCGCCGCTCTCATCGACAGCATCAATGCGGCCTTGCGGACCAGCTTGCATCTGAAACCATCCGCGGACGACATTAGTGGGATTTTCGATCTCACCTACTTTGTTCCCTTCGGACAGATCACTTTGCCGCTGGCGGACAGCTTGAAGCTGGAAGACAGCCTTCCCGAGCAAATGCAAGTGATGTCCGATATCGATACCCTATTGCCGAACGCCCCACCAGCCACCGGCCACTTGGCCGTGACCTTGGTCCCGGTCGATTCCATGACCCGCTTGTTCATCGCCTCCGATGCGTCCAATTCAAATGCTCCCGTGGATACCGTTTCCATCGCCTATTCCAAGGTCACCAAGGCCAATCCCGCGGACTCGCTGCTTCGGGAGGTCATCGTGAAATTCGCCAAGGATACGATCCAAAGCGACACCAGCTATTTGAGCGTCGGCCAAACCAAGGACATCTTCAAGAACGTCCGGGGATATGGAGGAGAACCCCTCACGCTCACCCTAACCGCCGGGGATGCCGTGCTCGCGGTAAGCCATTTCCTGAGAGCCCACGAAGCCCTGGAGCCCAATGATTTCCGGGATCCGGTCACGGGCACGCTCCTGAAGACCCTCTCCGACCGCTTGCTTCATGCGCTCCGTCCCAAGCAGAAGACCCTGGACTTGCGGGCAACCGTGGGATTGCAGAGAATCCTGAATCGGACCGACGCCGGCTCGGACATCCTTCCCGACGTGGTGGTGCAGGCTGTTGGGGCCATTGATAGCTTGGTGAATACCGGACTTGCCATCGAACCTGCACAAGTCCCCTTCCCCGTCCTATCGGTTATTCCTCCCAAGCTCAAGTCCGGCAAACTCACCGTCCGACTGGACTTATACCTCTACCCTCTGAAGAAGGAGCGCTGAAATGAGCGCCCTGAAATTCGTTTCCCATCCCTCCTTGAACCCAGTCCTGGCCGCCTTTGCCGTTGCGGCCTTGGCCATTTCCTCCGGACGGGCGGAAACCTCTCCGCTCAGCATTCATCCGGAAGGCTTCGGCTTGGAAGTCAGTTCCTACACGGCCCGCGAACGGGGCATGGGTGAAGCCGGCATGGCTTCCATCACCAAACAGGGACCCTCGCTCGTCAATCCCTCGCGCACCGCCTGGAACGAGAAGACCTCCTTCGCAGCCACTTTCGAATCCGATGTGGACTATCTCCAGGATAGCCAAACGTCCAATCGGACCTCCACCTTCGTGCTTCCGATGCTGGCCATGAATTTCCAGACCCGGCTGCCTTTGAATATCGGAGTCTTCTATCGGCAATTGTTCCATCGGAACTTCAGCTTCACGCCCTTGGATCCGGCCAATCCTGCGGCCGTGCAGTCCTTCATCGCCCAGGGTGGACTTTATGAAGTCGGGGGGGTGCTCGCCTATTCTCCCCTTCCCCAGCTATCCCTGTCGTTGGGCTATCATTTTATTCTGGGCCGGGAACGGACCATCGAAAGCAGCAAATTCGATGGACAACCGGATAGTGTCCAACTCTTCAACGGAACGAATTTGGAGGGCGATACCCTTTCCACCCGTAGTACGGGCGGATATCCTTCCGCATCCGTGACCTTTCGTCAAAAGACTTTCAGCTTGGCGGCCTCGGGAGCTTTGGGGGCGACTTTGGACCGGACCTTGCAACGCACCGTTACGAATATGGGATCCCAGGAGCAAACCGAAGATCAGCGGGATTTGCCCTGGAAGGCATCCTTGGGGGGTTCGTATAAAATCCGATCGAATCAAACCGTGGTCGCCGATTTGGCTTGGGAAAGCTGGGACGACAAAACGTCTCCATTACTGAATCCGGCCTTTCATTTAGGCTCTGGATATGAATATCAGGGCAGTGGGGGCGCTTATGAGCCCTATTACCGCAAAGTGGCATATCGCGGGGGTTTGGGTTTCGAAAGATTATATTTGGAAGAAACGAATCTGTACTTTCTGACTGCAGGTGCCGGACTGCCCCTGGGAAGAAGGGGAAACCTTCTTGATATCGCATTAAAGTATGGACATCGAGGCACACTAGAAAATAATTTATGGTCTGAAGATTTTATAAAACTTTCCGTGACGTTGACTGGCGTGGGCGTGTGGGGCCAACCAGTGCGAAAACGGAGGTGATGTAAACGGCGAAGTCGGCAATGAAACTCTGGAGGAGTCCTACCATGAAAAGCAAGCTGGATAAGAACTCAAAACTTTCTGGTAAGGCCAAGGGATCCCCGGAGGAGAAGACAAAATCGAAATCCCCCCAACCGACCAAGGCCGCCGCCTCCAAGTCGGACAAAGCGGGAAAGCCGCCCGCACCCCAAGCGAAATCCACCAGGGAAGAGGCCGATTCCAAGTCGGCCAAGTCCCAACCCGCCGCCAAGAAAAAAATCGAAACCGCGCCCGCAGCCAAGGAAGCTGCTCCCGCCAAACGTTCCGCCGCCAAGCCCGCCCCCACCCGCAAGACCACGTCCAAGGGCTCGGATGAAGACGCCGCCTCGGAACTCGGACTCGAGGAATTCTCCATCTCCCTCATCAAACCGGGCGAGACCAAGGAACGGATCTGGAGGACCAAGAGCTTCCAACAATTCCCCGCGCAACGCGAGTTCGGATTTCCGGATGTGGCCCCGGAACTCCCGGGCCAATACAGCGAGCCTAAGCTGGTGCTGATGCCCAAGGATCCGGAATACATGTTCTGCTACTGGGAGCTGACGCCCAATCTCATCGGGGAGAAGGAAAAGGAAAAGCTGCCCAGCGGCAACTATCGCGAGACCTTGAAAATCAATTGGGAATCCAAATCCCTCTTCGAACCCAATTTCACCTTCATACCGGTTTTCTTCTGGGCGCGGAAATGGTATTTCGGAGTGCCGCAGGTGGGGCAACGTTATCAGGTGGAATTGGGCTGGCTCAGCGATAGCGGGCATTTCATCTCCATCATCCGTTCCAACCTCTCCGAGCTTCCGGAAAGCTGGGCCACCACCCAGAAGCGCCTGGCCGAACAGGGCGATGTGCTCGCCTATTCCTCCAAGCATACCAAGACGCTCGGCAGTTCCGAAAATCTGGTCGTCGAGGACGTGCGTGCCTTCGTGCCCGAATGGAATCTCAGCTCGGAGAGTATGAGTTCGTCTTCCTGGTCGCGTGGGCCTTCCCAGCCCTCCTCGGCGGAAAGCAATCAGGCGCCGTCCGCAGCCTCCGTCCGTTCCAAGTCGGAGTCCGCAACCAAGCGCCCCGCCACGCCCAAGGCTCGCCTGGAGGTTTCCGGCAAGGTGCTCCCGGGCACCCAGGTCTTCGTGGGCGGCAATGCCGTCTCCATCGACAACCAGGGGAATTTTCGGACCGAGTTCCCGTACAACCAGGACATCCTGACCTTGGAGTTGATCGCCCGCTCGGGCGTCAGCCGCTCCTTGACCTATGACCTGAAGGAGCTGGTCCTCGCCTGATGGGTTACTTGAATTTCGTCCTGCACGCCCATCTTCCCTACGTCCGACATCCCGAACACGCCCGCTTCCTCGAAGAAGATTGGTTCTTCGAGGCCATCACCGAAACCTATATCCCGCTGCTGCAGGCCTTCGAATCCCTGCATAAGGACAAGCTCCCGTTCAAGATCACCATGAGCCTCACCCCGCCCTTGTGCGAGATGCTCGCGGATGAATTGCTCCAAACCCGTTACGTCAATCACATCAATCGCCTGCGTGAATTGGCCGAGAAGGAATGCACGCGGACCAAGAACGATCCGGGCTTCTGCTACCTGGCCGCCATGTACCGCAACCTCTTCGAGGAATGCCACAAGGTCTTCAACCGGTACCACCGGAACCTCCTCAATGGCTTCCGGAAGTTCCAGAAGCTCGGCAACCTGGAGATCATCACCTGCGGCGCCACGCATGGCTTCCTCCCGAATCTCCGGCATGCCCCGAAATCGGTCGAGGCGCAACTCGCCGTCGCCGTCCAGAACTACGGGAAGCATTTCGGCCAAGAGCCCTGGGGAATCTGGCTGGGCGAGTGCGGCTATTACAAGGGACTCGACAAGCATATCAAGGAAGCGGGGCTGCGCTATTTCTTCGTGGACACCCACGGCATCCTGCAAGGCGAGCCGCCGTCGCCCAAGGGGAATTACGCGCCCATCGAGACGCCAAGCGGCGCCTTCGCCTTCGCCCGCGACCAGGAATCCTCCAAGGCCGTCTGGTCGGCGGAGGAGGGGTATCCGGGAGATTACCGTTACCGGGAATTCTATCGCGATATCGGTTTCGATCTGGACCTTCCCTATATCGGCCCGTATATCCATCCCATGGGCCTGCGCATCAATACCGGCATCAAGTATTTCCGGATCACGGGCAAGGGCAATTACAAGGAGCCGTACGTCGAAGAATGGGCCAAGCATGCGACGACGGAACATGCGGAGAATTTCGTCTTCAACCGCGACCGGCAGGTCGACTGGCTCAAGACCCGCATGGATACGCCTCCCTGCATCATCTGCCCGTACGATGCGGAACTCTTCGGACACTGGTGGTACGAAGGGCCCATGTTCCTGGGCAAGGTCATGCGCAATATCCTGAGCGCGCAGCATTCGGTGGAACTTTCCACGCCCAGGGATTACCTGCTCAGGCATACCGACGTCCCGAAATCCGATCCGGCCTTCTCCTCCTGGGGCGCGGGCGGCTATGCGGAAGTCTGGCTCAACGGCAGCAATGACTGGATATATCC
>DAINDC010000037.1:5901-17085 GCA_036732085.1 Fibrobacterota bacterium | reverse complement strand
CTCCACAAGGTCGGCGACCTCATGCACGAAGTAGCCAAGCTGCCCGCCAACGGCGATCAGGATCGACGCGCACGTAATCAAATGGCTCGCGAACTATTGCTGGCCCAGGCCTCGGATTGGGCTTTCATCATGAAGACCGGCACCATGGTGGAGTATGCCGTGAAGCGCACCAAGGTCCACGTCCACAATTGCCTCGAATTGTATCGGCAAATCCTTTCGGGAAATATCTACGAGCCTTTCCTGGCGAACCTCGAATCCACCAACAACCTATTCCCCGAAATCGACTACCACGTTTACGCCTGAGTAGCGTGTGCTCGAACCCGGCCCTCTCCCGGGCCGGCCTATTTTGGTAACCCGGATTCCGATTTTTTTCAGCCGATATTTCGATACGAATTCGGCCATATCCGGGTTATTTCGCCATAAAAAAACCAGCGAATCCCCAAGCCGGTCCCGGAAGGCTGAACTATTTTAACCTCCGTACCGAGAGGGTATGGAAGGTGGTGGCGCGTTCATGGGACATTTCAGCGCAATGTTGCTCATCCTGGTGCTCCTCGTCATAGGCATCACCCTGACGATTCTGCTTCTCGCCGTACTGCGGGAAACCCTGTTCTGGTATTGGCGTTCCAAGGGAGTCCTCAATGAACCCAAGGATATCCTGAGTCAGAATCACGAGACCGCCCTCATCATCCGCAAGAGCATCGCCGGACTCAAGGCTGCGGAAGCGGCCTCCAAGGCTGCGTCACTGCAACCGTCCGTCAAGCCGTCGCTGGGCCAAGACATCCCAGCCTGAATCCCCACCGTTACTTCCGCAAGAGATTGTGGACTCGGGTCATCAGGTCATAAGGCGAAAAAGGTTTCACGAGATAATCGTTCGCGCCCATTTCGAATCCCCGCATCACTTCCGCATCCGTTCCCAACTCGCTGATCATGAGGACAGGCAGAGGCTTTCCCCGCGTATGCCTGCGTATCTGGGAGATGAGGCTTTGACCGTCGATGGCGTCCTGCTTGAGATCCAGGATCAGGAGGGAAAAGGGCGTGGCCAGCAGGGAGTTCAAAGCCGCGGCCCCGTCCATGCAAAGTTGGACTTCGAATCCTTCCCGACCGAGACTGGCGGCGATGGCCTTGGCCACCTGTTCGTCCCTTTCCGCCAAGAGGATCTTGTGGCTGGGTTGCGGAGCCTGATCGGATTCGGAAACCAGACGGCCGCGACCCGAGGTCTTGGCGAGATAAAGGTAACGATCGGCTTCAGCCATCACCCTCTCCATGCCGGCCTGGGGCGGAACCGAAACGAGGCCGGCGGAAAAGGAAAGCGGGACCGGCCTCCCATCCTGGCTGCGGAACGGCGAGGCGGCCAAGGTGCTGAACATCTTCTCCACCGCGAAGCGCGCGCCCTGCAGGTTGGTATTGGGAAGCAGGATGGCGAACTCGTCCCCGCCCCAGCGAGCCAGGAAATCGGAACGGCGCAGGGCCTCGGAGAAGGCTCCCGCGGCATGCCGCAAGGCGGCGTCCCCGGCGACATGGCCCAGGTTGTCATTGATGCGCCGGAGCAGATCGAAATCGAGCAAGGCGAGCGACAGCGGCTCCTGCTTGCGGGCGGCCATGGCGGCGGCGCGCTGGAATCCTTCGCAGAAGGAAGCCCGGTTGGAGAGGCCCGTCAGCGCGTCCTGGCGCGATTCGCGCCGGTGTTCCATGGACTTATGTAACCTGGCGGATACGGCTGCTTTGAGCACATCCGGCGCCACCGGCTTTTCGAAATAGGCATCGGCGCCCAGCGCGAAGCATTCCGTCTTGGGTTGCGGGCCGCCCATGCCGGAAAGCACGATGACGGGGATGCCCGCGGTGGCGGATCGCTCGCGCAGGACCATCAGGAAATTGCGGCCATCGGTGTCCGGCAGGGAAATGTCCAGGATGATCAAAGCCACTTGGCGATCTTCAAGGATGGACAAAGCCTCCGCCGCGCTACGGGCGGAGAGGATCTCGCGATCGGATGCGGAGAGAATGGTCCCCAGCAGGTTGGACATCTGCGGATCGTGCTCGACGATGAGGAGGGCAGGCAAGTCCCCGGGGCTCAGGGAAGCCGTGATCTTCAGCAATTCGGAGAGCAGGCGATCGAGGTTGAATCCGAACTCCCCGGACTGGGAGGACTCGACGGCCCGCGCGGCTTCGCTCAGATCCGGGAACCCATAGTTGGAAGCGGAAGCGCACAGGCTATGGGCGATGCGACGGATGGAGTCGGGGCCGCCCGGGTTCTTATCCAAGGTCTTGCGGGCCGCCCGCAGTGCATCGATGCTGGCCGGCAAACTGCCCCGATACCATTTCTTCAAGTCTTCCATAGGCACCTACCCATTGATCTATCTGATAAAGGAGATTGAAGTCAAGGCTCGCGGCTTCCCGCGTCCCCGGCATCTTCCAAATCCTGGAACCCCAAGTGACGGAAAGAGAATTCCCCCCGGACGCCCAACCCCAGGTAGGACTGGTCGGCGAAGTGGCCGTAAAGCAAAGTGCCCGTGGCCCGGATGCGATGGACCTCCCAAATCTTGAGGCCCATGGAGAGGCCGGTCTCCGCCTCGAATCCGCTCCGGCCGTCCATCGTAAACAAGGCCTTGGGCAAAAGATGCACGCGCCAGAGGATGTCCGGCTGCGGCGTCCAGGCAACGGAGAGTTCCCCGTAGACTCGCTGGATATTGTCGTCGGTGGCGATGGGCTCCAGGGGCGATCTCCGTTTGAATATCCGATTGGCATCGGGCAGCCTCACCGCGGTACCCAATCCGGCCTGGTAACCTACGCGTGTCTTCGATCGGAGATACTCGTATCGCAATTGCCAAAGATCGCCTTCGCTATGCGCCGGTATGCGCTGGTCATTGGTCTCGTCGCTATAGATCGTCGCCTTCGCATCCCAACGATGGCGGGACTTCCCGGTCTCCAGGAAGGCCCGGACCATGATGTCGAAGAACGGGGCGGGATAGGAAGCCCGATCTGGAATGGCGGTGAAGCGCGCCGGACGGGCATAGGTGACGCCGCCGAGGGCGAACCACGAGGACCAGGAATAACGGCCGAACAATCCCGCTTCGAGGGCGCGCGGCGACAGGAAGGCGGAGTACGGCATCGGGCTGTAGTCGTTGAGGGCTTGGTAGAGGGCCAAGGTGTCCTCGATATTAATGGCGCCCGGCAGGATGGGAATGTTTCCGCCCAAGGAAGCATACAGGAAATCGCGCAAGAGCTCGGCGGTGCCGGAAAGTTTGAGGGAGAACGGCTCCCGATAGGGCTGGCTGAATCCGGGCGCGAAGGTTTCCCGCGAGCGCAGTCCCATATGGAAGGATGCGAAGCTCAGGGATTGGATGGTGAACCCCTGATAGGCCGAGATCTGGTAAGGCTGGATGCCGCCCGGATTGGCGGGCGATCCCAGGTAGAAGGCATCCAGGGAGCTATGCGCGATCCAGGGATAGCCCTTCTCTTGTCCGGACTCGAGCGTGTCGTTCTTCTGGGCCTGCGCGGATGCGGCGAGCATCAGGCCCGCCAAGCCCAGCATGCGACCCAGGGCCGTTCTCATGGCCCGAGCCTATCCGGGCTGCAGAGGTAACATCCACGTTCCTCGGTTCCCGTACGGAAGGCGCCGCTGAATTCATTCCAGCCCTCTTTCTCCGAAGAGAGCACATCCATCTCCATGTCCATCTCGCGGAATTCCGAAGCGATGAAACCCTGTATGGGCCGATCCGCCGTGCGCAAGGAGGAGCCTTGTGCGAAAAACTTGCCGGGAAGGAACATGATGAAATTCCGCGATCCGCGCGCCGGGTTCGCGCTTTCGAGTTCGCGTAGGATGTGATCGCCCCGGACCGGATTGAGCCGTTCCTGTTTCAGGGAAAATCCCCGCGTGCGCACCACCCGCAAGGCCCCCACGGTCACCGGTTCCTGGGAACTGAGCAGGGGTTGGGAGGACATGCTGCCCTTCACCACCTCCATGGTCGACATGCTGCCTTCGTGCCGGAAAAGCACGGCCTGGGGCTGGCCCCTTGAGATCAGCGAGGGCGTGAGCACCACGGAATTATCCTGGAAGGCCAGCAAGCCGAGCTTCCGCCAAATGCTATTGCTGTCGAGGGTGGCGACCTGGCTGAGTTTCTTCCAGATGAGGTTGTTGCTGTCCAATGCGGAAACCTGGCCCAGTCCCTTCCATACCAGATTGGAGCTGTCCAAGGCGGCCACCTGGGTCAAGGTACGCAGGAGCAGGTTGGTCGTGTCCAGGGCCGTGACCTTGCCCAAGGTCTTGAAGAGGAGATTGTTGCTGTCGAGCGAGGTGACCTTGGCCAGGTTCTTGAGGATCAGGTTGTGGCTATCCAGGGACGTGACGCGGCCCAACCCTTTCCAAAGCACGTTGCTGCTATCCAACGCGGCGACTCTGGCCAGGGACCGCCAGATGAGATTGCTGCTGTCCAGGGCCGTGGCGGAACGGAGCTTGCCTTCGATGGAGGAGGAGTCGATGCCTTTGAGGATCCCCAAGCTGCCGTGGTTCAGCTGCACCACCTTGGGCAGCATATAGGTATAGGAGGAATGCGGGTAGAGCACATAATGGACGTTCTCCATGTCGATGACCAGGAGATGCGGCGCATCGCCGATGACGAGGGTGGAGCCCAGCGGGATTTCCGCGATCTCGCCCCGCTTCATGATCTGCATACCCCGCACCAACATGGCGGGATTGGCCGGAGGCTTGATTTTCAGGGAGCCCATATTGGGCTGGCTTTTTTTCTTCGGAAAGAAATAAGCATTAATCGGCTTGACGAGCGCCTGGCTGAGGAGCTTCCGCTTTTCGCCTGCCTCGGGCAGCATATGCACCGTATCAATGAGGTTACCCTGGCCCGTGGCGATGGCCACCGCTTCCAACCGGCAGAAGATCTCCTCCTTGCGTTCCTGGCATTCCACCACCAGACCCCATTTCACGATGCCGGAGGCCATGGGGCCGAGGAGGGACCTGTCGCGCAAGCCCCCGTTCGCATGGGCCGAATCCAGAGCGCCGCCATGTTTCTTCCTGAGATCGTAAACGAGAAAGGCCGTATCCTCGGCCAGGTCTTGGGCCAGATCGCGGTTGAGTCCGTCGATGAAGGCGGAATCCCGCGTATCCATATAGGCGCCCAGCAAGCTGACTGGAAGCTTCCCCGAGGACAGGGAGGGAATCGCCGTAATAATCCAGGCGAGGATCCACGGCCAGGATCGGATTTCCCGCAACCGGGGGGACGGCCGGAGAAGAACCAAGGGTTTCACCCGGTTATTATACCCTTCCCCAAGGGTGGGCAAGCAAGCGGGGTCCATGCACCGGGCCCTGGGCCCCTGCGGCCAACCTTAAGGTTTTGGCTCGCTAGTGACTAGTAGGGATTAGCGGATGGAGCGGAGGGAAAGGAAGCGACTATTTGCCGGAAAGCGCCTTGGACCTGGCTACGGCCGCTTCCACCGCATCCATGAGGATGCCTTTGAAGCCGGCGGATTCGAGGACATGCAAACCGTGGATGGTAGTGCCGCCTGGCGAAGAGACCTTGGCCGACCAGGTCGCGGGGGAATCCTTGCCGCTCTCCAGGAGTTTCAGCGCGCCCTTCGCGGTTTGCAGGACCAGGGAAGAAGCCACATCGCGCGCGAGACCCGCCTTCACACCGGCCAGGATCAGGCCTTCCAGGAATTCAAAAACATAGGCCGGCCCGCTGCCGGAAAGGCCGGTCACGGCGTCCATCTGATAGCCGGTGACGCGCACGGTCTTGCCCGCGGCCTTGAAGATATGCTCGGCCACCAGCAGGGTAGCTTCCGAGTGACCGTCGATCTCGATGGCGGTCGCGCCTTCGCCCACGGAGAGGGGCAGGTTGGGCATGACGCGCACCACCTGATAATCCTCCGGGAATTGGGAACGGATGTTCTCGCTCGTGACGCCGGCCATGACGCTCAGGACCCCGCATTCCTTGGGGCCGTTCTGGGATTTCAATCCGGGTGCGACATGATGGAAAATCTGGGGCTTGACGGCCAGGACCAGGACTTCGCAGCGGTCGGTGAGATCATGCGCTTGGACCACGGTCTGCACGCCGAGGTCCTTCTTGAGCGCTTCCATGGCGCCGGCATAGGTATCGTATACGTAAATATCCTTGGGCGAAGCCGTGCCCGTCGAGACGAGGGCGCGCACCAGGGCCCCGCCCATATTGCCGCAGCCGAGCACGCCGATATTCTTGAAATCAACCATTCATCGAATCCAGGAAGTCTTTGTTGGTCTTGGTGCTCTTGAACTTGTCGACCAGGAACTCCATGATTTCCACCGGCGACAAATCCTGCAGGTAACGGCGCAGGATCCAGACACGGCGCAGATCGTCCGCGGTCATGAGCAATTCTTCCTTGCGGGTGCCGGACTTGAAGACGTCGATGGCCGGCCAGATGCGCTTCTCGGCGATGCGGCGATCGAGGATCAATTCCATATTGCCCGTTCCCTTGAACTCCTCGAAAATCACCTCATCCATGCGGCTGCCGGTTTCGATGAGCGCGGTCGCGATGATGGTGAGGCTGCCGCCGCCTTCGATATTGCGGGCCGATCCGAAGAAGCGCTTGGGCTTCTGAAGGGCCATGGCATCGACGCCGCCGGAGAGGATCTTGCCCGAATGCGGGATGACCACGTTATGGGCGCGGGCCAGACGAGTGATGCTGTCCAGGAGGATGACGACATGCTGGTTGTGCTCGACCAAACGGCGGGCCTTTTCGACCACCATATTCGCGACCTGGATATGGCGTTCCGGGGGCTCGTCGAAGGTGGAGCTGAAGACTTCCGCGGGCACGCTGCGGCGCATGTCCGTGACTTCCTCGGGACGCTCATCGATGAGAAGGACCATGAGCTTCACTTCCGGATGGTTCCGGACGATGGAGTTGGCGATGTTCTGGAGCAGGATGGTCTTGCCTGCCCGCGGGGGCGCCACGATGAGTCCGCGCTGCCCGCGCCCGATGGGCGTGAACAGGTTCATGATGCGGGTGCTGATTTCCTTGGAATCGTATTCGGTATTGAAGGCCACGTCCGGATGGAGAGGCGTCAGGTTGTCGAAGGAAACCCGGTCCTTGCAGACTTCCGGATCATCGCCGTTGACCTTCTGGATGCGGAGGAGGGCGAAGTAGCGTTCGTTGTCCTTGGGAGCGCGGACCATGCCGGAGATGGTATCGCCGGTCTGCAGGCCGAAGCGCTTGATCTGGGTCGAGGAAACGTAGACATCGTCGGGTCCCGCCACATAGGAATGATCCGGGGAGCGGAGGAATCCATAACCTTCGTCCATCACTTCCAGCACGCCTTCGGCATAGATGGAAGCGGTTCCGCCGCTTTCCCTTTCGAGGATGGCGAAGACCAAGGCTTGTTTGCGAAGGCTGCGCGGATCGGTCAGGTTGAGGTCGAGGCCCATATTGATGAGCTCTTTCATCCCCAGCTTCTTCAACTCCTGCCAGCGGCTCTTGGCCTCCTGCAGGGTACGGGCATTGTTGCTTTCCTGCGACTCGCCCCCGTTCTCACCGTTCTGGGAATCCTCGTCCCCCTGTTCGTCCATCCTGCGCCCCTGCTCCTCCGCGGCAATCTGGGCTTCGCTCTCCCGATTGGAATAGACTTCCCCCCTGGACTTTTCCGACGGTTTTTTCATGGCAGCTTTGGGTTTGGTAGCCAAAATGGATCTCCTTCGAAACGATAAGAATAGGGGCTGGGAGGTGTTGTGGAACGAATGGGATGAGTTACAGAAGAAAGATATAAAAAGGCCACTGAAAATGAAGGACCAACCGGGTCCGGGCCGCCGCCAAACTATAACAAAAAATCCCGACGCCAAGGGAATCCACGAGTATTTGCCCCTTATTTCTATATTTTTCTCCCACATGGCTCGTCCCGAAACCACGGTCACCTTGGCCCTGGGAAGCAACCTTAACGATCGGGAGTCCTACCTCCAAAAGGCACTGGATGCCTTGCGGACCATTGCCGTTACCCCCATCCGCAAATCCAAGGTTTATGAAACCGCGCCCGTGGGTCCGGGACCGCAGGGCAAGTACCTCAACCTTTGCGTGCGCTTCGCAACCAGACTCGATCCCAGGGCCCTCCTCGCCTTCTGCCGGGAAACGGAAGAGCGCCTAGGCCGCCAGGAGCGCCCCCGCTGGGCCGCCCGGGAAATCGACATCGACATCCTCGCCTTCGGCCGGGAAATCCTGCAGGAGGAAAACCTCACCCTCCCCCATCCGTCCATTCTGGATCGGCAGTTCGTGCTCGTTCCGCTGATGGATCTGGATCCGGACTACGTGCTCCCGGGTTTCAACGAGACCGTCTCGCGCCAACTCGACCGCTGCCTCGCCGTGCAAGGCCGCCAGGACGTGGTGGAATACCGTCCCTTGCCGGCTACCTCCGTATCCATACCGGAACGTGTGCGTTACGTGGCCGTGGAAGGCGTGATCGGCGTGGGGAAATCGACCTTGGTCAAGGCCTTGAGCGAACGCATGGGCTGCATGCCCGTCTACGAGGAATTCGAGAACAATCCGTTCCTGTCCGATTTCTACAAGGACAAGAACCGCTATGCCTTCCAGACCCAGGTCTTCTTCTTCCTGTCCCGTTACCGCCAGATTCGGGAACTGTTCCAGCAGCAGGATCTCTTCCGGCCGCAGATCATCAGCGATTACATGTTCGCCAAGGACAAGATCTTCGCCACCCTGAACCTGGACGAGAACGAGGTCGCCCTCTATTACAAGTTCGCGGACCTGATGGAGCGCGATCTGGTCAAGCCGGATTACGCCGTCTACCTGCAAGCCGATACCAAGACCTTGATGCAGCGCATCCGCATGCGCGATCGCGCCTATGAGCGCAATATCGACGAGGCCTATATCGATTCCCTGAACCGGGCCTACAATACCTATTTCCATTATTACACGGGCTCGCCCCTGCTCATCATCAATACCAACAATATCGACTTCGTGCGCAACCCGCAGGATCTCGATCTCCTGGTCGAATTGATTTCCAAGGTGCCGGAAGGGGTCACATATTTTTCACCCACCTCCATGGGTAAAAAATAAGTGACCTCCTATTTTTCACCCACCTCCATTGAAAAGAAATAAGTTCGGTGCGATGGAAATCTTCAAGACGATCGACACATACAGGCGATGGCGCAAGTCGCTCGGAGCGGACGACTCCGTAGGCTTCGTTCCCACCATGGGCGCCCTCCATGCGGGGCATATGCGGCTGGTCGCCGCCAGCCTGGCCCAGCATCCCCAAACCGTGGTCTCCATATTCGTGAACCCGTTGCAGTTCGGGCCCCAGGAGGATCTCGCGCGTTACCCCCGGCCTTTCGAGGCGGATACCCGCCTTTGCCGCGAAGCCGGAGTCGCGGCCATCTTCGCCCCGGAGGCCAAGGACTTCTACGCTCCCGATCATTCCACCTATTGCGATGTCGAAGGCCTGGACCGCCACCTCTGCGGCGCCTCCCGCCCCGGACATTTCCGCGGCGTCTGCACCGTGGTCCTCAAGCTCTTCAATATCATCCAGCCCAGGCGCGCCTACTTCGGCCAGAAGGATATCCAGCAGGCCCTGATCCTCCGCAAGATGACCCGGGATCTGTCCCTGGATCTGGAATTGGAAATCGTCCCCACCGTCCGCGAGCCATCCGGCCTGGCCTTGAGCTCCCGTAACATCTACCTTACCCCCGATGAGAAAGAACGCGCCGTCGCCCTATCCCGCGGGCTGAATCTGGCGCAGGCCGCCTGGACCCGGGGCGAAATGTCCGCGGAAGCCCTCAAGGAAATCCTCCGGCGCGAGATCGAAGCATCCACTCCCACCCGTATCGATTATATCGAGGCCGTTTCCCAAAGCCGGCTGGAACCGGTGGACAGGATCGGCGAGCCCGCCGTATTGGCCGTGGCGGTTTTCTTCGGAAAGACGCGCTTGATAGACAACCTGCTGCTCGGCTGAGTCGATAGGTCGACTCAGCGGATTGGAAACCGGAAACGGCCCCTCCGCTGAAGAGGATTAAATCCGCAACTGCAAGCCGGCTCGCCCCTGAATCGCCGCATCCAGATAGACATTGCCGGGCACCCAGCCCGCGGACTTCGCATCCGCTTCCGCGAAGGCCTCCAGACCGGTCCGCAAGGGAATCGCCGCACCCAATAACAAGGCCGCTCCCGGCGTTATCGAGGTCGTTTGAAAGCGCTGCGCCTCGGGTTGGAGCCAGGCGGAGAGGCCGCCGGTCAGGAAGATCCCGGTCTGCCCCACCGTCACGGGATATCGGAAAAGTTCGCCCGATAATTCCGGCAACGCCATTCTGTCGTTCACGAAACTCCCCGCGGTAAAGGCCCATTCCCATTTCCCCCGCCGGGCCAGGAAATCGCAGGCCAATTCATAGCCGAAGGGCGTGAGATGGTGGACCAGGCCGAAGTTCCACAGGAACCTCTGGCCATCCCAGGGATTGGCGCCGGGCAGCCAATCCCGCCCGATATACTGGGGAGAAACGAGGTTGAGCAAGGACAAAGCCGCCTGCAACTTCAGGTATTTTTTCTCGAAGTGCGTGAGATCGCTCGAGAGCAGGTAGCGATCGAATCCGGATCCGGAAGGATGGGGCCGACCGCGGGGCCCGGCCGCATAAGGCTCATCGGGATTGTCCAGGTCATGCACCCAGGCCCGGAAATCGAGTCCGGTAAAATCCCGTTGGCTTTCCATCGTCTCCTGCCGGTTGGCGTCGGCCAGATCGCCATCGAGTTCCGAAGTCGCGCAGAGATAGATATAGGCCGTGACATTGCCATTCGTGACTAACCAATTGAGGACGTCATAATGCGAATCGCGGCCGAGGAAGAAATTATTCCTGCGCATCAGCCGAACGGATTCCACTTCCCCCTCCGCGCCCGCCTCGGCGAGACGCACGAAATCGGCGGGATGGGCCGCCTTCAACGCTTGCAAATCCGCATCCGTGACATGATCCACGGAAACGGTTTGCGCGCCGATATCCCAATGGTAGACGCCGTTATAGCTTGAGATCCCGAACCGGGAAAGCACCGCGCGATGCCATTCCTCATGCATCCATCCGTCTCCCGGCGGAAGATAGACGGCGAAGTAACTGAAAAGGCCGAGGGAAGTCCAGGTACCCAGGGAACGCAGGAAAGGATCCTGCGCGCCTTCCCACAGCCAGCCGATGGCCTGATCGGCGAATTGGTTCAGGCCCGCATCGAGCC
>DAINDC010000037.1:0-5891 GCA_036732085.1 Fibrobacterota bacterium | reverse complement strand
CGCCCAGCTTGGCCAGCTCGAGCCGGAGCGACTGCTGCATGCTGGGAGATTCCAACGCGCCGCGGAAACCATAGGGCAAATCCGAGATCGGGACGGAGAGCAGCAAGGGTGCGCCGGGGAAGGTTCCGCTGGAAGCGGAGACGGCGCTGACCGGAAAGGCCGGCGCCATGCATCCCATGAGAAGGCAGAGGAGCGCCCTGCCGACGGAAGACCTGGAAGCCTTCCGCGGCAAGGCCCGGGGAGTCTCAACCATTTTTCTTGGAGAAATCCCTCATCACCTTGACCAGGGCCTCGATGGCATCCAGATCCATGGCATTGTAGATGGAGGCGCGGAAGCCTCCCACGGAACGATGGCCCTTGAGACCCGATAGGCCGGCGGCTTCGGCGGTCTTGTTGAAATCGCCTTCCAGTTCCGGCTTCTCCAATACGAAGGTCACATTCATGCGCGACCGGTCCTCCTTGGCACACGTGCCCTTGAACATGGGGTTCTCATCGATTTCCAAGTACAGGCGGCGGGCCTTTTCCTCGTTCTTCTTCTGCATGGCGGCGACGCCGCCCTGGGCCTTGACCCAACGAAGCGTTTCCATGGCCATATAGACCGCGAATACCGGCGGGGTATTGTACATGGATTCGTTCTCGATCTGGAGCTTGTAATCGAGCATGGAGGGAATCTTGCGTTTGACCTTGCCCAGGATCTCGTCCTTGACGATGACCAAGGTGGTGCCCGCGATGCCCATGTTCTTCTGGGCGCCGGCATAGATGAGGCCGAACTTGGAAACGTCGACAGGGCGGCTGAAGATATCGCTGGACATGTCCGCGATGAGGGGCACGGGCGAATTCGGGAAGCTTTGGAGCTGGGTGCCGTAGATGGTATTGTTGGACGTAACGTGGAAGTAACGTGCGTCCTTGGGGATCTCGTAGGTCTTGGGGATGAAGGTATAGTTGGCTTCCTTGGAGGAGGCGACCACCTTCACGTTGCCGAACAGCTTGGCTTCCTTGAGGGCCTTGCTGGCCCACATGCCCGTGTCCAGGTAAGCGGCGGTTTCGCCTTCGTCGAGCAGGTTATAGGGCACCATGGCGAATTGCAGGCTGGCTCCGCCTTGCAGGAAGGCCACGGAATAGCCGGCGGGCACGCCCAGGATTTCCTTGACGAGCTTGATCGCCTCGTCCATCACCGCGACGAATTCCTTGCTGCGATGGGAGATTTCCAGGAGGGAGAGGCCCATTCCGTTGAAGTCGAGACAGGCGCGGGAGCCGGCTTCCATGGCTTGTCTGGGAAGGATGCTGGGGCCGGAACTGAAGTTGTGAATCTTTGGCATTGTGGTTTCCCTTGTTGTCGGTTTTCAAAAGTTAAACTTTTTACGTCATCCCGGAGTGAACCCGTCGTCTTCGCCTTGTGACTATTTGACGGCGAAACGCGCTATCGCCGTGGTCTGGATGCCCCCGCGGGCGTTGAATACCCCGCGAACCTCCATTTGCCGGGGTGAGCAGGCCTTTACGCAATCGCCGAGCACGCGGTTCACCACATGCTCATGGAAGATTCCCAGTTCCCGGAAAAAGAGGAAATATTCCTTCAGGCTTTTCAGTTCCAGGCAGGATTTGTCGGGCACGTAAGAAATATGCAAGGTCGCGAAATCCGGCAGGCCGGTCTTGGGGCAGATGCAGGTGAATTCCGGAATGGCCACCTCGAGCAAGGTATCGCTTCCCGGATATTGGAATTCCCAGGATTCGATTTCCGGCGTCTCCAAGGTGGGAATATGGTGCTGCAGGCCTTCGTAGGTCTTTTCGGTTTCCATTACAACTCCTCCATCGCGGCAAGCTTCTGTTCACCGGACACCATGTCCTTGATTTCATACGCGCCCGCGGGCGCCTTATCCGATCCGAAGAACAGGACCCGCTGGGCGCCCTGATCGTTGGCCTGCCCCATTTGCTTCTTGAACTTCTCGCCGGAAAGGGAATAACCCACGCGCTTGCCCTTGGCCCTGAGGCCTTGCGCCAGTCGGAGCAAAGCGGGATTGGGGAGCCGATCCGCGCCCGGAGCCACGTCGAGCAGGTAGTAATCCAGGGCGTTGCGGCCGGAAGGAAGCAGGTTCTTTTCTTTCAAGAATTCGTACAGGACCACATCGCCCATGCCGAAGCCGACGCCGGAGAGCGAAAGGCCGCCCAGGTTCGCGAGCAGGTTGTCATAACGACCGCCGCCGGCGATGGCCCGCAGGCTCTTTTCCTTGTCATAGACCTCGAAGACGATGCCGGTATAGTAGGCCAGGCCGCGCACCACGGACAGATCCAGTTTCAGGTAATCGCCGTAGCCGATCGATTCCATGAATTTGAAAAGGGTCTCGAGTTCCCAGAGTCCGCTTTTGGGCTTATCGCCAACGCTGCCTTCGGAAGGGACGGCCGCGGAAGCCTCACCCTGCGACTCCGGAAAATACGCCCGCAATTCCTCCAGACCCTTGCACTTGAAGAACTGTTCCACCGCATCCACGCTGGCCGCGGTCAGTCCTTCCTTTTCCAGGAGCCGGCGGAATTCCTCCTCGCCGATCTTGGCCCGCTTGTCGAGCGCGGCATAGACAGGATTCTTTTTATCCGCGGCCACGCCTTGTCGATCCAGGAACTCGGAGAGCAGGCGGCGACTGGAAACGTGCACGGAAAAATCCGCTCCGCCGAGCCCGAACCGCTTGAGCATCTCGATGATGGCGGAAAGCAGATCGACCTCGGCGGCCACGCCCTCGCAGCCCAGAATGTCCATATTGAGCTGGAAGAATTCACGCAAGCGTCCGCGTTGGGCCTTCTCGTAGCGGAACAGGCGCGGCACCGAAAACCAACGCAGCGGCAGCTTGAGGCTATTGCCCTTCTGGTTGACCATGCGTGCCAAGGTCGGCGTCATTTCCGGGCGCAAGGCGAGATCGCGATCGCCTTTGTCTTTGAAGTTGTAAAGCTGGGTGACGATTTCCTGCCCGGATTTTTCGGTGAACAATTCCAGATGCTCGAAGGTGGGTCCCTCGTATTCCTCGAACCCGAAGTCCAGGCAGGCGCGGCGCCAGGCGTCGAACATATGGTTCTGGATGCGCATGTCCTCGGGATAGAAATCCCGGGTGCCTTTGGGAGCTTGTAAAGGAGCTTGTGCGGGAGCCTTTAGGGACGATGCGGAATTCATGGGATGCTTGGACCTGGCTGGTGAAGGGTATTCACTCCGCCAAAATAGCTAATGTCTCCGCTCCCATAAACGGCAGTCGCTGCCCGTTTTTCCAGGTCGAAAATGATCCCGCGCGGGAGGCCGCGAAAGGACTTTCCAGGGGCTTTTCAGCTTGGAATAAACACCTATTTTTGGTAGATTTCGTAACTGTGACAACGATTGGATCGACTTGATTTCAAGGCCTCGGAAACCGCTTTTTCGGCCCACCGCATGAGAGTTCTAGTCACCAACGACGACGGCATCGACAGCCCGGTATTGTCCCTCCTGGCCGATGCCTTGAGCCGAGAGCATGATGTCCTGGTCTCGGCCCCGGCCACGGACCAGAGCGGCATGTCCCAGGCCTTCACCCATGGCCAGCATCGCCTGCTCGCTTATCACGCGGATACCTTGCACCCTTATCCCAAATACCAGATAGTGGGCACTCCCTGCGATTGCGTGAAGTTCGCGGTGGCCCATTTGCAGAAGGATCAGAAGATCGATTTGATCCTGTCCGGCATCAACCTGGGCGAGAATGCGGGCATGAGCGCGGTCTATTCCGGCACGGTGGCGGCGGCCCGGGAAGGCGCCATGTGGGGGATTCCCTCCCTGGCCGTTTCCGTCTGGAAGAACGATACCGATCATCTGGAGCATGCCGTACGCTGGCTCCTCAAACTGCTGCGCACGCCTGCCATGCTCCCCATCAAACCGGGAAGCCTTTGGAATATCAACTTTCCCCCTTGCGATCCGAGCCTGGTCGAAGGAGTGGAAATCACCACCATGAGCACGGTGATGTTCGTGGACAGCTATGAGCCCGTCCTCACCGAACATGGCCTGACCAAGTTCCGCCTGGTGGGTTTCAAGCCGGAAGAGCGCTTCCTTCCCGGCACGGACGATTACGCTCTGGTCCGCAACCGCATCTCCATAACGCCGCTGCAGGTGGAACAGTCCGATGCCGGGGAATCCCGGCGCCTGGCTTCCCCCGAATTCGCGGCCCATTGGAATTCGCTGTAACCGGCAGGGTACCTTAGGAGAGATATGACGATACCATCCGTTCCCGTCCCCAGCAACGACCGCATCATCAATACCATGATCGAGGAGGAGATGAAAATCTCCTACCTCCGGTATTCCATGTCCGTGATCGTCTCACGGGCCCTGCCCGATGCGCGCGACGGCCTCAAGCCCGTGCATCGCCGCATCCTGTACGGCATGGACACGCTCTCCCTCTACCAGGATCGACCTTACAAGAAAAGCGCCAATATCGTCGGCGAGGTGATGGGCAAGTACCATCCCCATGGGGACGCCTCCATCTATGATTCCATCGTGCGTATGGCGCAGGAATTCTCGATGCGCTATCCGCTCGTGGACGGCCAGGGCAATTTCGGATCCATCGACGGCGATCCTCCCGCGGCCATGCGTTATACGGAAGCCCGCATGAAGGCCTTCGCGGAAATGATGCTCCAGGATCTCGACAAGGAGACCGTGGATTGGGCGCCGAATTACGATTCCTCCCTGCAGGAACCCAAGGTCCTTCCGTCAGCATTCCCCAACCTGCTCGTCAATGGCAGCACCGGCATCGCCGTGGGTATGGCCACCAATATCCCGCCGCATAATCTCAATGAAATCGTCAATGCCTGCATCGCCATGCTCGCGAATCCGGATATCGGCGACGAAGAACTCATCACCCATGTCAGCGGCCCGGACTTCCCCACCGGCGGCATCATCCATGGACGCAACGGCATCCGTTCCGCCTACCTCACCGGCCGCGGCAAAGTCCTGGTCCGCGCCAAGCACTATGTGGAACAGCGCGAGAACCGCACCCGCATCGTGATTACGGAAATCCCCTACCAGGTGAACAAGTCCAACCTATTGGAAAAGATGGCGTCCCTGGTCCGCGACAAGGTGGTGGAAGGCATTTCCGACTTGCGCGACGAAAGCGACAAAGACGGCATGAGCATCATCATCGAGCTCAAGCGCGACGCATTCCCGGACATCATCCTAAACCTGCTTTACAAGCACACGCAGTTGCAGGAAACCTTCTCCATCCACAACCTGGCGCTGACGGACGGCCGTCCCCGCACCTTGAGCCTGCGCGAACTGATCCGCCTTTTCCTCGAGCACCGCCATGAAGTCGTGGAACGCCGCACGCGTTACGAGCTCCGCAAGGCCGAAGAACGCGCCCATATCCTGGAAGGGCTGCGCATCGCTCTCGACCATATCGAGGAGATCATCAAGCTGATCCGCGCCTCCGAGAGCACGGCCATCGCGCGCGCCGGCCTGATGGAAGCCTTCAGCCTGTCCGAAATCCAGTCCGATGCCATCCTGGAAATGCGCCTGCAGCGCCTCACCGGCCTGGAACGCGACAAGATCGAGGAGGAATACAAGGGATTGGTCATACTCATCGCCGACCTGAAGGATATCCTCGCCAACCGCGAGCGCCGCGTGGCCATCATCACCCAGGAGCTCCGGGAAATCGTCCTCAAGCATGGCGACGAACGCCGCACCCAAATTGAGGATGCCGCGGACGACATCACCTATCTCGACCTCATCGCCAACGAGCCCATGGTCGTCACCGTCTCGCATACCGGTTATATCAAGCGCATCGGCACCGACGCTTACAAGATCCAGGGCCGCGGCGGCAAAGGCATTTCCGCTACCGGACTCAAGGACGAGGACTTCGTCGAGCATCTGTTCATCGCCTGGGCCCATAGCTATATCC
>DAINDC010000036.1:6815-22669 GCA_036732085.1 Fibrobacterota bacterium | reverse complement strand
ATCTACGACTACCTGCGCCTGTTGTACGCACGCGTGGGCCATGCGCGCAGCCCCGCGTCCGGCAAGCGCCTCAAGAGCCAGACCGTGCAGGAAATCGTCGATGCCGTGCTGGCCATGCCGGGCCGCAAGACTCCGGGCGGGAAGGTCGCCGGTAACGATGTCAAGATCATGCTGCTGGCGCCCTTGGTCAAGGATCGCAAGGGCACCTACGAGGAATTGTTCGCGCGTTACCTGGCCCAGGGCTACGTGCGCGCCCGCGTGGACGGCCAGGTCTTCCAACTGGAAGAGAAGATCAAATTGGATCGTTACGTCAAGCACAATATCGAATTGGTGGTCGATCGGCTGGTGATCAAGAAGGACTCGCGCGAAGGCGGGGAAGCCGTCAAGCGTCTCACGGATTCCGTGGAGCTGGCCCTGAGCCTGGGCGAGCGCGAGATGCTCGTGAACCTGGTGGATGAGAAGGAGGACGTCTTCTTCTCCGAGCGCCTGGTGGATCCGGCCACGGGCAAATCCTTCGCCGAGATCGAACCGCATTCCTTCTCCTTCAACTCGCCGCATGGCGCCTGCCCGGCCTGCAACGGCCTGGGCTTCATCAAGGAAGTGGATCAGAAAACGGTCTTCGACATGGATCTCTCCATCAATGACGGCGGCATCCTGCCGTGGTCGCGTTTCGCGGACAATAACGATTCCTGGTACATGCAGCTCCTGCGCAATGTGGCCAAGGACGAAGGCTTCTCGCTCGACAAGCCGCTCAAGGATCTTTCGAAAAAGCATATCGACATCCTCCTGAACGGCACCGAGCAAAGCTACAAGGTCAAGTACGAGGCCATGGGCGGCGGCTCCCGCACCTCCTGGAACGCGCATTTCGAAGGCATCGTCCCGAGCCTGATGCGGCGCTACGAACAGACGGATTCCGAATTCGTCCGCAAGGACATCGAGGAGTTCATGGACGACAAGCCCTGCACCACCTGCAAGGGCCTGCGCCTCAAGCAGGAGGCCATGACCGTCACCATCCGCGGCCTCAATATCATGGATATCGGCGAGATGTCCATCCAGGATGCGTTCGATTTCATCGGGGCCCTCCAGAACGGGGACGCGCCCCCGCCGGAGGCCGACTCCACCTTATACCAGTTCTTCAAGATCCCGAAGATCGATCCCGTCGAGGACGATCTGTCCGAGAACGAACGCTCCATCGCCAAGCAGGTCTTCAAGGAAATCCAGGCGCGCCTCACCTTCCTCGTGAGCGTGGGCCTCAACTATCTGAGCATCAATCGCACCGCCCGCACCCTGTCCGGCGGCGAATCCCAGCGCATCCGCCTCGCCTCGCAAATCGGCACCGGCCTTTCCGGCGTGCTTTATGTTCTGGACGAACCGTCCATCGGCCTGCACCAACGCGACAACGATCGCCTGCTCAAGACCTTGCACCGCCTGCGCGACCTGGGCAATTCCGTCCTCGTGGTCGAGCATGATGCGGATACCATCCGCCAGGCCGATTGGGTCATCGACATCGGACCCGGAGCGGGCGAGCATGGCGGGCGCGTGGTCTTCAGCGGCACCCCGGACAAGCTGATCGAATCCGGGAATTCCGATACGGGCGCCTTCCTCTCGGGCCGGCGCCGCATCGACCTCGAGGAGATCCGCGAAGAGATCCGCGGCATGAAGGTCCGCTTCGTTCCCGAGAGGACCGACAAGACCATCAAGCTTTCGGGCGTCACGCATAACAATCTGAAGAACGTGGAGGTGGAACTGCCCCTGGGCCGCTTCATCTCCATCACCGGCGTCTCCGGATCCGGCAAGTCCTCGCTCATCAACGACGTGCTCTCGCGCATCCTGGCCAAGGAGGTCCATGGTTCCAAGGCCCGGCCCGGCGCCTACAAGACCATCAAGGGCTTGGAACATATCGACAAGGCCATCGTCATCGATCAATCGCCCATCGGACGCACGCCGAGGTCCAATCCGGCCACCTATACCGGCCTGTTCACGGATATCCGCAACCTGTTCGCCATGACCCAGGAGGCCAAGGTGCGCGGCTACAAGCCGGGCCGCTTCAGCTTCAACGTCAAGGGCGGCCGCTGCGACAATTGCGAGGGCGACGGACTCATCCGCATCGAGATGCACTTCCTGCCCGATGTCTACGTGACCTGCGAGGTCTGCAAAGGCAAGCGCTACAATCGTGACACTTTGCAAATCGACTACAAGGGCAAGAACATCTCCGAGGTCCTGAACATGACCGTGGAAGAGGGCCATGCCTTCTTCGCCAACCTGCCCGCCATCGCCAACAAGCTGAAAACGCTTTTGGAAGTCGGCCTCGGCTATATCCGCCTGGGACAGTCCGCCACCACGCTCTCCGGCGGCGAGGCCCAACGCATGAAGCTCTCCGCCGAACTCTCGCGCCGCTCCACCGGACGATCCTTCTACATCCTCGACGAACCGTCGACCGGCCTCCACTTCGAGGACGTGCGCAAGCTGCTCGTGGTCCTGCACTCCCTGGTGGCGCAAGGCAATACCGTGCTTGTCATCGAGCATAACCTGGACATCATCAAGAACTCGGAATGGCTGGTCGATCTGGGACCGGAAGGCGGCGAGGCTGGCGGCCGCATCATCGCCAAGGGCACGGTGGCGGACGTGGCTGCGACCAAGGGATCCTATACGGGCGAATGGCTGAAGAAGCTCATCGAGATCGAGAAGTCCTTCCCGAAGCGGGCGGTCCCTGCATCAGGCAAATCCTTGGCCGCGAGCTTCCCTCCCATCAAGCCGGCCGCGAATGAGAAGGCGGGAAGTGGAAAGGCCGCCGAAGGCGGTAAGTCCGCCGGAGGTCCAGGCGACGCCAAGAAAAGCCAAGCTTTGGATCGCAAGGTAGCCGCGGACGAAGTTGTGGAAGAAGGCGCCGCGGTCCGCAGGCGCGGCCGTCCGCGGAAGGCCGCCGTCCGGATCTGAGAAGCGGTCCCCGAACGGATTCAGAGCGGGGACGCAGTTCCCCGAAGCGGGAGCGGGTCCGAAAATTCATCCCTCAAAACATGGGATGCTCAAAGGAGAGATAGGAAAGCAACCCAAAGTTATCCGTTGAAGGACCGATGCCGATCGGCGCGGCAAGACCAGGCACTATTTGCAATCCGTTTTTGAAGTTAAGGGCGAAACGGAATCCCGGATTGATATAGAATGCGTTTTCCATCGTTGTCGCACCCTCCTTCGGCACGTTTTCCGTGGCATTCCAGACGCCCTCACACATGAGATTGAAATTTTCCGCTACGAGATAAATGAAGCTCGTGCCGAAGTTGAAGCCGTAGAGGTCCGAGGTTTCCCTCGCGGCGTTCCTGGCATCCGGAATAATCGTCGAACCGAGATTCCAGTGGGTGACCCAAGTATTGGACAGCGCCACGCTGAGAGGAAGATTGAACTGGACTCCGGTCGAACCGTTTCCAAGTCCCTGCTTATAATCCCCCGTAGGCAGCAGAATGGAAAGCCTGGGAGAAAATGAGAGGCCCTCCTTGGAAATGAGCTGATACCGGTAATTGATCAGGATATCGCCCAAGCCGGTCAGAGTCGGATCCGGATGGTTGATGGGAATCGTATACGAAAGCTGGTGGGCCATCTTCGGGACGGGCCACTCCTGCGTGAAGGTATATCCCCAGGTCTTATCCTTCATGAGCTGGTAGGTCTGGATATGCTGGATGACGCCGTCCTCCTGGTTATACGCTTCTTCAATCAGGAAGGAGTTATCCTCGATTTTCTTGGCTTCCGGTATTTGCGCCGAAAAGGATGGGGCGGAAAAGCAGAGCGCGAGTGCCCATGCGGCCGGTGTTCCCGTGAACTTTCTTGTCCTTCGTTGCCTGTTCATCTTATCGTCCTCCCCTTTTGATGTTTGTGTAAATTAAGACTCAATCTCAATATTTCAATATTAGGCGGCAGGGCAGGGAATGTCAAGATGGTTGTCCGGCCAAATTGGCAGGGATGGGGGGATGCCCGTAGGCTACTCGGTCTGAACTACTTTTGCATACGGCCCTAGTGCCGGATGACCATGCCTGAACTTCCCGACATAACCGTCTACGTGGAGCGCCTCGAAGACCTCCTCTTGGGCAGGCCGCTCGATAGGATCCGCCTCGCCAGCCCCTTCCTCCTCCGCAGCGTGACGCCGGCCTTGGAATCTTTCCACGGCAAGACCGTAACTGGTATGCTACGGCGTGGGAAGCGTATCCTTTTCCAATTCGAAGGCGGCTCGCAGTTGGCCTTGCACCTCATGGTGGCGGGACGACTGCACTGGAAACCCGCGGCTGGATCAGCCTCGCAGCCAATCCCCATCCCTAAAAGCAATGGACCGACGTCTTGCGCAAGGAATCCGAACGCGGCTTCCCGGAAAAGGTCACGGCTTTCCGGGACGGCATGGCGGTACATGGACGTTACCTGAAGCCCTGCCCGGTCTGCGGGGATCCCGTGCAGCGCATCCGTTACGCCGAGAACGAAACCAACTATTGCCCCACCTGCCAGACCGGCGGCAAGCTGTTGGCGGACCGGGCCCTGTCCTCTTTATTGCGAAAGGACTGGCCGCGCACCTTGGAGGATATGGAAAAACTCTTGGCCAAGCATCAGGCTATTTCGTCCGGGCATACGCCTTGATTCGGACTCCGGTTCCGGATTCGGCGAGGGGGATGCCGGCCGCGGCGAGTTCCCGCTTGAGCGTTTCCCCGAAATCCGCGCGGCGATCTTTTTTTCCGGCGACGGGCGGCGACCCGACGTAGGGATTCATTTCCAACCATTCGATTGAATTATAAAGGGGGACGTTCCCCGGGAAGGCCTCATCCCATTGGCCTTCGGGGGGATCGAGCGCATCCGTAATCCGCTTGCACCGGAAGGACGGCGCGTATCCTTCGATCGCCTGGATGGCGTCGATGGCGGCCCGCCATTTGGTGCTGTTCATCAGCGATGTCAGCCGGTTTCTGGAAACAAAATTGCGCAGACGTTCGACTTCCTGTTTTTGCGCATTCGTTAGCACGTCTTTTTTGATGCCCATTTTCCCATTCCCGACTTCGACCCCACTAAAGCCCGCACTAATGCCGATCGCTTCCGATAAAAAGGTAATCGTTCCCCGCGGCGATATCCCGGCCACCACAATGGACCCGGGGACCAAGGTCCTCGCGGTTCTCATCGGAATGGAACATTTATTTTCATCGTATGGGGATCCATGAGGATCGTCGCGGAGGCCTGCCGGGCCGCATTCAACTCAGGGATGCGACCATTCTCCTGATTATGGCCGGCACGATTCTCTTGTGGAATACTTTTACTGGAGCGAAATAAAGACGCCCCATCAGATTGTGCATTTCCACCACGGTGGAAAGGACCAGCCGGTATTCCCTGGTTTCGGAAGAATTTTCCGAAGTCAGGGACATGGAAACGCGGAAATCCAGATGCTTGTCATCCTCACCCGAGATGATTTCCGTATCGGTTTTTTCCAGCACCTTGAATAGGCCGAAAGAAGAACCCTTCCTGATCTCCGCGCCGCCTTCCGAATGCGGGGAGAAACCCTTGGGGGATTTGAGCCCGACCAGGGAAACAATGCGGTTACGTAGCCTCATGAGGAGGCTTACCCACCTTGGAGCGCTTGAGAAAAAAGCGCATGCCACGTCTTCGATGCGGATGGCCTTGGCGGAAGGGAAACGCGCCTCAAAGGCATCGGCGTAATCAATGCGACTGAGTGAGAGGCGGATGAGGGATTCCTGAGGCAAGGCGGCGGCTCGGACCTCCACGGGTTTGCGATCCATCGGCTATCGGCCTTTTCCGGTGGGGTTCGTCCTATCGCCATGGGCGGATTCCGCCTTGGAGCCCTGAAAATCCGCTTTTATTTTCGCGGCGATATAGCGGGAAAGGATGAAGCCCATGATCCCGATGATGAGATAACCGAGAAGTTTCCTGGGGCTTTTAGGGATCAACATCCCGCCGAGCTTGAAAATTCCAACTCTATGCTCGACACCATGCTTGTAAAGGTAAAGGCGAAATGGGGGTGGCTGGAACCTGCCTGCATCGGTAGAAATATAGCCATGCCCGAAGGTCCCGTATCCAGAAACACAAAAATACTTCAGCCATCCAAGTTAGCGGAAAACATCAGGAGTCTTCGAGACGGAATGCGGTCCGGGTTGTACTCATCATTATGCAACCCGATGCGGTTGGCAGAGTCCGCAGGCGTTATAATCGTTATACATATCAGGCAGGGAGGCCGAGATGTCCGTTTTGAAAACCATGGCCGTCTGCGCGTTCGCCATAGCCCCGGTTTGGGCTCAGTTCAGCTATCCCGGTTGCACGGATCTGGCGGCTAAGGATTTCAAGTTTACGGAGGTCTTCAATCGCCATGGCAATAACGGCGCCTCCGCCGGCGACGAGTCCATGGAGGAACCGGTCCAGTTCGCCCTGAACGGCGTGAACAAGGCCGGCGCCCTCGATCATGTCGACATCTATTATGTGCAAAGGCTGGGCGACGTGAAATTCTATGACGGCGCCGCGAAAAAGATCAGCGACATGGGGACCATTCCGGTATGGGCCGCCAAGGCCGGGGGCGAGAATGACAACGGCCTCATGGGCATCGCCCTCGATCCGAAATTCGCCGAGAACAATTGGATCTACCTCTGGTATTCGCCGCCCATCGCCAATGCCAGCCTCAACCGCCGCCTGCACCTGGGCCGCTTCACCATGACCGCGCAGCATACCCTGGACATGACGTCCGAGAAAATCCTCATCGACATCCTGGCCAGCAAGTCCGACCAATACCATAGCGGCGGCCCCATGCAATTCGACAGTTACGGGGACCTGTGGATCCAGATCGGCAACAACAGCAAGGACGTGAACACGACCGACTTCGGGCAGTACTCGAACGACAGCTCCGCCAGCGCGGAATGGGGATCGTCCAATACCGCCAGCATGCGCGGCGGGACTTTGCGCATCCATCCGGACGATTCGCCCAAGGGCTACACCATCCCCAAGGGGAACTTCGGCGAGTACTGGGCCGCGGAATGGGAGAGGCAGGGGCGCGCGGATCTGGCGGCGCAATACCGCGATCCCGCCAAGGTGCTGCCGGAAATCTACATCAAGGGCGAGCGCAGCAATTACTCCATCTGGGTCCATCCCACCAAGCGTTTGCTGGCCTGGGGCACGGTCAATTTCGAATCCAGCCGCGATGAATTCAATATCACCGACCATCCCATCTTTTCCGGCTTCCCCTATTTCCACGCCGACAACGAGCGCGTGCCCGGCCAGTTGGAAAAGCTCGGCGCTCTGGAGGATCCCAAGGCCCCCGTCAACAATTCCAAACTGAATTCCGGCGTGAAGGAGCTGCCTCCCGCCATACCCGGAACCGTGAGCCGGCTGGTGCCCGTGGCCATCGGCGGTCCCATCTATGTTTTCGACGCGAACAATCCCTCGCCCACCAAGTTCCCGCCGCAGTTCCAGAATACCTGGATCGGGTTCGACTGGAAGGGCAGCCATATGTGGCTGATGAACCTCGACAGCGCCAATCTGACCGTGGGAACCAAGACCCAGGCGGATGCGGGCCTCTTCAAGGGACTCAGCCTGCGCAGCCCGCTGGGCGGGCATTACGGGCCGGACGGCGCGCTCTACCTGCTCAATTACGACGGCAACTATTCCACCATCAATCCGGGCGTCACGCGCATCGATTACGTGGGCAACTGCAAGGTGCCCGCAAGCGGGATCTCGGTCTCGGAAAGGTTGGCCTCGACCCTCAATATCTCCCTGTCGCCCACCACCTTGGACATCCGGGAAAGCGGGGAGCATGAGTTCAGCCTGTTCGATATTTCCGGGAACCGGTTGCTGGTGCGGGAAGGACATCAGGGCGCGAAATATTCCATTCCGGACCTGGTACGCGATTACGGAATCCGAAAAGGGCTCGTGATCGTGAAGGTCAAGACGGCGCGCGGGCTTTTCATCCGCAACCTTTCCATTCTTTGAAAATATCCTTTGAAGGCATCCTCTGAAAAAGGGATCCGCATTCTTTGAAAACATTCCCCGAAAATTTGAAAACAGTCCTCGAAACCGATCTCTGAACCCGGTCCGCAGGCCGGTATTGCAAGTCCGGCCCTAAAAAGTTATCTCCCGGGCAAGACCATGGGATTCCTTGCCCGCCTCATCATCAGCGCCCTGAGCCTGTGGCTCGCGGCCAACGTCGTGCCCGGCATCTACGTGGACGGTTGGGCGACCCTGTTCCTGGCGGCCCTCCTTCTCGGGGTGGTCAATGCCATCGTCAAGCCCCTCCTCGTCTTCCTCACCTTCCCCATCACCTTGATAACCTTGGGGCTTTTCCTCCTGGTCATCAATGCCGCCATGCTGGGCCTGGTAGCCTGGCTGTTACCCGGGTTCGCCATCGCCGGGTTCGGATCGGCCTTGCTGGGTTGGGCTTTGATGGCCGTGGTGAGCGGCCTCGCGCACTCTTTGCTGTAAGACCTTTTCTTGCAGGCGCGACCCGCTTATCGGCCGCAACCTTCCGCTTCGCTCCGCATCATTCCGGATTTTCGAATTCCCGGAGCTTGCGGAAAACCTCCTCCGGCTTCCGCTCCTTCCGCAACTGGTTCCGCAGGGTCCGGTTCAACATCATCCTTCCGGCGACGGCCAGCAACTGCAGGTGGGAACGGTTTTCGATTTTCGGGGACAGGAGCAGGAACACCACCTCGATGGGATTCTCGGTATAGGCATCCAATATGCCGCCATGGCTGAGTCCCAAGGCCACGAGCGGCTTTTCGAGATTCTCGATGCGCGCATGGGGCAACGCCACGCCTTCGTTCAAGAAGGTAGAGCCCTGGCTTTCCCGTTCCTGCAGGCGTTGGGACAGCATCTCCAGGTCCAGGCCGGGATGGGTCCGCAGCAGGGTCTTCAGGAGATCCTGCATGACTTGCGACTTGCTGACCGGCTCGTCCCAAATCAGGATCTGATCCGCGCGCAGGAAATCGGAAAGCTTTAACCGATCCGCCGGCTGGGGTCCGGGCGCCCGCGAAACGGGCTCTTGAATTTCCTCCGCCGCGGAGGCCGGGGCGCCGGTTCGGGTATCGATGAGGATCAAGGTGGAACCGGAGGTCTTCCCGAGCAGGCCGGATACGATGTCCTTACGCCGCATTATCCTCTGCCACCAGGGTCTGGGATGCGGCTTGCCGAGCAGGATATGCCCCACCCGGTATTCGGCGGCGAAGCGCGCCAAGGTATCGGCGATGTCCTCGCCCTTCAAGGTGAAGACCGTCGCTCCCAGTTGATTGGCCAAGGTCAAGGTATCGGACAATAATCTTTGCCGTGCGGCATCGATGACGATGGGATCCTCATTCAAGGTCTGCACGTAGACGGCATACCAATTCCGGTTCAGGCGTCCGGCCAGGCGCGAACCGTAGCGCAGCAAGGACGCATTCTCCGGACCCCGGGCATCCAGGCAGACCATGACCTGATCGGTGGTTCCGCCTTCGCCCTGGCTCGCGGCCTCCCGCCGCCGGGAATCGATATGGGACGCGGTCTCGCGCAAGGTCAGCTCCCGGAGCTGTTCCAGATGGATCGCCTGGAAGAAGTTGTCCATGGCGGTCTGCACCCGCGCCAAGGGGTAGACCTTGCCCGCCCGCAATCTTTTATGGAGGTCCTCGGCGGAGATATCCACATTGACGATTTGATCGGCCTCGACCAGCACGGAATCGGGGATCCGCTCCCGGACCTTCACGCCCATCATCCTCTCAACCGTATCGTAGAGGCTTTCCAGATGCTGCACGTTCAGGGTGGCGATCACGTTGATCCCGGCCGCCAAAATATCCTCCGCGTCCTGGTACCGCTTGGCATTGCGGCTGCCGGGGGCATTGGTATGCGCCAGCTCATCGACCAGGACCACCTGGGGTTGACGGGCCAGGATGGCATCGACGTCCATCTCCTCCACCGTGATATTGTGGTATTCGCTGCGCCGCATCGGGATGCGTTCGAGGCCTTCCACCAGCTCGGCCGTTTCGATGCGACCGTGAGTCTCCACCACGCCGACGATGACGTCGATGCCTTCCTTTTTCAGGCGCTGGGCCTCCTGGAGCATCAGGTAGGTCTTGCCCACGCCGGCGGCATAGCCCAGGTAGATCTTGAGTCGGCCCCGTCGATCCCTCCGGATCATCTGCAAGAAGGTTGAGGCTTTATCGGCCATGATGCTGCGTCCTATTTCCTATTCCGCTTGTCCAGATCGAGGTTCAAAAGGAGGACGTTCACGCCGGGATCCCCCAGGAAACCCAGGTCCCGTCCGCGTACGTGGGCTTGCACCATGCGGCTTACCTCCGCCGAATCCAGGCCGCGCGCCTTTGCGACCCGGGGCGCTTGCAGCAGGGCATTGTCCGGGCTGATTTCCGGATCGAGGCCGCTGGCGGAGGAGGTCACGGCGTCGGCGGGGATGGGCGTTTCGGCGGCCAGTCCATTCTCGGAGCGATAGCGATTCACGCGCGCCTGGATGCTGTCCATCAGGGTTTTGGAGGTCTCCCCCAGGTTACTGCCGCCGGATGAAGTTGCATCATACCCGCTGCCGGCATTGGAGGGGCGGGAGTGGAAATATTGCGGCGATTGGAAGACCTGTCCCAGCAGGGCGGATCCGATGGGGGTGCCCGCGGCCTTGCTTCCGGAGCCGTCGGATGGGCCGGATAAGCCGGATAAGATCAGGGAGCCGCGCGCATGCCAGGGGAAAATAGCCTGGGACAATCCCCAGACCGCCAACGGATAAATCGCGCAGAGCAGTAACATCAAGGTCACCCCGGCGATGAGGGCCGTCCGGATTTCCCTACAAAGGTTGTATTTGTTTTCGTATCCGTGCTTGTTCATACCCATCCTACCGCGTTGAGGGCCAGGTCTATCAATTTGATGCCGATGAAGGGGCAGATCATCCCGCCCAGCCCGTATACGAGCAGGTTGCGGCGGAGGATGGCGGCGGCCCCCATGGGACGGAACCGGACTCCCTTGAGCGCCAGCGGGATCAGGAGCACGATGATCAAAGCGTTGAAAATCACGGCGCTCAGGATGGCGCTATGCGGCGATCCCAGGCGCATGACATTGAGGGGCGAGATTTCCGGGAAGGTTCCCAGCAGCAGGGCCGGGATGATGGCGAAATATTTGGAGACGTCGTTGGAGATGCTGAAGGTGGTGAGGACGCCGCGGGTCATGAGCAATTGCTTGCCCACTTCCACGATCTCGATCAACTTGGTGGGATTGGAATCGAGGTCCACCAGGTTGCCCGCCTCCTTGGCCGCCTGGGTGCCCGTGTTCATGGCCACACCCACGTCCGCCTGCGCCAGCGCGGGCGCGTCGTTGGTGCCGTCCCCGGTCATGGCCACCAGATGCCCCAGCGCCTGTTCCTTGCGGATGAGCGCGAGCTTGTCCTCCGGCGTGGCCTGGGCGAGGAAATCGTCGACGCCGGCTTCCAGGGCGATGGCCGCGGCGGTCAGGGGATTGTCGCCCGTGATCATGATGGTGCGGATGCCCATGGCCCGGAAGCGTTTGAAGCGGTCCGGCAGGCCGCCCTTGACGATATCCTTGAGATAGACGGTCCCGATCACCCGCAGCTCATCGGCCACCAACAGCGGCGTGCCGCCGGCGCGCGAGATGCGCTCCACGTCTTCCCGGACCTTGGGCGGGCAAATGCCTTTGGCGAACTTCAGGATCGAATCCGAAGCCCCCTTGCGGATGCAGCGCCCGTCCACGTCCACGCCGCTCATGCGCGTCTGCGCCGTGAAGGCCACGAATTGCGCATGGGGCAGATCCCGCACTTCCACCGTTCGGATGCCCTGCTCCTTGGCCAGGACCACGATGCTGCGGCCTTCCGGCGTCTCATCCGCCAAAGAGGCGAGCTGGGCCGCTTGCGCCAGCTCCAACACCGTGGCGCCGGGCGCGGGCAGGAATTCCACCGCCTGGCGGTTGCCCAAGGTGATGGTCCCGGTCTTGTCCAGGAGCAATACGTCCACGTCGCCGGCGGCTTCGATGGCCCGGCCGCTCATGGCCAGGACGTTCTTGCCCAGCATGCGATCCATGCCCGCGATTCCGATGGCGCTCAGGAGCCCGCCGATGGTGGTCGGAATGAGGCAGACGAAAAGGGAGACCAAGGTGGTCACGCTGAAGAACAGGCCGCTATAGAGGCCGAAGGGGCGCAAGGCCAGGATGACGGCGAGGAAGATGAGGGTCATCCCGGAAAGGAGGATGGACAGGGCGATTTCATTCGGCGTCTTCTGCCGGGAGGCGCCTTCCACCAGGGCGATCATGCGATCGAGGAAGCTTTCCCCGGGACCCACCGACACGCGCACCTTGATCCAATCGGACAGCACCGTGGTCCCGCCCGTGACGGCGCAGCGATCCCCGCCGGCTTCGCGGATGACCGGGGCGGACTCGCCCGTGATGGCGCTTTCATTCACCGTGGCCGCGCCCTCGATGATGTCGCCGTCCGCGGGGATGACCTCGCCGGCCACCACCAGGACGATATCGCCCTTGAGCAAGGCGTTGGCGGAAACGGACTGCGGGATCCCGTCGCGATCGAGGCGCGTGGCATCGGTCTTGGTGCGGGCGGTGCGCAGCGAGTCCGCCTGGGCCTTGCCGCGTCCTTCGGCCACCGCTTCCGCGAAGTTGGCGAAAAGCACCGTGAACCACAGCCAGAGGCTGATTTGGATCACATAGCCGGCGCTCTCTCCATTGCGGTGTAAGGAAAATATCTGCAAGGTGGTGAGCGCGGCGCCCACCTCGGTGACGAAGATGACCGGATTCCTGAGCAGGGCCTTGGGATTCAGCTTGAGCACCGCATCCCGCATGGCCACGAGGAGGATCTTCCGATCAAAAATGGATTTGTCTTTTCTTTTCATGGCTGTGTCCTCATCATCTGCCGTCGCTACGCGCCGACTAAAAAAGTTTCCCGGAACCGATCATGATGAAATGCTCCACGACGGGCCCTATCGCGAGGGCCGGCAGGAAGGTCAGCCCGCCCACGATGACTATGGTGCCCATGAGGATCAAGATGAAGGTGACTCCGGAAACAGGGAAGGAACCGGCGCTGGGCGGCGCGATCTTCTTGGAGACAAGATTTCCGGCCAGGGCCATCACGGGGATGATCATCCAGAACCGGCCGATGAACATGGCGATGCCCAATACCGTATTCCACCAGGGGACGTTGGTGGTCAAGCCCGCGAAAGCGCTGCCGTTATTGCCGGTGGCGGAACTCATGGCGTAAAGGATCTCGCTGAAGCCATGCGGGCCCGCATTGTTGAGGCCCGCCAGCGCGGTTTTGCTCACGGCCCCGAACGCGGTGAAGCCCAGGATGGACATGGCCCCGACCAGGGTATACAGGACGGCCACCTTCACGTCATACCCTTCGATCTTCTTGCCCAGGTATTCCGGCGTGCGGCCCACCATGAGGCCGGCGATGAAGACGGACAGCACGATATAGATGACGATGGCATACAGGCCTGCGCCCACGCCCCCGAAGATGAGTTCGCCCAGTTCCATATTGAACAAGGGGACCAGCCCGCCCAGCGGGGTGAAGGAATCGTGCATGGCGTTCACGGCGCCGCAGGAAGCGTCCGTGGTGACCGTCGCGAACAGGGCGGAGTTGAAGATGCCGAAGCGGACCTCCTTGCCTTCCATATTGCCGTCGGAGAGGCGCACGCCCATGCCTTGCAGGAGATGGCTGGGATGGGTCTCCGCCCACCAGCAGACCAGGGCTCCCGCGACGAACAAGGCCGTCATGCAGGCCCAGACGGACCAGCCATGCTTCTGGTTCTTGACCATCTTGCCCAGGTAATAGGTGAGTCCGCTGCCGATGGAGAAGATGGAAAGCATCTGGATGAAGTTGCTGAGCGGCGTGGGATTCTCGAAGGGATGCGCGGCATTGGCGTTGAAGAATCCGCCCCCATTGGTGCCGAGCATCTTGATGGCGACTTGCGAGGCCACCGGGCCTTGCGCAATGGTCTGGCTGAAGCCATCGGGTCCGGTCACCGCAGTGTAGGGCAGGAAGTTTTGGATCATGCCCTGGGATACGAGAAAAATTGCGTAGACCAGGCAGATGGGAAGCAGCAGGTAGAGGCTGATGCGCACCAGGTCGACCCAGAAATTTCCCAGCGTCTTGGAGGTAGCGCGCGCGATACTCCGTACCAGGGCCGCCGCCACGGCGATGCCGACCGCGGCGGAAAACCAGTTGTGGCTGGCCAAGGCGAACATCTGCGAGAAGTAGGACATAGTGGATTCCCCGCCATAGCTTTGCCAGTTGGTATTGGTGGTGAAGCTGACGGCGGTATTGAAGGCCAGGTGCGGGGCCAGGCCCGGCAGCCTCTGGGGATTGAGCGGCAGGAAAAATTGCAGCCGCAGCACCGCATAGGTGAACAGGCAGGTTACCAGGCTGAAAATGAGGATGGAGGCGGTATAGGCCAGCCAACCCTGTTCCTTTTCGGGGAGGATGCCCGCCAGGCGGTAGATGAGCCTTTCCACGGGCCCGATTACCGGATGCAGCCAGGTCCGTTCGGACGGGGTCAGCACCTTGTAGAGGTATAACCCCATGGGTTTGGTGATGAGGAAAAGCAGGATCAGGAAAAGTCCGAGTTGAATCCATCCGAGAGCTTGCATCCCATCCTCCTTAGAACCGTTCCGGGCGGAACAGGGTGTAGAAGAGGTAGCCTAGCAGGGCGAGGCCGACGAGGCCCATCAGCGCGTTTTCCATCAGTCCATCCTCCCGGTTTTCTTTCCCTGGCCCATGGTGAAAGCCTTGAGGCCCATCAGGGAGACCGCCACCAGTAAGATTTGAATCGTCACGAACATTACATCCATCATTTTCTTTGCTCCGCTTTGAGTGTGAAGGAGAAGACGGAGCCCTCGCCCTCCCGGCTCTCCACCTTGATCATGCCCCCATGGGCTTCCACCACTTCCTTGGCGATGGCGAGTCCCAGGCCCGCGCCTCCGGTCCCGCTTTCGAGGGCGCCGCGGTAGAACCGTTCGAATACCCGCGGCAAATCGGCCGCCGGAATCCCGGTGCCCGTATCGCTCACCTGGAATTGCAGCCAACCCGGCTCGGATTCTTTGGGTTCGGTAGGACTCACCTCGATATGGACCCAGCCTCCCGACTGCGTATACTTCAGCGCGTTCGACAGGAGGTTGTCCAGGACGAGCGGAATGCGCGAGGGGTCGGCGATGGCCTTGGGCAAATCCTCGGGCAGATCGAATTCCAATCGCACGCCCTTGTCCTGGTAGGCATGGCGGGCCGACTCCACGGCCTTCAGCACCAGCTCCTGCGTATCGAGGGGCCGCACTTCCATTTTCAGGCGGCCGGAGCGGATGCGGCCGATGTCGAGCAGGCCTTCGATGATGCGGTTCAGATGCTCGGTATCCTCGCGAGCCGCCAGCAATAGCTCGGTCTGCCGGGGATTGAGGTCGCCGATCTTCTCGTCCAGGAGCAGATGGGCCGCCATCCTCATCGAGGTCAAGCGGGTCTTGAGCTCATGCGATACCGTCGAGAGCAAATCGCTTTTGGCCTCGTCGAGCTTGCGCAGATCGGTCACGTCCGCCAGCACCACGGTCACGCCTTGCGATTGCCGCGCCTCGTCCAGGAGCGGGATGGCATGCGGCAGGAAGAATTTTTCCTGACCGTCGTGGAAGACCTGGATTGCGGATTCGTAAGTCTGGGGATTGAAGGCGCGATTCTCCTTCCGCACCTTTTCCAGCAGCGGTATCAGCCAATCCTGGCCGGACCCTTCCGCCCGCATGCCCGGCTTGATTCCGAACAGGGTTTGCGCGGGAGAGTTGGACATTTCCACCGTCCCATCGGGGCTGAGGACGGCCACGGCATCCGGCAGGCTGTCGATGGCGGTCTGGGTGGTCTTCTGCGTCCGGACCAG
>DAINDC010000036.1:1111-6805 GCA_036732085.1 Fibrobacterota bacterium | reverse complement strand
GTGCGGCGGAATTCCCGGAGTCGGACGGCCATGGCATTGAAGGCTTCCGCGAGCTGGCCGAGTTCATCCCGGGAGCGGACTTCCAAGGCCAGGTCCAGGTTGCCCATTTCGATTTCCTGCGCGGATCGCGTCAGCGCGCGGATGGGCCTGAGGATGATTTTCCCGAGTACGAAAAGGAGGATGAGGACCAGAGCCGCCGAGGAGGAAAGCAGGAAGATCATCGCCCGTCTCGCTCCCCGCGCCTGGGCGCGAACCTGGCCGTCCGCGGAGAGGATATTCCCGGAATTCAATTCCGCGATCGCCTTCGTATAATGCCCGATGGCCCGCAAATCCGGCTCCACCAAGCGTTGATAGGCGTTCTGGCGTTCCGGGAGGGTCTTGCGGGAGGACAGCAGGGATTGATAGGCGGCATGGAAATCCGCCCAGGCCCCGGTCAGGCTGTCGGTGAGGGCCTGCTCTCCCGTAACGGTGACGTTACCTTGCTGGAAATGGAGCTTGGCTTCGAAAGCGGATACCCGGGGACGGACGGAAGCCGTATCCAAACCGGTCCCATCCCAGAGCGAGATGAGGAGGGCCTCGTTCATTTCCTCCGCCGCCGTTTCCATTTCCCGGCAGGCATTGACCGTGGCCAGGTTCTCATGGAAGATGCGATCGAAGGAAAAGGAAACGCGTTCGATGACGGCCATCCCCAGGCCGGCGACCGAAATCAGGAGCAGGAAGAGTCCGGCAAAAGCGATCAGGAGTTTCTGGCGGAGTCCGAGCATACCCTAGGTTAATGCAAAGGGGATGCCAACTTCGGGGAAAGGGAAAGGCCTGCTCCGGCGCCGATTTCAGGAGTGGGGATTTCCCGGATTGCAAATTGCAAGGTCCGGCGGAATCAGGCGTGCACGATGCAAGCCGCACTTGCGCTTCGCAAGCCGCACCTGCGCTTCGCAGGCCGCACCTGCGCTTCGCAGGCCGCACCTGCGCTTCGCAGGCCGGATTCAGATGCCGTATTTTTTCCTGCGCCGCCACAGGGTCGCGGCATCGATGCCCAGAATACGCGCCGCCTCATCCAGGGATTTGACGGAAGCGAGCACATGCCGGATATGCGCTTCTTCAACCTTGTCCAAAGGCACGGCTCCCCCGATTTGAATCGGACTTTCCGCCTTGCCGGTCGTGAAGCCCAATTCCGCGACTCCGATTTCCGTTCCCGTGGCGATGATGGTCGCCCGTTCGATGACGTTCCTGAGTTCGCGGATATTCCCCGGCCAGCCATGGGCCTGCATCGCCAGCCGCGCCGCTTCGGTGAACCCGAGGAATTGCCGATGGTTCTTGGCCGAGTAGTAAGCAAGGAAGCGATGCGCCAGGATGGAAATGTCCGCCTCCCTTTCCCTGAGGGGCGGAAGATCGATCTGGAAAGTATTCAGGCGATAAAGCAGGTCCTCCCGGAATCGCCCCGCCTTCACCAGGGCCGGCAAATCCAGATTGGAGGCCGAGAGGATGCGGATATCGGCCTTGCGCGTGGTGCTTTCCCCGACCCTTTCGTATTGCCTTTCCTGCAGGAACCGAAGCAACTTGGGCTGGACCTGGAGCGGCAGATCTCCGATCTCATCGAGGAACAAAGTCCCGCCGTTATGGGCGGCGATGCGGCCCGGGTGGTCGCGGAGCGCGCCCGTGAACGCGCCGCGCACATGGCCGAACAATTCGCTTTCCATCAGCTCCGGGGACAGGGACGGGCAGGATACGACGCCGAAAGGCTTGTCCCTGCGGGCGCTCCAGGAATGGATCAGCCGGGCCAGAATGCTTTTTCCCGTTCCGCTTTCACCGGTTAGGAGCACGCCGGCCTCGGTGGGGGCGACCTGCCGCGCCAAGGTCAGCGCCTTCTGCATGGCCGGGCTGCGACTGTCGATATCCAGGCCCGCTTCGTTGCCATCGCCGGTTCTTTCCCGGGCGGCGATTTGGGTTTCGGCCTTTTTGGTTTCCGCGAGGCGCGCGACGATGCCGTTCACCTGGGCCGGCGTGAAAGGCTTGGGGAGGTAGTCCACGGCCCCGCGCTTCATGGCCTCCACGGCGGTTTCCACCGAGGCATAGGCCGTGATGATGACGATCTTGATCCAGGGACTGGTGGCGATGAACTCGGGGATATAATCGATTCCCTTTTCGGTGCCCAGCCGCAAATCGAGGAAGACCAGATCGAAGGAAAGGAGCGAGGCCTGGAGCAGGCCGTCCTTGCCGTTGCTGACCGCGGTGACGGAATGGCCTTCGACTTCCAGGGCCATGGACAGGGTCTTGCGGATATTGGCCTCGTCATCCACAATCAGAATGTGGAGGCCCGAAGCCTGGGGTTGGTCGGTCGGCGTTTTCCGCTGCGGTTGGGACATACCTAGAATCTAATTCCTTCCGGGCCCCCCATCCTGCTTGCAATCCGATATGCGCCTCCTTACAAGCGCTTTCCCAGCCCTCATGGTTTTTTCGTCCCGCCCCGATGGCTCCGGTTTGTTTCTTCCGCTGCGGACAGAATCCCGCCAACCCAGCGCCTCGCCCGCGGACACCCTTTGCGATACCTCCGGCATCACCGGTAACGAAGCCGTTACGGCGGCCAGCCCTCCGCCATACTCTGAATACTGGAAACCGGTTCCCGAAAATCCTTTTGCCAAAAAGCGGCCCGGATTTCGGATCCCGCCGCTTCCGATTTTGGTAAATTGGATGCATCGGGATCAAGATGCAGGAAATCGGACCTATACTCGTCTTTATCAGCAAACGAGCGCCACGGTGGTTGGCCGCGTCGGTGGTGCTGTTCTACGCCTTGGTCTCCCTGAACCTGTCCGATTTCGGCCTGCATTGGCAATCCTCCCCATCGAAAAATGCTGCATTTAAAAATGCCGCATCCATAAACGCTTCCACGGCAAGTGTCAGCGAAAGCGCCTCCTCTGAAAGTGCCGCAATGGCGGAAGCCATAGTCTTGCCGGGCTCGGCCCACACTTGCACCTGCCATCATGAGGACGGGGAAACCTGCACCATGTCCTGCTGCGCCTCGGTGGCCGGGCTTCCGGATTCCGGAGCAGGCCATAAGCTATGCGCCTGCGATGGGCCGGGATCGCATCGCGCCAAGGCCCTGATCCGCCTATCCTCCCACCTCCTCCCGATTCTTCCCGCGCCGGAATTCCAAACCCGGGCAGTGGGGCCGGTATCGAAGTCCGAAAAATCGCCGCTGCCTTTTTTTCCTTCGCCTCCTGAGAAAATTCCCATATCCGTGCTTGCCTAATTCGGAATCCCCTCGGTAACGATTTTAACAAACACGGAAGGAAAGAATATGCACAGGAATCAATTTCCCCTTAATTCGCGCGCGCGGGTTTCCGCCTTGGTATCGACCGCGGCACTCGTCTCGGCCCTGGCCCTCATGGGAATGGCGTTGGGTGGCTGCACCACGGATTCGGAAGCGGTGCCCACGGCGAAAATCGTCTCGCCCAAGAACGGCGGCACGGTGGTGGGACCGAAGGTCTTCCTGCAGGTGGCGACGACGAATTTCACCTTCAGTGGTGCGGCCGCGGCGAAGTCTGCCTCGGGCCAGGCTGCCGTGGCCGGCGGGCATATCCATGTCTTCAAGGATCGGCCCATTGGGGAAGATGCGGACGCCGTGGCCCAGTTGAGCAGGTCCGATACCGTCACCTTGGACGGTTTCACGCCGGGCATGCATTACCTCATCATCCAGGGCGCCCAGGCCAACCATGTGGACGTCGAGAGCATGGTGGACTCGGTGATGTTCACGGTAACCGATCCGTAACGGAGTAGCGGCCCCGTAACGGGGGCGGCGGGTCAGTCGCCGACGTGGTAGTAGAGCATCATCATATCCTCCATATGCTCGGAGATATGGCAATGCGCCATCCAGCCCCCGGGGTTGGATGCATCCAATAGGATGTCCACGGTATAACCCTTCCCGATGAGGAAGGTGTCCTTCCAGGCCAGGTCGGCGACGCGGCTGCCGTTCACATTGACCACCAGGAAACGTTGCCCATGGAAATGGATGGGATGCGCCATGGGATGCATGGCCAGGGAATCGTTGTAGATCCGGATCATCACCTTGTCGCCGGTCTTGAAGGTCCAGAAAATCATGTGGTTCTCGTCCCCGGTCCGCTTGTCCCGCATGATCCAGCGGACGTTCTGGGTGGTGGAGGCCGCATTGGCTTCCTGCATATGGTCGTACCAATCCACGCCCATCTTGTTCACGTCCCCGGGGATATGCGCGTCGGCTGAGGTCTTCATCTGCATATTCATCGCCCCCATCACGCCCGTCAGGATGAGCTCCTTGTCCGGCGGCTTGTCGAAGAAGGGACGGAAGGGATCGATGGAACGGATGGCCGCCACGCTGGAATCGGCGGGGTTGAACCAGGTCCGATAATATCCGGTTTCGACGCTGTCCGGCAGGACCCGGATATGTCCTATCACCAGGGTCTGGTTGAGGAAGGAATGGATGATGTCCACCATGCCGGTATCGTTGAAATAGGCTTCGAAGATGGAGCGCTCCCCGACGGAAATGAGTTCCAGCGAAGAGAGGATGGGGATTCGTAGAGGCCGTTGTCGCTGCCGATCACCTTCAGCATATTGCGGCTGAGTCCGATTTGGAAGGTGCGCGAATTGGCGGCATTGGTCACGTAGAAGCGCACCACCTCATTGCGTTTGACGGTCAGGGTATAACCCGTATCCCCGTTGATGAGCAAGGTGTTTCCGAAGCGGCCCATGAGGGTGTGGTCGACTTCCTGCTTCAGGAATTTCTCCGCGCCGTTGTCGTCGATCTGGATGTCGTTCAGCATCAGGACCGCCTCGCGATCCGCCGGATGGTAGTAATCGGAATCCGCGGGCGTGATCAGGATGCTCCCGTACAGGCCCATCTCCTGCGAGAAGTCCTCGCGGTAATGGCTATGGTACCAGAAGATGCCCGGGTCCGGGAAACGGATGGTATAGGTGAACGAATCCCCCTGGAGGATCGCCTTTTTACTGAAGCCGGCGGTGCCGTCCATTTCGTAATCGAGGCGCACGCCATGGGAATGCAAGGTCACGGGGATATCGGTCAGGTTGGTGAGCACGATGCGGATCTGGGAACCCTGCGGAGCCTGGATAGTGGGCCCTGGAACCGAGCGGTTGTACCCCATCATCCGCACCCAGTGGCCGGCGATGAACTTCTTGACGAACTCCACCTTGAGGTGCAAGGTATCGCCGTCCTTGAGGTTCGCGACCGCGGTGGTGTCCGCCACCGGGAGGCCTTCCGTGCTCGTGGAGTAATAGGCGTCGGTCGAAGCGGCGGCGGAATGTTTACCGTCGAAAATGCAGCCGCTGAAAAGCATGGCGACGATGCAGGCCGCGGGGAAAGCCATCCACGGGAAAAGCCGGCAGGAGAATCGCCGGATGTGGAAACCTGGGTTTTGGAGGCGCATGCCGATTAACCTATCCTCCATCTGGGCCGGCGCGGCGTATCTTCCCTGTTACCCTCACCCATGCCCCCGTGCTCTTCAGTGCTCTTCAGTGCTCTTCACGCTCCGGCGGATCCGGCGGCGGCCTTGCGCAGCCGATCCATGATGGCGGTTCCCAGTCCTTCTTCGGGCAGGGCTTCCGCCTCGATCCAATCCAAACCTAATCGATCGAGCCGATGCAGGCTGGCGAAAAGGTTGGCGGCGGCCTCGCGCAGGTCCACGGATGCGGACAGGATTTCCACGG
>DAINDC010000036.1:0-1101 GCA_036732085.1 Fibrobacterota bacterium | reverse complement strand
GCCGCATATTCCTGCACGTTTGGCGACGCGCTGTTCGTCGGTCCGGCGGAAATATTGGGAAAGGGCTTGGCGGGAGCGTACCGGGAATCCTTCCGGAAGGCGAGGAGGCCGCGGCGCGCGGGCTTCCCATCCTGATCTCGGCTGGACATGCCGATCGGAAAGGGCATCGCCTCGGTGGAGGATTGGGATCCATCCCCGATCCGTTCTTGGATCCGTTCCCGGATCAGCAACAGGGTGCGCGGCGCATAATGGCCGGGCAATTGGCCGGGAGCCAAAGGCTTTTCGGGATTCGCGGCGGCGGAAGCGACGGGGCCGATCAAGGCTTCGATTTCCTCCTTGGGCACGCCGCCGGCGCGCAATAGCACCGGCGTTACGCCCGCCAAGGAGAGGATGGTCGACTCCACGCCCACCGAGCACGGCCCGCCATCCAGGATGAGTTCGATGCCATCCTCGAAGTGCGCCTGGACATGCCCGGCGGTGGTGGGGCTGAGCCTGCCGAAGGGATTGGCGCTGGGCGCCGCCACGGCGAAGCCGGCGAGGCGGATGAGGGCCAGGGCGACCGGATGCGCGGGCATGCGCAAGGCCACGGTGGGCAGCCCCGAGGTGGCGAGATCCGGAACCTGGTCGGTCTTGGGAAGGACCAAGGTCAGGGGGCCGGGCCAGAAACGCTCCATGAGTTTTTCCGCGCGCGCATCCGGCCGGAGGCAGAGGGTTTCCAGATCGCGGCGATCGGCGATATGCACGATCAGGGGATCGAAGAACGGGCGGCGTTTGACTTCGAAGATGCGGGCCAGGGCGCGGGCATCGAGAGCCTTGGCGCCCAGGCCGTATACGGTTTCGGTGGGGAAGGAGACGAGTCCGCCCTTGGCCAGCGCGACCGCGGCCAGGCGCAGGTTCGATTCGGTGGCAGGGAGGATCGGGATCATGCGGGTGAAAAATACGAAAATGCCGCGGGGGCGGTTTTCCCTTTCGGGAAGCAGGCATGCGATTCAGGGAAAGGCGATCCGTTGCGCGGTAGTCTGATTATAGGGGATTCCGGAACGGAATGCAACCCTGGAGAATTTACGGGCACGCTCAGATGAACGTGTTCGCACGCTCAGA
>DAINDC010000035.1:20806-22844 GCA_036732085.1 Fibrobacterota bacterium | reverse complement strand
CTACATGGGTCGCGTGGACATGGAACGCCAGGCACCGAACGTGCAAAGAATGGAACTCCTGGGGGCCACCGTGGTCCCGGTGGAAAGCGGCAGCCGCACCCTCAAGGACGCCATCAACGAAGCCATCCGCGACTGGGTCACCAATATCGCCGGCACCCATTATGTTTTCGGATCCGCGCTGGGACCGCATCCCTACCCACGTATCGTTCGGGATTTCCAGAAGATCATCGGCGAGGAAACCCAGGTCCAGGCGCAGCAGAAGGAAGCCAAACTCCCGGATTATCTGATCGCCTGCGTGGGCGGCGGCAGCAATGCCATGGGCCTGTTCTACAACTTCCTCGACAAGCCCTCGGTGAAAATGATCGGCGTCGAGGCCGGCGGCCACGGCATCCTGACCGGCATGCATGCGGCGCGGTTCGCGGGCGGCACCTTGGGCGTATTGCACGGCGCCAAGAGCTACGTGCTCCAGACCAAGGACGGGCAGATTGCGGAGACGCATTCGATTTCCGCCGGGCTCGATTATGCCAATGTGGGCCCGGAACATTCGATGTATCGTGATCTCGGTCGCATCACTTATACCTCCGCCACCGATGACGAGGCTTTGGCCGCGTTCCACCAGTTGAGCCGGATGGAAGGCATCATTCCCGCCCTTGAGAGCGCGCATGCCGTGGCCGAGGCGCTGAAGCTGGCTCCGACCCTTTCCCACGACAAGATGATTGTGGTCAACCTTTCCGGCCGCGGCGACAAGGATATGGCGACCGTATTGGGCGCTAAGAGCGAAATCGCTGCCAAGGGCAAAATCGCCGTGAAGGGCGGGACGGCTACCCGGACCGGATCAAGCCTCAGTAACCCGGGTGTTACGACATGAACCGCATCGACCAAGCCTTCGCGCGGCTGCGCGAACAGAAGCAGAAAGCCTTCATCCCCTACCTGACCGCGGGCGTGCCCGGATCGGACGAGACCGTGGAAATCGTGCTGGCCCTGGAGAAGCTGGGCGCCGATATCGTCGAGCTCGGCTATCCCTTCTCGGATCCCATGGCGGACGGCGTGATCAACCAGGCCGCGGCCACGCGCGCGTTGGAGCTGGGCGTCGACGCCGATGCGTATTTCGCCATGGTGGAGAAAATCCGCGCGCGCTCCCAGATCCCGCTCATCGCCTTCGGCTACCTGAACCCGCTTTTCAAGATCGGCTTCGCGGCCTTCGCGCACCGGGCCAAGACGGCGGGCATGGACGCCATCCTGCTCGTGGACATGCCGGTCGAGGAATCGGAAGAGTTGCAGGAGATCTGCCGCCGCGAGGAGCTTTCCCTGATCTTCCTCGTCGCCCCGACCACGACTCCGGAACGGTTGGAAAAAGTGTTCCGGGCCGCGACCGGATTCATCTACTATATCTCCCGCACCGGCATCACCGGCGAGCGGGACAGCTTCCAGGCCGATTTCGAATCCAAGGTCAAAGCCATCAAGACGGCCTCCTCCCTGCCCGTGGTGGTGGGCTTCGGCATCTCCACGCCCGATCACGTGCGCACCGTCTGCCGCCTGACCGACGGCGTGGTGGTGGGCAGCGCCTTGGTGCGCCGCACTTTGGAAAAGCAGCCCTTCCCGGACATGCTCCAGGACATCACCGCCTTCGCCTCCCCCCTCGTCGCTCCCACCAAGGAAACATGGAACTAAGCGACTGGCGAAAGCGCATCGACGCGCTCAACCTGCAGCTCCTGGAGCTCCTCAACGAGCGGGCGCGCTGCGCCCTGGCCATCGCGGAACTGAAGAAGGAGAAGATGCTCCCCGTCTACGATCCGGTGCGCGAGAAGCAGGTCTTCGGGGCCGTGCTCGCGGGCAACCAGGGCCCGCTCTCGGATGAATCCGTGCGCCGCATCTTCGAATGCATCATCATCGAGCATCGCCTCCGGGAGGAATCGTCCGGATGACGCCGACGCCCGCCGCTGCCATCACCTTCTGGCTGACGCCCAGGGCCAGGCGCCCGGACCCGGCCGACTTCGACGCCGGCGAACCGCTCCGGGTGGCCGAATCGGTCCAGGCG
>DAINDC010000035.1:16028-20796 GCA_036732085.1 Fibrobacterota bacterium | reverse complement strand
GATGACGCCGACGCCCGCCGCTGCCGAATGGCGCCCCGGGCGGATCACGGTGGTGGGCCTGGGCCTGCTCGGCGCTTCCCTGGCGGAGGCCGCGCGCAAACGCTGGCCACAGTTACTGATAACCGGCGTTTCCTCCCCTGCCACCTTGGCCAAGGCGCTCGCCGCCGGACTCGTGGCCGAAGCCCATCCCTATGCGGATATCGGCCGGGCCTGCGCGGAGGCGGATCTCATCGTGCTCTGCACCCCCATCGATCATATCCAGGGCCTGCTCCAGGAATGGGCCGCGAAGCCCCCGGCCTGCAAGCCCGGCTGCGTGATCACGGACGTGGGCAGCACCAAGGTCGGGATCTGCGCCCTGGGCCGCAAGGCTTTTCCTGGCGGCGAAACCGGAAGCAAAACGGGAAATACCCCGGGGAGTACCGCGGGAGGTACCGCGCAGGCTACTGGCGTCCGGGGCAATGACGCCGCCGTATTCATCGGATCGCATCCCATGGCGGGAAGCGAGAAGACCGGCCTGGAAGCGCGCGACGCCCTGCTCTTCGAGAATGCCTCGTGGGTGCTCTGCCCGTCCGAATCCGAACTCGGGACGGAAGCCTTGGCGCGCCTGGAGACCTTCGCCCGGGGATTGGGGGCCCGTACCACGCAGATGACGGCCGAGCTCCACGATCGCGTGGCCGCGCATGTCTCGCACCTGCCCCAGCTCCTCTCCACCGCCTTGGCCAGCTATGTGGGCGGCAAGCGATCCGTGGTCGACAATTGCCTGCAGATTGCGGGCGGCGGTTTCCGGGACATGACGCGCCTGGCCGGTTCCGCCTTCTCGATTTGGGAGCCCATCCTGAGATCGAACCGCGAAGCCGTGCGCGAAGTGGTGGCGGGATTCCGCGAACATCTGGGAGAATTGGAAACGGCCTTGGAACGGGATCTCGGCTCCGAATTCTTCCGCGAGGGCAACCGCCTGCGCGGACAACTCTCCACGGCCCGCAAGGGTTTCGCCCTGCCCTTGTCCGAAATCCTCGTGGACCTGGAAGATAGGCCCGGGACTCTGGTGCGCATTTTCGCGCCCCTGGCGGAAAAGGGCATCAACGTCCTGGATGTGGAAATCCTGAAGGTACGCGAAGGCGAAGGCGGAACCTTGATGCTGGGCTTCCACGGGAATGACGAGGCCCAGGCGGCCTTGGCCAGCCTCGCGTCGGCGGGTTTCCGGGCACGATTGCGATGAGGATGGGCACGGGTCCGATGAGTGAGACGGCAGTGAGATGGCAGGCATGATGGCGGAGGTCCGGTTGGCGAATTCGATGGAGATCAAGCGGAGCAAGCGCCTCAAGGGGCAGCCGACCCTGCAGGGGGACGGTTTGGCCGGCTTCCAGGCCTTGCTGCTCGGCGCCTTGGCGGAAGGGCCCACGCGGCTCGAAAACCTCCCCGCCACGCCCTGGTTCAAGGACATCCTCGAGGATTTCATCCGCATGGGTTATGCCCAGCAGAGCCTGGACGGACAATGGGTCATCCATGGGGGTAACGCGCCGGTTTCGGGTCCCGAGCCCCTGCGCGTGCGGCATGAGGCCGAACTCCTCCCCTTGGCCGCCTTCCTGGCCGCGCAAGGTTGCCATCGAAGCCTGGCGGTGGATGCGGACTGCGTATCCGGAGAAGCCCTGGAGATGCTGGAAAAAATTCTGCGCCTGGAAAAGCCTCCCAGCCTGCGGAGCGGATTCCCGGCAACGCCGGCCGAGGCCACCGAAGTCCAGGCCGTGATTTCCGACGAAGCGATTTCCGATGGACCCGATTCCGAGAGCGTGGACGTGGAACAGATGGAAGCCGACCTGGAAGGTCCCGACCTTGCATCCGGCCATCAGGCCGCGGATGCACAGGGCGCTCCCGCTTCGGCCGAGGAGCCTCCCTCTTCCGACGAGCCTTCCGCCGAGGAGCCCGCGGAAGCGCATTACCTGATCGAGACCCCCGTGGGCCTGACGAAAAAGGCGGAGGCCCTGTTGCGGCCCACCTCGCAAGGCGGGTCCTCGGCCAAGCCCGCCGATCTCAAATGGGACGAATACCTCTCCAAGCTGACCTTGCTCACCTACCATCTCGCGGCCGGGCAGCCCTTGGATCTCTCCTTTGGCAAGACCGGCCCGGATCTCCTCGAGACCTTGGCCGCGCATTTCGAAGTGCCGCTCAAGATCGACCGCAACGAGGCTCCGGAAGGCGACGAGTTGGCCCGCCGTATCGCCCGCCAGATGCGGGCCGCGGGCAAACAGGAAGCGCAGATCCGTTTGCGCCTGGCCGGGAGCTCCAAGCCCAAGCCCCAGACCTATGCGGTTCCCGCCGACATCACCCAGGCCTCGGCCTATTGCCTGGCGGCGACCTTGATCAAGGGATCGGACATCACCCTGGAAGGCGTGCCGCTCAACCCTTCGCGCGCCGGTTTCATCTCGGCCCTGCGCCGCATGGGCGCGGACATCGAGGTGGTAACGCGCCGGGAACGGTATGGGGAGGGCCTGGGCGTGCTGCGCGTCCGCTCCGCCGACCTCCTGGGCAAGCGCTTCGGGGCCGACAATATCTCCGCCATGCGCGACGAGGTCTTCCTGCTGATGGTGGCCGCCGCCTATGCGGAGGGCGAGACCATCATCCGCGACATCTCCCACCTGCGCCGCCACCGCCGCGATCTCCTCAAGGGCTTCGCCGCCAACCTCAAATCCGCCGGGGTCGAGATCGGCGAAATCGAGGACGGCCTGGTCATCCGCGGCCGCGCCGACTATGACGGCAGCGCCTATGATGCCTTGGGACATCCGGGCCTGGGGCTCGCCTGCCTGGTGATGGGCCTCAAATCGCATGGCGCCTCGCTCCTTTGGGGCGCCGGTTGCCTGTCCGGGCGTTATCCGGGCATCCTGGACCAATTCGCCATGCTGGGAGCCGGAGAAAAGCCATGACCGCGAAACCGACCCGCTCGACAAAAAAAGCCAAGGCCTCCGGTGCGGCCAAGGTGAAAGAATCCGACAATGCGATCACGTCGATCCATGACGCCCATATCACCTATCCGGACAAGGACGTCCGCAGCATCGGGATTGCGGCCTTCGCCGGCGATATGTCCCCGGCCCTGGATATCCTCAACCGTTGGGCCGAGGAGAACCCGGGCATCAGCCTGTACCTCAACGATTACCTCAAGCCCTTCGCTGGCGGGCGCCTCAAGGCCAAGCCGGACGCCTTCCTGCGCGCGAAGGTGGATCTGCTCCTCTCGCTAGGCGGGGACGGCACCTTCCTGTCCGCGGCGCGCATGGTCCGCGGGGCGGGCACGCCCATCCTGGGCGTCAACCTGGGCCGCGTGGGCTTCCTGGCCGACGTGGCGCTCGAGAGCCTGGCCCGGATCCTGGACGAGATCCTGCGCCGGGAATACAGCTACCGCAAGCGCATGTTGCTCCACGTGGAGGTCTTCAAGGGCCGGACCCGGCTACTCGAGGACATCGCCCTGAACGACGTGGCCTTCACCGGCCAGATGGGCCATCAGATGGTGGATCTCAGGGTAACGGCCCAGGGACGGTTCCTCACGGATTACTGGGTGGACGGCCTGCTCGTCTCCACGCCCACCGGCTCCACCGCCTACGCCCTCTCCGCGGGCGGCCCCATCATCCATCCCTCCGCGGACTCGCTGCTGCTCACGCCCATGAATCCCACCTCGCTCTCCGTGCGCCCCCTGATCCTGCCGGACTATATGACGGTCAGCGTGCGCAGCAATATGGGCCGTGGCATGGAATCCAACATGTTCGTGGACGGCCGCAACCAGTTCAAGCTCATGCCCGAGCATACCGTGCATATCCGCAAGCATCACGATGGCGTCCGTCTGGTGCGGCCCAAAGGCTCCTCCTATTTCGAGTCGCTGCGAAACAAGCTCGGCTGGACCGGGACGCGGCGGTCGCGCGACACTTCACCCAATCCCACCTGAACTGATTCCCCTGGGAGCGCCTCATGCTGCGTGAGCTCAAGATCCGGAACCTCGTCATCATCGAAACGGCGGACCTCGCGTGGGGCCCGGGCTTCACGGCGGTCACCGGCGAGACCGGCGCCGGCAAGTCCATCTTCATGGGCGCCCTGAAGTTCATCCTCGGGGCCAAGGTCAAGCCGGACATCATCCGCCAGGGAACCGACAAGCTCCGGGTGGAAGCCGTCTTCGACGTGCCGCCCGCCAAGGCTTTCCGCGCCGCCCTGGAAAGGCTCGATATCGATCCGGAAGGCGAGGAAATCGTACTCGAACGGGAACTGACCCCGGCCGGCAAGAACCGGTGCCGGGTGAACGGCTCCGTGGTCACCACCTCCGCCCTGGAGGAGCTCGGGGCCCATCTCGTCGACCTGCACGGCCAGCACCAGCAGCAATCCCTCATCGATCCGGCCACCCATCTCGGCTTCCTGGACGGCTTCGCCCGCCTGGAGGAGGAGCATGAGGCGTACCTCGTGCGTTACCGGGAATGGAAAGCCCTGGGCGATCGCCTCAAGGAGGCGGAGGAAGCCGCGCGGCGGGTGCGCGAGCAATTTGATTTCCTCAAGTTCCAGCTGAAGGAGTTGGAGAAGGCGCCGCTCTCCCCGGGCGAAGAGGAGCGCATCGAATCCGAGCTCAAGATGCAGAGTTCGATGGAGAAGATCACCACCGGCATGCAGGCCTCGCTTGCGCTATTGGACGGGGAGGACGGCGACCTGCTCGGCGGCGTCGCGAAGCTCCAGCGGGAAATTCAGGGTCTGGGCAAATCCCTCTCCCCCAATCCTTTCGAAGCCTACCTGCAAGGCC
>DAINDC010000035.1:11357-16018 GCA_036732085.1 Fibrobacterota bacterium | reverse complement strand
CGCCGAGCTGCCGGGCGCGCTGCGGGCCGCCTTGCGCGGCTACCGCCTGCCCCAAAGCGCGGACGCGGCCCGCCTGGACGATCTCAATGCCAAGCTCGCGCTCATCCAGCGCCTAAAAGCCAAATACCATCTGGACATGGACGGCCTGGTGGAACTGCGCGCGCGCCGCCAACGGGACTTGGCCGGTTTCGAGAACTCGGAATCCGATATCGAGGATCTGAAGGCCAAGGCTTCCGCAGCCTTCGACAAGGCCCTGGCCCTGGCCAAGGCCCTGAGCCGCAAGCGCATGGATGCCAGCCGCGCTTTCGACCTGGAAGTCAACCGCCGCCTGCATTCCCTGGCCATGGAAGGCGCGACCTTCGAGACCCGGATGCAGACGCCCGACGCCGGGAAGGCGAAAACGGGCGAAGGAACCGCGCTCACGCCCTCCGGCATCGATCATATGGAATTCTTCCTCGCGGCCAATGCGGGCGAGGCGGCCAAGCCCCTCAAGCAGGTGGCCTCCGGCGGCGAAATCTCGCGCATCATGCTGGCCATCAAGTCCGCCCTGGCCCAGAGCGATCCCCGCCCCCTGCTCGTCTTCGACGAGCTCGACACCGGTATCGGCGGGGTTACGGCCAACAAGGTGGGCGAGGCCCTCAAGGAGCTCGCCGGCCACCATCAGATCATCGTGATCACCCACCTGCACCAAGTGGCGGCCCAGGCCTCGCAGCAGCAGAAGGTGGTCAAGGAACTGGAAGGCGGACGTACAGTAACCCGCGTGTTATCCCTGTCGGCCAAGGATCGCGTGCAGGAACTGGCGCGCATGATGGGCGACGAGACCTCGCAGGCGGCGCTCAAGCATGCCAAGGGCCTTCTGACTCAAGCTTGAGGCTTTCATTTTTCGAGAGAATTTTAGCGAAAATCAACAAGCTACTTTACCGGTTTTACCCCGCCACGACGGCCAAGTCCAAATGCGATTCGATAAACATCCGGCATTTGTATCCGATCATCGCTTAATCGCTGGATAATATCTAGTGATTGTAAATCCTCAAGTAATCCGTTTGGCCCTTCGTCTACATGTTGTGGCGGTAATTTATCGGCACTTTTTTTATTCCGTATTTTATCAGCCGTTTTCTCTCTTTTCCACCGACTAAGAAATTCTGAAGCCGAACAAGGCACCACCAATTGTCGCAATGGCTGCATGACATCCTCAACCCAAGGAAAATCCTCCGTAACCTCATCTACACGAATTGCCGAAGCCCGCTGGACTCCATTGTAGAGGCCTCTAAAATGAAGAGGGTACCGCCAGCCGATTGGAATATTTTGATCATATTCTGCCGCAGCGCGTAGGGCCGCATTAAAACTTCGAGGGCTAACTTGTTCCCTTCCATCTGCCAAATGATTAGCCAACCAAGTATATGGAAAACCTCTTTTATGTCCGCTTGGGCCAGATGCCATGTGAGGTCCGGTCATAGAATGAAAGATTTTTTTCTGCATTTCTTCGTCGATGCGAATAGGTTGCGGAAGCATCCAAGCTGTATTTGCGGAATCCCTTTCCCATAATAACCCATGCGCCATTTTGATGTGATCCCGAAAAATTTTTCCATTTTGGGGATCATTTCCAAGGCATTGAAAAGCCAGCGCGTATAGATCAACCTTTCGCCAACTGAGAGAAACTTTTTTTCCTATCAGCTTTGATGCATCCGGAAACCCCATAATTTCCCGGTCCTCAATCATATCCGGTCGAACAAAAAGCTTAAACCTAATCGCTTTGCAGCTGCTCATATCTAGAGCGACTTGAAATAAAGCTTTAGCTATTGGCCTAAGTTGTTGCCAATCACCGGCGAGGCGATCTAATGCGTCAAACAGAAATACATAATTTGTTTTTTTTCCAAAAACCTTTTATCTGCGTTGCTTAAAAACTCTTCGAATTCTTCGGGGTGATTGAGCACCCAATGCACACGCGCATCCCATTTTCCGGAAGAAGGATATGTAACTGGAAATTTTAAATGGTGTGCGATTACAGCTTTCCAAATATTTCTTGGGTCATATTTTTTGGATAAACTCTGTATTACGTCTTTTTTTGGAAAGCTATCGTTTAAGCTTCCAACACCATACCCAGGACCGACCTCAGTATTAAGTTTTAATCTTGTCTCAGGAAATGCAGTAGCAACAAATCGCCGATACCCGTCTTGATTTAATGCGCTCCACCAAAAACTCTTTCCAGCACCCCTTATCCCTTCTACTAACACACTATCTGGGTCCAGTGCGCGTGCATGGCTTGGAGGTACGTAAGTAAATGGAAGTCGATCGCTACTCTCTTCACTCGGGTCAATCCCAGGCAGCGATTGCCTAAACGCTTGTCGAATAGGTTCGGCAGGAAGAATTTTACTCATTGGTATCACTCTCTAAATCGGATTCTATTTGACTCAAAAAATCTCCAAATGCGCCATCGATTAGAAATTGATCGATGATCCCTTTTTCTAATAACGCCGGATCAAATTCTTGTAGCCTATTGTTCCAATTTATGCGAACTGGATAATGCGGTGCATTTTCATTATTCACGTCAAAATTAAATACGTCCGGATCAATAGTTGAATTTGGTTCAATCTTCTCATATAGAGTTTCGGAAAATAGTGTATAAGATTCCTCTAAAAACTTATTCGCCCGAGCGGTCTGATCCCAATCTGGGAACATCGCATGAATAATAGTCAGCTTATCGCGTATTTGTGTAAGTATTTGAGGGTATGCTCTCCAATGAGAGAACAATAATCTGTATCCCTGCCAACTTTGTTGCGAACCAGTTCCAAATAAATATGCATACTTCGATAAACCAACAATGCTTATTGCAGCCAAATCATGGAGACCTGCCCGGCTATCAATCAATACTACGTCGGGCTGTTCGCGTTCCTCCAAACTGCAAACTAGGCGTTGAACCCTATTTGAGAATTTCTCAATCACCCCATTGTTATTAATATCTGCATACACCCGAGATAATTTGGACAGGTAACAATCTGCGCCCGTTTCTCTGCCAATAGCACCAGCAACTCTAATTGCACCCTGTGTATATTGCCCTACCGGACTTGCTGCAACAAGCTTTTCAAGCACATCGCCTCCTTGCCCAACCGCATCCTCTACAAACCAATCAACTAATCCAAAATCAGCTTGGCTTTGATTCGGAAGTAATAAACTTGACAAGCCCGGAGACTCGAGGTCTAAATCAATGAGGAGAACCCTTTTTCCCTTTTTTGCCAAGTGATGGGCAAGAACGACCAAAGCAGTGGTTCGGCCGACGCCACCTTTAAATCCATAAAAAACTAATCGAGGAATGCTACCAGATTTAACTGGAAGTAGCCAATCTTGGCCGGTAATCTGTCTATCTAAGAGCCGGAACGGAAAATCTGAATTCGGTAAATCAACAAGGAGTATTTCTGGGTTGGAAAATATAATGAAAGGGTCAAAGAAGTCTTCTATAAAGAGGACCGCTTTTTCACCCAGTGTTCGATATGGTTTTAGCGCGTCCAACGCAAGAGTCAATAACTTTTCAATTGACTCATTTCCACTACGACTACTGTCGATACCAATACTTATTCGACCGTAGATATCCCGAATAATTAGCGACTTTTCAATTGGAAGATCTGACTTAGATAAAGCGTTCGCGGCTTTTAATAATGCATCTCCAAAATAAGTTGGTTTTTTACTCACCGAATGTCTCCTCGAGAATACGCCTCTTCCAAAATCGACTGAATTTCTTCTGCTGCTTTTTTCCAGGTCAAATTTGAATTTGGGATAGCACTTTCCAAATAGTACCGATGATTCACGTCCCAGTCCGAAAAACTAAATACCAATGAGATTCTCGCGACGTAAAGTGCGCCAAGCCGTCCACTACCATAGGCGATAACTTAATGAAACAAACTTTGAAGCTTATGAATATGGCCTCTTAATGCTGAAGCTCTCATGTCCCCATCTGACTCCGTCGGGTGGCCCATTCCAATCAAAAAAGCTTTGATTCCGCATTCAGCCGAAAACCCGTATAAATGGCCTGCGTTTGGAGATCTTCCATTTGTATTCAGAAATTCAGCATCTTTGAAATGCCGAATACTAGCTCTTCGAAAATCAAAGACTGGAGGAGGCAAGGAGGCGACTGAAGTTGCGATACTAGTTTTCGGCATATTTCCGCCATGAAGTAGCATCTCTGTTAAAAAGAAATTTATGCGCTGAAAGTTTAACTTGAAAAATTGTTTCAGCGGCCATTTCAATGTGCTTCCTTTATACTTTCATTTTTAAGACCTAAAAAGGGAGATCTTTCCGCCTAATAGGTCAATTGATAGGTTAAAATAGCTTAATTGAAGACTTTTTCCTCCGCTCAAAGATACTCTGAGATTTGCTCTCAACCGCTGACTATAGAAAAGACCACCGCCACCACGAAGGTCGACGGATACCATTCGAATATCCCCCAGTTGTCGGAGTATTGCCGAACCAGCTTCACGTCCAATGGGGATCCCCTGCGCGGCCAGATCGTCCAGGTCCGCCCGGGCCCGGTCGTCACCCTCTACGAGCTCGAACCGGCGCCCGGGATCAAGGCCTCGCGGGTCATTGGCCTGGCCGACGACATCGCCCGCTCGATGAGCGCCATATCGGTGCGGGTCGCGGTCGTCCCCGGCCGCACCGTCATTGGC
>DAINDC010000035.1:0-11347 GCA_036732085.1 Fibrobacterota bacterium | reverse complement strand
TGCGCGGCCAGATCGTCCAGGAAATCCAGAAAGCGCTATTGTCGCGGGCGCGGGGCACGTCGAAGCCGCCAGCCGTGAGATTCCAGGGCCGCAGCGTCAAGGTGGTGAAGGACGTGCCGAATTTGGCATTGAAGCTAATACCCGTACCATTGGCGTTACCTGGGTTCGGGTCGTCCTAGAAGGGCGTGCGCGCTTTACCGCCATTATCCGCCAATGCCCCACTAGGGAAGGCTGGGCGCCGTGGCCTGCGAACTTGCCCGTATCGGTATCATAGACCCGGTATGCAGGAGCCAGTCTCGGAATTCGGTGACCGCGAAAGGGCTGTAATCGGCCATTACGGGCAGGATGCCCTGCGCGTTCAGGACCGGATCCCTCTCCCAAGTGACCCCATCCCGCCGCCATTGGTAGGAGCGGATGTCACCCGCGAGCGCATCGCTCATGCCCGGATCGGTATACGTATTCCCGCCCACGATGATGCCCATGCACAGCCCCTTGTCTTGTCCGCTGCGAATGCGGGTCCGGAACAAATCCGCCCCGGGATAGACGAAGGGGAAGGAATGGGAGGGCCCGGGGATCGGTTGGGCTTAGGGCAGGGCCTGGTCCGGAAAGCCCCCACTGCAATCAGTGCCAACCGTCCCAGGGCGGCGGAGATACGCTTGCGCGTCGATTCCAACTCGTCTCCCGTGCCTTTTGCTGCCTTGTTGCGGCATCGTTCCGGCATCGTTGTCCCGATATAGTAGTCGGTGCCCGGACCTGCGTTCATGGCCGCCCTATCTGGGTCGGATACTTACGCATTTTTTGGTTTCTGGTGCTTTCTGGTTTCTTGCGTTTCCCCTGGGAGGAAAACGTCATCATGGGCCCAAATTTTGGAAATTCCTATACTTACAGGCATGGAAGCCGATACTCACGGGGCCGCCGTGACGGAGCAGCCGGCCGCCGAAGCGCTGGAGCCCAAACGGATTGCCGGACGTATCTGGGTCCTCATCAAGATGGGGACCTTCGTCGCCACCTTGGCCTGCCTCTTCCTCAACCGTAACCTGTGGGCTACCATCTTCCTGTCCCTTTCGCTGCTGATGGGTTTCTACGCCTCCTTCCAGCTCAGCCACGAAGACATCGAACGTCCCCTGGCCCTGTTCTGGCTCGAACTCGGCGAAAAACTTTTGGGCAACCTCATCTTCCTGGTCCTCTTCCTGCGGCTGGCCTGGGATCCGAACGAGACCTTCCCGACCATGCTCTGCGCGGGCCTGGTGGCCCTGACCCTGCGCAATGTGTTCTACCTCATCTTCTCCATCGCCTTGCTCAAGGAGCATCGGGCCCTGCCGCTCAAGACCATCTGGGGCAAAATCACCACCTTGTCCCTCAATATCACCATGCTCCTTTACGTCTGGAATTCGGAGCATTATTCCCGCATCATGATGGTGGTCAGCCTGCTGCTCATCCTCGCCACCAGCGTGGGTTACCTCTACTTCTATTATCGCGATGAGAAGTCCCGCCAGCCCGTTTCCCTGGCCACCCAGGTCACCTTCAGCCGCATCTTCCTCACTCCCGTTTTCATCTGGGTCTTTTTCTACGACAACAATCTCAGCTATCAGGACAACCATCTGGTCTTCAAGATCCTGGCCGCCCTGCTCGCCATCTTCTTCGTGGCCAGCGACGGCCTGGACGGCTACCTCGCGCGCAAGCGGGGCGAGGTCACGCAGTTGGGGAAGTATTTGGATCCCTATTCCGATAAGATTTCCAATATGGGCATCTTCCTCTGCTTCCTGGCCTCCGGTTATGCCGCGGTCTGGATGGTGGCCGTCATCTTCTTCCGCGAGTCGACCATCGAGACCCTGCGGACCTTGGCGGCGGCCTCGGGCGTGACCATCGATGCGCGTCGAAGTGGCAAGTGGAAGACGGCCTTGCAGGGCACGGCCATCATCACCATCCTGGTGCTCGAAATCGTGGACACCTTGATCATCCGATACAACCCCCACCTTCCCTACTGGCGCGATATCTGGGCCTACCTCCCCTATTCCCTCATGACCTTCGTGACCGTGGTGACCTTGGCCTCCGGCGTGGATTATTTCGTGGCCAATAAGAAAGTCCTCAAACAGTACTTCTAATCCGTTATCAAATTTGGCCTCCCTCTTGGATCCCGGTTTATTGCATATTTCGATTAATCGCGACTTTTCAGCCATTTAAAGGCGTATTTGTCCGATTTATTATGATTAATTGCCAATTTTTTCGAGTTTTTATCGATTTTTATTTCTCGATTCGTTATCCCTTCCAGAAGAAACGATTGACTTTTCCGCCTATCCAGGGCATCTTTGAGAGAGAAGGAATGTCTTTCCATGGATGCGCAACCCGGACCCTCAGCGGAATCCCCCTCGTCGCCGAATATCTATCGGTACGACGACTTCCGTCTGTTCCTGAAGGACAGCTTCCAGGCCCGGAAGGATGCGGACGCGGATTATTCCTATCGCAAGTTCGCGCGCGAGGCCGGCATCTCCAATCCCGGTTACCTGCTCGATGTCATCGTCGGCAAACGCACCTTGAGCGAGGCGGCGTTCGCGAAGACGGTGAAAGCCTTCGGCCTCGACGAGGCGGCCGGTGAATTCTTCCGGCTGCTGGTCGATTTCGGGCAGACCAAAAAGGAAGCGCGGCGGCAGGAAATCTACCAGGAGATCCTCTACCGGCGGAACCGCAGCCGGTTCGCGCGCCTCAGCCCCAAGCTCGTCAAGTACTACCAGGACTTCCATTATCCGCTGGTGCGCTGCGCCATCGAAGCCTTCGACTTCCGCGGCGATTACGAAACGCTCGGCGGCGCCTTCGATCCGCCCATCGCCCCGGCGGCCCTCAAGAAATACGTGCGCGATCTCTGCGAATGGGATCTGGTCCGCCAGAGCCCGGAAGGCCGCTATACCGTGACCGAGTCCTTCGTGGAGCCGCCCGCCACCATGGCGGCCCTGGTGCGCCGGCTCAACCGGGAGTGGATCCTGCAGGCCGCGGACGCGCCGTTCAAATATCCGGCCGAGGAGCGGCATGTCTCCACCATGCTGCTGATGGTGGGCGAGGAAACACGCAAGTTACTGCGGGAAAAGATCGAGGCCTTCCGCCAGGAGGTCCTGCAAATCGTGGAGAAGGACAAGGCGTCCGCATCCGGCATCATGCAGCTCAGCCTCCAGTATTTTCCCAAAACCAAAAAGCGGAAATAGCCATGCCGAAGACCGCCCAACCCATGACTGCCAAGCTCCTTCCGCTCCGCCGCCGCCTGCGAAACTTGCCGCCCCTGGCGCTTCCAGGCCTGATCGGCTGCCTCCTGACCGGCTGCCTCTTGACCGTCTTGTCCGGTTGTTTGTTCTCGACCAATGACCCGAACAATGGACGCGTCGCCGGCGGCGCCGAAGATTTCCCCAATACCGTCGCCATGGGCGCGGCCATGTCCGATCATGTCAGTGATCACACCGGATGGGATCAGTTCTCGGTCATTCCTTCCGCCTTGCCGAGCTTCAAGGAGGCCGATTCCCTGGTGGTCGCTCCGGACACCGCCTCCCCGATCCTGGCCAAGCAGGCCGCCGCGCCGGCCCTGGGGAAAGCCGCCGCGGGCCAGGCCAAGCTCCTGGGTAGCGCCAAGGATACGGTAACTTGGGACTTGTCCGATACCGCGACCCTCAAGGTGGCTCGCCGCTTCCATGTCCTGGACGGGCTCCTCAAGATCCATCGGGACACCACGGTCTTCCGCTACGACGCCAAGGCCAAGGATGCCATCGCCGGGAACGAATTGATCCTCCTGTCCAAGGGCGCCGATGTCTTCAAGATCTCCGGGCGCGTCCAGGCCTACCGGTACGAGAACCTGGATTCCGCCGGCGGCTTCGATCGCGCCGTATTCTACGATCGCATCCCGCTCGCGAACTCCGCCTTCCGGAACAACCTGCTGGTGATGCTGCCCGGGCCGGACGGAGATATCGCCACCAAGGAGGACAACCGCCCCGCCTTCTACTCCTCCACCCTCCTGCGCCCGGCCGCGGACGGGAGCGGCGGCACGGATACCACCGAGTTCTTCTCCATCAGCGATGCCGACGGCGACGGCGCGCTCTGGGGCGACGGGGATTCCGGCGTGGTCGACTTCAAGCAGAAAACGCCGAAACCGCTCTTCCGCCCCACCGTCGATCTGGTCGTCCAGAAGATGCGCGCGGTCCTCTACAAGGACGAGCAGAAGACCTATCCCATCTCCTACTCGGAAACGCGCACGGAAAATGACGGGAAGAAGGTGGTCTTCTCCGTGAAGGGCACGCGCGCGGATTCCTCCTTCGGTCCCGGCGATACCACCTGGGTCTCGGTCCATACCGACTTCCCGGCCGGCTCGCGGCTGGTGGAGAAACACAGCCGTTACAAGGTCGTCCTGGGCGGCCAACCCAAGCGCTACCAGGACAATAAGCTCCTGAAGTACACCTTGTCGGCCACTTGGAACCTGGACTCGCTGACCACGACGAGCTTCACGCTCACGCCGGATCAACCCGTGTTCTCCAAGAACCTGGACATCACCGGCGACCTCAGCGTGGATCTGGGCTTCCCGGACGGCGCCACCGGCATCGCGGTCGGCCGCTTCCAAGACAAGCATATCGATGTCGACTTCACCCGCAGGTCACGCGAAGGCAAGGAACGTCGGTTCCATATCCGCTGGGATGCCTTCGGAAAAATCCTCTCTCAGATCCGCCTCGACTAATTTCTCGTCCAGCCTCCTTTTCGGTATCGATTTCCGTTATCGATTTTTCGGGCATTGATACAATGCCCTGAGAAGAAATTCCAAAAAATCAGCTAGATCGTTATCGTTTTATTATTCACTGATTTTATGAAATCCCACCTAATACGGCTATTATATTCAATTTTAGGCCTTTATCCGAAAAATATCGTTATCAATACTGACATCACCTATTGCGCCCTTCTTCGTTATCGGATATCTTCTATATGAGCTTGAAACCAAGGGGTCTCGGAAACCCCACGAAAGGATGGATACCATGAAGCACGCGAAACTCACCCTCACCCTCCAGACCCTCGCCCTCGCCGGCGCCGCCTCCCTGTGCATGACCGGTTGCCTCACCAGCAATAAGGACGCGAGCGCGTTCAAGAGCGATGGGCAAAGCGCCTATACGACCCAGGAACTGGATCAGATGGGACAGGTTTACGACGGGGCCGCCGCCAAGACTTCGGCCGGTGAACTGACCGTCACGGGTGAGCTGGTCATCGACCCCCTGACCTATCATGAGGATTGCACCTGCTTCGTGCGCCATGCCAAGTTCACCAACTCCCTGGGCTACGAGCGCGATCGCGTGGACTCGATCACCCTGTTCGATTCCACCGGCGCGACGATGTCGAAATTCCAGCCGGCGCTGATCAACAAGATCGTCCATGTCCGCAACGTGAACAAGACCAAGGGCGACAAGGACGCTTCCATCCGCTTCGCCTTCACCGTGGACATCAAGACCCAGGCTGGCGTCAAGGTGGGCGTCTGGAACGGCACCATGACCGGCAGCTATGACGGCCAGGCCTTCAAGAGCGCGACCCTGACCGATATCGTCCGCCCCTGGCTGAACGGCCGCTTCCGCTTCCCCATCTCCGGCACCGCGGAACTGGATCGTCCGGTCTTCCACTTCCTCGCCGAATTCCTGGGCGACGACAAGGCCAAGTTCACCATCACCAACAAGCTGAACCACAAGATCCACGTCATCTTCGTCGACAAGGATTATAACGAAAGCGATCCCCAGGAACAGCCTTAAGAGTTATCCGGGAAAGGGGCCGGGCCGGCAAGGGTTAGCCGGCAATCCGGCTTGCGGAATATGGAATAGGGAAAAAGGAATAGGTTACGCTGAAGTTACGGCCTTTGGGAAGTTACCCCAGGGGCCTTTTTTAATTGCCCCTTTTCACGAGGGGCTAAAGACCACTAGCGGCTAAAGACTCGCCTTGGCCAGGACGGAGATGACGGGGCCGGGAAGGTTCGCCTCGCCCAGCGGCCAGACGACGTTGATATGCTGGACAATCTTCTGGGTGGATTTGCTGCGGCCCAGGCGCAGCCCCAGCCCCAGGGAGTAATGCAGGTCGGCGGGATCGAAGACGCTATAGTCGGGGTAGGTATTGCCGGCGGAGAGGATGGCGGAGAAGGCGGGCACCAAAGTCAGGAATTCGAAGGCCGGGAAAAGCCTCTGTTCGGCCGTGGCCAGGAACCGCGCCTGTCCCGCGAAATAGTAGCTGGGGAAACCGTTCAGGCCGTCGATCTCGCCGAGCAAGAGCTGCCGGCTCTGTGGCGTGTTGACCAGGTGGGTCCAGGAAGCGGTCAGTACCGTGGAAGTTACGGGGGCGGGCTTCCATTGCCCCTCCCACCAGGCATCGGCTTGGCCGTCGTGCCAGTTGCCGTCGGACATCAGGAAGGACTGCCAGGACAGGCCGATTTCCAGATAGACCCGATCGTTCCAGGCATCGGCATAGCTCGCTTCCTGAACGAGGTGGAAATCCGGATTGGCCGCGCCGAGCCATTCCTGATTCATGGCCGCCTGGGTGGAGAGGCGCCAACCCGTCCGCACGGATTCGTTCCATTTCAGGTTACGGTAGTTGCGGGCCGTCTGGTAGGCATATTGGGATAGGCTCAAGGACAGGCCGAGCAGGGCATCGGTGCGTTTCTCCGGCGAGAGCGACGAGGACGGCAAAGGCGTGGTCGCGAGAAGGGCCGTATCCGCGACGCCCAGGCCACCCACATTATAACGATCGCGATAGTTGAAAACGGGACCCACGTCGACCTTGAGGCCGTAGCCGAAGGAACGGGTCAGGCTGAGATCGATGGCCTGTTCCGCTACACGATTGAAAAGCCGCAGCACATGGGCCTTGCCCGACTTTTCCGCCGCGAGATCCGACGGCAGGTCGGCCAGGCGGTTCGCGTCGAAATACAATTTCTCCGAGTTCTCCGCGCTGGAGGCGGACAGGGCATAGGCATACGTATCGGTGCGGGAGAGCAGGGGCTTCTCGATCTTGAAGAGAAGCGAATCGCCGTCGGAGAGCCAGGCCGTATAGGCGCTGACCTGGAGCTTCTGGGAGGTGAGGCTCTTGTTGGCGAAGGTGAGTTCGCGCGTATCCCGCTCCAGATCATGGCGGATGGCCGCGCCCACCTTGGTCCCCGTACCCAGGAGGTTACTCTCCGTGATGCCGGCCCACCAAAGCCATTCGCTGCCGGCGATATCGCTCCAGCGGCCCTGGAAAACATCGGAAGCCCTTAATCCCAGGACCTTGGCGCCGCCGCCGGGAATGGTCGTGAATTGATCGAAGGTGGTCACGCGGATATCGCACGTGCTGTCATCGATGGACTTGGCCTCCAGTATCGCATCGGCCAGGAATTCTTCCGAGCGCAGCGCCTTCTCCGTTTCCGTCAGCAAGGTCTTGGTCGCCTCCGACCCTTCCGCGAACAGGAGCCGGTGGCGGATGGTGGACTCGCGTGAGACGATATGCAACTTGTTGCCGAAGTCGAAAAGCTTCCGCTCGGCCTTGGTATGGGCGATCGAACCCACGAAGGCGTCCCGGCGATCGAATTGGATGGAGCGGATGCGGGCTTGGAAGGACTCCGGCAGATCCTCGGCGGGGATGAAGCCGGCATAGGGTTGGTAGAAATCGTACCCCGCGAAGGCGGGCATGCAAGCGGATGCAACGATCGCGACGATTAGGAATCGGCCGATTAGGAATCGGCCGATTAGGAATCGGCCGATTAAGAATCGGCCGATTAAGAATCGGGCGATCAAGTATCGGATGATCAAAAACCAGGCATGGGGCGGGGTCCTCATATCGGAGAGTTGGCTACAAGCTCTTCTTGGCGACGATGCTGAAGACCGGGCCGCTCAGGTGGGCCTCGCCCACCGGCCAACTCAGGTTGACATGGTTGACCACCTTCTGCGTCGACTTGCTCGCGCCCAGGCGCAGCCCCAGGCCCAGCGAGTAATGCAGGTTCGCGGGATCGAAATGCGCGTAATCCGGAAAGGCATTGCCGGCATTGGCGAAGAGGGCGAAGGCCGGTACCACCGTGCCCACCTCGAAAGTTGGGAAGAACCTCTGCTCGGCCTCGAGGAGGATGCGGGCTTGTCCGGCATAGTAGTCGTTGGGGTAGCCGTTGAGGCCGTAGTCCTCGCCCAGGAGCAATTGCGTGACCTTCGCCTTCGCGAAGTAATTGGACCAGGAGGCGGTCAGGACCGAAGAGGTGAAGGGAACGGGCTTCCACTGGATCTCATTCGCGGCCGCCGCATAGCCGTCATCGAAGCGGCCTTGCGGGGACAGGAAATAGCGCATGGATGCGCTGGCATTGAAAAAGACCGCGTCCCACCAGGCATTGTCATAGACGCCCGAATGGCTCAGGTACCAGTCGTGGTTGCGCGCGCCCATCCATTCCTGGTTCAAGGCCACCTTGGTGGAAATCCGCCAGCCGGTCTCCAAGGTCTCGCTCCACTTCAGGTTGTTGAAGTTCTGCACGGTCTTGTATCCGTACTGGTAAAGGCTGAAGCTCAGGCCCAGCAGGTAATCCAGCCGCAAGTCGGGCGCGAGGGCGGAAGCCGGGAGCGGAACGGCGGACAGGAGGGAGCCATTGAACAGATCGGTGCCGCCATCGTTATAGCGTTTGTGGCGGTTGAAGACATTGAACAGATTGTTGCCGTCGTCGTTATAGCGTTCGTGGCGGTTGAAGGTGGGACTCACGTTGAACTTGGTCGTGTATCCGTAGGACCGCGTCACGCTGAGATCGAGATCATGCGTGGCCACCCGCTTGAAGCGTTCCAGGACGTGCGGGGCGCCGACCTTGGCCGCGGCCAGGCTGTCGGTGAGGCTGCCGAGTTGGTTGCCGTCGAAATAGTAATACTCGGAAAGTTCCACCGCCGAGAGCGAGGCCGCGAAGGAATATCGATCACCATGCGTCTCCAGGGGTTTGGAAAGCGAGAAGAGGACCGAATACCCGTCCGATAGCCAGGCCGTATGGGCCGTGAGGTGCAGGCGCGCCGGGAATAGGGCGTTGTTATTGTAGTCGAGCCAGCGCGTATCCCGGAACTGGTCGTGCCCGACGAAGAATCCGAGCCTCTGCCCCGTACCCAGGAGGTTACTCTCGACCGGTCCGATCCAATAGATCCATTCGCCGCCCAGCCGCTGGAGGCTCACGCCCGGGACCGTGGTCCATTGATCGTAGGTGGTCACCTTAACGTGGACGGTGCCGTCCTGCCAGGGCATGACCTCGATGATGGCGTCGGCCAGAAACTCCTCCGCCCGCAGGCTCTTCTCGGTCTCGAGCAGGACCGCCTTGCTCACGGAATCGCCTTCGCGGAACAGGAGCCGGCGACGGATGGTGCTGGGCTTGGATTCGATATGGAGCTTGTTGCCCGTGTCGAAGAGCCATTGCTCCGCATCGCTATGCACGGTGGAACCTTCGAAGGCATCCTTGATGTCGAGCTGGATCGATCGGACCTTGCCGGTGAAGCTATCGGGAAGATCCTTGGCGCGGATGAAACCCTCGCTGGGTTGGAAGAACCGCTCCGCATCGGCGCGGGCCGCGCCCGGCGCGCAGGCCGCCCATAGGCCCAGGGCGATCAAGACCAGCCGGGACGGATGGGAAGGCGAAGGGCGGGACGCATGCAGCATGGGTTCCAAAATAAAACCTTACCTTCAAACTGGCAGGGACGCCCGGGCCGAGAGAAGTCGCGAGTCGGCGTTCCGACTTTTCGAGTTGAGAAGGGAAGCGGGTCTATAAGCCGGGTTCTGTCTCAGCCGATCGGGCAAGCCCGATCGATTGGGATGGTTATCCATCTGGGACGACGGTTACCCGCCGCCTCAAGCAACCTACCCGATGACCGTCCGGAGCGGAACACTCCGGGCCCCCGGGCTTGCGCCCTGGAGCTGGCCATCCTATTTGGTCTTGCACCGGATGGGGTTTACCCTGCCATCCCTGTCGCCAGGGACGCGGTGAGCTCTTACCTCGCCTTTTCACCCTTACCGAGGATGGTCTTGCGACCATCCTTTAGGAGATTGCGACGCCCAACTTTTCAGTTGGCCGTTTACGCAAACTCCACTCTACGGGGTTTCCCCCGCATAGGCGGTATATTCTCTGTGGCACTTTCCATCCCGTCGCCGGGTCTGGCCGTTAACCAGCATCCTATCCTATGGTGCCCGGACTTTCCTCCAAGAGATTAAGGCCAAAGCCTTAATCTCCCAGCAACCATCCGACCCGCTTCCCAAAATGATCGTTCCCCAAGATAGCTTAAGAGACCCTAACTGAATGGGGTCTCTATAGGTGTTGGTCACCGACGGCTTCGGCGCGCATCCGCAGGGCCTGATAGGCTTTGTCCTGGGCCAGGGCCTTTTCCAGGGTGGCCTGCCGCTTTTGCTCGCCGGTATGGCATTGCTTGCCATGCGCGGTGGCCAGGTATTTATCATCGCAGCCTTTTTCGAGGGTGAACTTCTTCTCCATCAGGGCCTGTATGGCGGGATCATTGGGATCCGCGCTTTTGAGCTTGGCCTCATTGAGACTCTTGTCCACTCCGGCGGTGGCTGGATCCGTTTCCCGGCATTGCTTCAGGAATTGGGTCTTCTCCCGATCGCAGGCACGGATTTCCTTCTTGTCGGCGTCGCTCAGGATGCGCTTGGTGATGACGCGCCGGAGGGAATCCAGGCTCGCTTGCGCCGAACCCTGGTCCGGCATGGACAGGGGCGGTTGCGCGCAGATCAGGCCCAGGCCTAAACCGAGCGTGCCTAGGGCGGATAAAAAGGCGAAGGGGATTTTATTCATCGTTCCCGGGAAGGGTTGCATCTGAGGCCTCCGTGGTCGTACCAATATAACTTTACGGGAGTCCCGAGTCAGATCCGATTCAGGACAGTTTCGGAAAACGCGATCGCGCCAGTAGCAGGCAGGTTACGGACCCCAAGGCCAGCGCCGCCAGGAATCCGCCGAATACGGCCCAGGAAGCGAACATCCAGGTGGAGCAGAACATCACGATGAAAAAGATCCCGAGCATGGCCAGGCTGGTGAGCTGGGCGGCGCTGCGCACCGAGTCCGCAATCAGGGACATCAAGGTGGCGAAGGCGCAGAGGAACAGGCCCAGGCAGGGCGTGAGCACGATGGCCTTGGCCGCATCCGGAAGGAAGGCCGGGAGCAAAAGCCCGCGGCTGGAAAGGATGGCGAGCATGGCGCCTTGGCCCAGCCAGCCCATCAGGACCGGGAGCGGATAGATGCCCAGCACCTTGCCCCAGAACAGGGCTCCGACATCGACGGGCAGGCAGAGGAGGATCTCCAAGGTATTGCGTTCCTTCTCGCCGGCGAAGCTGTCGGCGCCCAGGGGCACGGCCGCGCTCGGGG
>DAINDC010000034.1:0-22908 GCA_036732085.1 Fibrobacterota bacterium | reverse complement strand
ACCAAGAACAATCCCGTGCTGGTGGGCGAACCCGGCGTGGGTAAGACCGCCATCGTGGAAGGTCTGGCCCAGCGCATCGTGAAGGGCGACGTGCCGGAATCCCTGAAGGGGAAGAAGATCTACAGCCTGGACATGGGCAGCCTGATCGCCGGCGCCAAGTACCGGGGCGAATTCGAAGAGCGGCTCAAGGCCGTCCTCAATGAGCTTGAGAAGGACGAAGGCAATACTTTGCTGTTCATCGACGAGCTCCATACCATAGTGGGAGCGGGCAAGACCGAAGGCTCCATGGATGTGGGCAACCTGCTCAAGCCCAAGCTGGCCCGCGGCGAGCTCCATTGCATCGGCGCGACCACGTTTAATGAATACAAATCCCATATCGAGAAGGACCCGGCCCTGGAGCGGCGCTTCCAGCCCGTCATGGTGCTCGAACCGACCCTGGACGAAAGCATCTCCATCCTGCGCGGCATCAAGGAGCGCTTCGATCGCCACCATGGCGTGCGCATCCAGGACAATGCCATCGTGGCCGCGGTCAAGTTGTCGGCGCGCTACATCGCCGATCGATTCCTGCCGGACAAGGCCATCGATCTCATGGACGAAGCCGGGGCCATGGTCAAGACCCAGCTCGACACCACGCCCGAGTTGCTCGATACCCTGAGCCGCCGCCTCCTGCAATTGCAAATCGAGGAGAAGGCGCTCAAGAAGGAGAAGGACGAAAAAAGCCGCGATCGGCTACAGGGACTGCAAAAGGAAATCACTTCCTTGCGCGAAGAGGTCGACGGCATGCAGCGCCAATGGGAAGGGCGCGCCAAGCAGATCAAGAAGATCCGCGAGTTCCAGGCCGAAGTCGACGGTATCAAGAGGCAGATCGAGAAGGCGGAAGCCGAATACGATCTCAACCGCGCCGCCGAGCTGAAGTACAAGACCCTGCGGGACGCCGAGAAGAGGCTGCAAGACGCCATCTCCCAATCCTCCCAGGCCACGGTGGGCGGCGTGCAATTCCATGAGGAGGTGACGGAAGACGAGATCGCGGAAGTGGTCGCGCGTTGGACCGGCATTCCCGTGACGCGCCTCAAGGAAGCGGAGAAGGACAAGCTGCTCAACCTGCCCGAGCACCTCGCCAAGCGCGTGGTGGGCCAGGACGCGGCCATCCAGGCCCTTTCCCATGCCATCCTGCGCAACCGTTCCGGGCTCGCGCGCGAGAACCGCCCCATCGGAAGCTTCCTGTTCCTGGGCCCCACGGGCGTGGGCAAGACCGAGTTGACCAAGGCCATCGCCGAGTTCCTGTTCGACAGCGAAGAGTACGTCATCCGTCTCGACATGAGCGAGTATATGGAGAAGCATTCGGTGTCCAAACTAATCGGCGCGCCTCCGGGTTATGTCGGGTACGAGGAAGGCGGCCAATTGACCGAGGCCGTGCGGCGTAAGCCCTATGCGGTCATCCTCTTCGACGAGGTGGAGAAGGCCCATCCGGACGTCTTCAACGCCCTGCTCCAGGTCTTCGATGAGGGCCGGCTCTCGGACTCCCAGGGTCGCACCGTCAATTTCAAGAACACCATCATCGTCATGACTTCGAATATCGGATCGCATAAATTCGCGGAAGCGAAATCGGCGGTGACGGTCGAAGAGCTCATGCCCGAGATCCGGAAATTCTTCCGCATCGAATTCATCAACCGCATCGACGAGATCATCACCTTCCAGCCCCTGAAAAAGGATCAGCTGGCCAAAATCGCCGAGCTCCGGTTCCAGGATCTGGCCAAGCGCCTGGGTGAACGCGGCATCACGGCGGAACTCAAGCCCGCCGGCGCCCGAGCCATCGCGGATCTCTCCTATGACCCCACGTTCGGCGCGAGGCCCATCAACCGCTTCCTACAGACGCGGCTGGAGAATCCGCTGAGCAGGCTGATTATCGGAGGCGAACTCAAGTCCGGCCAGCATCTGACGGTGGACTACAAGAATGGCGACTTCATCTTCGAGCAGACGACCATCATTCCCTCTGCCGAGGCCGCGTCGAAGTCTGGCCGGTCGGCTCCGGGCGCCCCGCCGTCACAGGCTACCGAGGACAGCGACATCGAGGATGTCGTCGCCACCGATGTGAACTGAACGGCCGATGTGAACTGAACGGCCAATGTGAACTGAACGGTACACCAATCCCGCCCATACGGGGTCGCGGGGCCCGATAAGCCTTGCACGACCCTGCTAGTCCTCCAAATTCCCAAGGGGAAATCGCTCTGCGCGTGCTTATATTGGAAGGGTGACCGAGGCTTCCGACCGATACGGGAGCCCGGTGAAAGGTCATTATGCGGACAGCGCGAAACGGGACTCTTTTTGGTTTGGCCTTGGCCGCATGGGGATTCTTCGTTCCCGATTCCCATGCCTTGCTCGTCACGGCCCCCAACTATGCGATCACATTCTCCGTGGGCTGGGATACCCTTACGAGTTCCGCCGTGGTGGCGAAGTACAAGGGCTTCGGAGGCGTAGCCACGCTTACCTGCGCTCCCGGAAATACGGCTCCCAATCTGGATTCCCTCGCGACGTTCTATGCGGACTCTTTGGGCGGGCATATCACCAAGGGCAAGGATTCGGTCCTGACCCTCGCCAACTATTCGGTGCATTGGCAGGAGTTCCATTACGACAGCCTACCCAAGCTGAGTGCCCAAATAACATTGGAGGCCGGATTCCCCGTATCCTTACAGAATGGCGTCTTCCGCGTCTATTATCTGACCTCCGGGGGCTTTGTGTTCACTTTGTCGGAATTGACTTTATTCGCATCTGGGACTCTGCCAAGCGTTGAGATGGAGTCCGCTATTACGACCCTTAAGCTCGGTGCTCAGGCCGGTATCCGAGAGATCGCCGGTACCTGGGGTGGCTCGGAAATGTGGATTCATGATGGTCGTGTTGGCGGCTCCTGGTTCGCGGCCCATCGGCCCGTGGGCATCGACTGCTTCAACCTGCGCGGCAGTTGGATCGGTTCGGCCCAGCCTTCCGGAGCTCCCGGCATCTGGACCTTGCCCGCCGTCGATCGGAACGCCTTCCTGCGCATCGTGCTGCCGGATGGATCCCGGTTCCATCTTCCCATCCGGGACTGACCGCTTTTAGTCTCCCTTGCAACCCCCAAGAGGCCCCTTGATCGGCCTCCGGATCGGTCAAGCGACCGGGTCGATCGGGCCCCGGGCCGACAGCCGGTATAAAAACCGCGCCCGCATGGAAAAAAGCCGCGTCCACATGCCGTAAACCCAAGCCGGCAGCAGAGATTTATCATGCCAGTTGACCCGTTTTGTGGCATTAATCTATATATCCTCGCTGCCCCGCAGGCCTATCCCGCGACGGTGGTGATTGCTCTTTTCGCCTGAATGGGCAGGCGAAATAAGTGTCCTTGAAAGGAACCATTCCGATGGCCGTGAAATCCTTCGATCCGAAATTCATGAAGATGAGCGTGCTGACCGCCGCACTCCAGGAGCTGACTCCGCGCGCGGTGCGCGATGCCGATCCGGATAAGGCCATCGAGGATTGGCTCCAGTTCGCGACCGAGCTGGATGTCGAGAGCATCCAATTGTCCGCGGCCCTGCATCCCACCGAGACCGACGTGCCTCCGGAAGCCATGCTGGATCCGGTCGCCAACCACTTGGACCTCCGCAAGCCTTTCGACAAGGCCCGCGCGAGTCGCGTCCTGGCCGCGATGAAGGAAACCCGCGTCGGCATGACCGATATCAGCTACTTCGACAATATGCTCACCGACCATGACGCCAATCGCAAGAAGAAGCATGACTTCATGATCCGCGCCATGGATGCCGCCGTCGCGCTCGGCCTGAAGGCCGTCTGCGGATTCGTGGGCCGCAACGTCAAGCTCAGCATGGATCAGAACCTGGACATGTTCGAACAGGTTTTCATTCCCACCATGAAGGCGGCCAAGGATCGCGGCCTCCAGTACCGCGTCGAACAATGTCCGATGCCCGGCTGGAACACCACCGATCTGTGGGTCAACAATATCGCGCATGTGCCCGGCACCTGGATCGCGCTCCACAAGATCTGCGAGAAGCATGGCGTGGGCGATCAGTTCCGGATCCATTACGATCCGTCCCATTCCATCCTCATGGGCATGGACACGCGCTCGATCTTCCAATACCTGAAAGACACCGGTTACAACTTCCTGATCGCGGGCTTCCATGTCAAAGGACAGGTGATCGACTCGAAGGGCGTATCGGCCTGGGGCTACCAGGGCCAGGTGGTCCAGCGCGGCGATTGGAAGGACGGCAAGGTCTCGGAGAATCCGGCCGACCATCTCAATGCCTGGAAAAAGCAGGTCGCCTACAGCCAGCATGAGCTGCCGGGCACGGCCAAGCATGATCCGCTCGCCTACCTGCAGAACCGCACGGTGGACTGGCTCGACCATCAGCTCGCCGCCCGGGAGCTCCTGCAGCTCGACGTGGCCGAGACCCCGCTGGTGGTGGAGCACGAATATCCGTCCGCGCGCATCCAGGACAAGACGAGGCTCAAGCCCATCCTCAAGGGATCGCTCGCCTTCACGCGCAAGATCGACGAAGCCGCGGCCTGCATGTACTCTCTGCAGAACGAGGTTCTGAAGGCGCAGGACATTCCGGTCCAGGGCAACGGCCGCGAAGCCTATAGAACCTAATGGACTTGAGGGACCTGAGGAGCCGGAGCTCCTCAGGCACTAAGAAGACCTAGGACCAAATTAATCGAAGCTGTGGATCCGGGGTTTGGGCGAAGCGGATACTCCGATTCCCTGCTCCACTTCGCAAAAAAACAATCAGGCGGGTATCCGCCAGTTCCCTAAACCCCGAATCAAGCGCGATAGCGCGGATTGCGAAGAAAGGTTTCCCAATGGCACAGAGAAAATTAAGGGGCGGTATGGTGGGCGGCGGCACGGGAGCTTTCATCGGCCCGGTGCACCGTATGGCGGCCACCTTGGACGGCGAGGCGGAATACGTGGCGGGCGCTTTTTCGCGCGACCCGGTGAAATCCAAGAAGTCGGGCGAGGAGTTGGGCCTGAATCCCAACCGCGTCTATCGCACCTATCAGGAGATGGCGGAAAAGGAGGCGATGCTGCCGGACGATCAGCGTATCGATTTCGTTTCCATCGTCGTCCCCAATAGCGGGCATTTCCCGGCGTCCAAGCTGTTCCTGGAATCCGGCATCAACGTGATTTGCGACAAGCCCATGACGACCACCTTCGCCGATGCCAAGGCCCTGCGGAAGATCGTGCAGAAGTCCGGCAAAATCTTCGCGCTCACGCATAACTATACCGGCTATCCCATGGTCAAGCAGGCGCGCCATATGGTGAAGAGCGGCCAGATGGGCAAGATCAACAAGGTGGTGGTGGAATATCCGCAGGGTTGGATGAGCGGCATGATCACCAATCCCGGCAACTCCATCGGCATGTGGCGGATGGATCCGGAAATCGCCGGCGGCTCTTGCTGCATGGGCGATCTGGGCACGCATGCGGAAAATCTGGTGCGCTATATCACCGGGCTGGAAATCGATGAGGTCTGCGCCGAGCTCACCGCCTTCGTCAAGGGCAACCGGCTGGAAGACGACGGCAATGTCCTGGTCCGCTATAAGGGCGGCGCGCGCGGCATCCTGTATGCGTCGCAGATATCGGCCGGGGAGGAGAACCGGCTGAGCATCCGCGTCTACGGCACCAAGCTGGGGCTGGAATGGAATCAGGAGGATCCCAATTACTTGATCGTCAAGAGCCCGGAGGGCTTTCAAACCCGCTATTCCAAAGGGAATAACAACCTTTGCAAGGAGGCCCAAGCTGCCGCCAGGTTGATCTGGGGGCATCCCGATGGCTATATTGAGGCCTTCGCAAATATCTACCGGGAAGCTTACAAGGGGATAAGGGCGGTGAATGCGGGCAAAAAACCTCCCGCATGCGATCATCCCGATGCGGAAGACGGTGTGATTGGCGTCGCGTTCATCGATGCATTGCTCGCGAGCAACAAGTCGAAGAGCAAGTGGACTCGCATCAAGGTTTAAATCCAGCCCCGAATCGGGGCATACCAAGGAGAGTCGATGGCTACGAAGATTGGGATTGTCGGCGCAGGCTGGATGGCGGCCTATCACGTTTCCGGATTCCGCAGCGCCGGCGCCGAAGTCGTCGCCATCGTCGATAAGAACGGCCCCGCCGCCAAGGCGGCCGCGGAGAAGTACGGGGTCGACAAGACCTTCGCCGAAGCGAAGGACATGTACGCGGCCCTGAAGGATGTCGACGCCGTCTCGATCATCACGCCCAATGCCTTCCACCATCCCCTGGTCATGGAAGCCCTAGCCGCTGGCAAGCACGTTTTCTGCGAGAAGCCCCCGGCCCTCAATGCCGCCGATGTCGCCCAGATGGTGGACCTGGCGAAGACGAACAACAAGACCCTCATGTTCAATTTCAACAACCGCGCGCGGCCGGAATCCTACGCCATGCGCGACTATATCAAATCCGGCGCCGTGGGCAAGATCAACTCCGCCCAGGCCATGTGGGTCCGCAGGAACGGCATCCCCGGCTTCGGAGGCTGGTTCACCAATAAGAAGCTCTCGGGCGGCGGACCCCTGATCGATCTGCTCCACATGGTCGATCTCGCCCTGCATTTCATGGGCTATCCGGAACCGAGCTACGTGCTGGGGCAAACCTTCAACGACCTTATTGATAATAAGGAATTCAAAGGCCCCTGGGGCATTCCCGATGTCAAGGAAGGCGTGACCGATGTCGAAGCCGCCGCCCATGCCTTCGTCACCTTCAAGACCGGGCAGGTCCTTTCCATCCGCAACTCCTGGGCCGAGATGAACGAGCGCGAAGTGGTCTCCGTGGTCTTCCAGGGCCAAAAGGCGGGCGGAAAAATCCAGCGGTTGTTCAAGGTCGACGGCATCGATTCCACCAGCATCGACACTTGCGAATTGTACTCGCAGGAGAATGGCCATCCCGTGAATCGGAATATCATCCTCGAAGCGGATGAATCCATGGGCCGCACCCGCTCCGCCAAGAACTTCGCCTTGGCCTTGGAAGGCAAGGAAGAACCCTTGAACATTCCGAGCGAGGCCCATAAGCTCATGAAAATCATCGACGGAATCTATGCTTCCGCCAAATCGGGACGCCCGGTAGAGATCGGGTAAAACCCCCGATAAGCCAAGTCCCATCCAACCCCCGGCCCTCCAATTGTGAACATCCCTGCCTCGCTGAATTTTATTCAGGGCGGCAAAGGGGAGGAAATCCCGGAAGATCCCGCCGCGCGCTTTCCCTGGCCCGCGCGGATTGGGCTGCCATCGGCGCGGAAGGAATTTTTGTTCGCGCCGATGGGTCGCATAACGTGCGTGTTACCGACATGCGCGGCTGCGATGGCTCATGATACGCTTTCGGCCTAGGCGTCGGTTCCCCATTTCGAAAAGCGGAGCGCTCCCGCGCCGGAGATGCCCGGCGTAAGCGATTACGTCGGCAGGGTGAACCAGGATCCGCGCCCGCCCGCAATCCCGGCTTGAACGCCGTGGGGTGCAGCCATGAGGACAAGCTGGCGAGCGTCCTGCGGGCTTTGTCGGGCGCACCGGGCCGAGGCGGGGAAGGCCATGTCCGCTTCCATCTGGGCATGCTGGACGGGAAGTTCTTCAAGCGCATGCAAGTGCTGAAGGCCAAGACCTGCGAGACGCGCACTTTGCTCGACGAGGCGGAAGACCTGAACCCGGCGCTCAAGCATCAGCCGCTCAATAAAAAGGATCAGACCTTGCGGGGACGATCCGCTATTCGCATTGTTAAGCCGGTGAAAAGGGAACCATGCCCATAGACCAATGCCGCTTTACTTAAGAAGCGATTCCAACTCGGATTCCAATTTTAAAATTTCACTTGAAAGGATTTTCAAGGCCGATAGTGCGTCCTGTACTGCCTTTTGATGTATCGTCGCACGGGTGTTTTTCTTCGTCGGAATTGGGCGATCCGGTTTATAAGGAAGCGGACGAGTCTTTTCCGTCTCCTTGGCGGTTGCTTTCCCGCTTTTCTTTCTGGCGGTCGGCGCGGGAATCCTCACTTGCATGCCGGGCTCGGCCGGAAACCCCTTCTCCCCCGTGGCGAGGAGATCGATTCCGAATAGCGCGGACAGATCTCCGTCTCCTCCGTCCATGAGCACCGATTCACCCGTCCCATTCGCGTGCAACAGCTTTTGGGTTTCTTCCATTACCGCCTGCGATACCAAGTCTTCCAATTCGATTTTTCGCAGGAGAAAGAAAAGCGTGGGGTCGCGATCAAGCCTGGCTCCAACCCCGTAAAGGGCGGCCGCCACGTGCTTGCACAGGCTGGCTGAATCCGGACAGGAGCAGGAAAAGCGGATGCCGCCCGGTCTAGGGAAAAGGCCGGTCTTTTCCGCGGTAAGCAGCCGGGTCATGTCCCCAGGGAAACGGCCTTCCAACAGGGCCTCCGTCGAATCGAGCATTCCGGAGCAGGCTTCGATAAGCAGGGCGCGCGCATTCGCATCCATGGCCACGATGGCTATTTTCACTTCGTAGGGCCGGGATTGGCTTCCCTGCACAAACGCTGAAACCGATCCGGGCTCAATGCGAAGATCGATCACCGAACCATGGCGGGCATAGCTTCGGCCGCGAGGCAGCCGGTTGGAATAGTCCGCGTAGCCTTCCAGGTTTTGATTCCAGGCCTTGCCCCACCACGTGATGGCGAGCGGCCCCTCGATGACGACCGGATCCAGGTTCAGCTTGCGCCCCAACTTTTCCGCGGCCCGCAAAGCCTTCGCTTTTCGCTCACCTACGGTCATGGTGGTCGGAAATCGGTTTCGATACCACGCCATGTTATTCCTCCCGGGCATCCAATGTGAACATCTCCACGATCTGCTTGTCGTTCATTTCCGTTATCCAATCCTCGTTTCCGGAAGGCAGAATGTCCCGGGCCAGCTTATTCTTGCTTTCAATCAGGGCGTCGATTTTCTCCTCCAAGGTACCGCGGGTGATGAACTTGTGGACCATGACATTCTTGGTCTGCCCCAAGCGGAAGGCCCGGTCCGTCGCCTGGTTTTCCACGGCCGGGTTCCACCATCGATCGAAATGCACCACATGGTTGGCGCGGGTGAGATTCAATCCGGTCCCGCCCGCTTTCAGGGACAGGACCAGGAAGGGAATATAGGCATCCCCTTGAAAGGCGTCGACCAGGACGCGTCGTTTTCCCACCGGCGTGCCGCCCGTCAGAACCAATCCGGCGTGTCCGAAAATCCCTGCCAGGTATTCGGCGAGCGGTTCCGCGATTTCCGCATACTGGGTGAAGAGCAACATGCGCTCACGCTTTTCCAGGATGGGCTCGCAAATCTCGCGAAGCAATGCGAACTTGCCGCTGTCCGCTTCTTTGAAGCCACCGGCGCCCGAGTAGAGATCGGGGTGATTGCAAACCTGTTTGAATTTTGTGAGGAAAGCCAAAATCATTCCCCGGCGTTTGATGCCTTCCGATCCATCGAGCGCATTCTCAAGCTTTTTCACCAAACCTCGATACAGTGCGACCTGTTTTTTCCCCAAGGATGCAAAGACCTTTCGTTCCACCTTGTCGGGTAAATCGGGTAAGAGCGACTTATCCGTTTTCAGTCGGCGCAAAATGTAAGGCTGCACCACTCCGCGGAGCCGGCCATAGCCCTCCGGATTATCCTGGAGGTGACGGGCCCGCTTTCGGAATTCCTCGGCGCCTCCCAGGAGACCGGGATTCAGGAAATCGAAGATCGACCAGAGATCGAAAAGCCTGTTTTCGACGGGAGTTCCCGTCAGGACGATGCGCCGGGAGGCATCCAGCGCTTTAACGGCGCGGGTCTGCTTGGAGGACGGGTTTTTGATGGCCTGGGCCTCGTCGAGAATAATCAGGCTCCATTTCCGCTTTTTAACCCACGACAATCGTTCGACCATACCATAGGTTGTCAGGATGACATCCGCTTCCGACTCCAAAGAGGTGGGCTGTGAAGGGGAGGTATTCCCTTCCGATTTATTCTCGAATGCGGAATGGGCCGTGTAAACCCTCAATCCCGGCGTGAACCGGTCGAATTCGGAAATCCAATTATGCAGCAGGGAGGCGGGGGCAACCAGCAAAACGCCGAGTGGCTCCTGCGCCTGCTCCTGCGGCTTCGCGCCGCGCGGTTGTGGCATGGCATCCTTGAGGGTTTGCAGCAAGGCCAATACCTGTACGGTTTTCCCCAAGCCCATATCATCGGCCAGGCAAGCTCCAAAACCGAGGTGATGGAGAAAATGGAGCCAGTTGAGACCCAGTTGTTGGTAGGGACGCAGGGCGCCTTGGAAGGAAGGGCTCGGATGGATGCTTCGGACCAACGCCGGATTATGCATTTTGTGCAGCAACTCCGCAAGCCAGGCTCCGGCGGAGGTCTCTACTTCATCACTGTCTAAACCCAATGGCGACTGGCCTTCGGAGCCGCCAAGCAGCTTCAGGGCTTCGGCCAAAGTCATCTTTCCGCCTTTGGCCAGTTTACGCGCGCGCTTGAACAGGTCCAAGCTCCGCTCGATTTTCTCCGGGTCCACCGTCACCCATTTACCCTTGATGAAGGCCAATTCCTCCCCGGCCTCCGCCAGGCGCCGAAGCTCAGTCTCACTCAGGACTTCCCCATCCAGGGTCAGTTCCGGACGGAAGTCCAGAAGCGCGTCCATGCCCAAACCCGCCGACGCGCCATCGCCAACCACCAGACGCATGCGCGGGCCCTTTCGAACGCCGCGCCACCAATCGGGAATGCGGCACAGGATGCCCGCCTCCGAGAAAATCTCCACGTCCTTCAGAAAGCGATGCGCCTGGGTGGGCGTCCACGCCAGGGGATGGAAAATCTCCCCCGACTCCAGGAGTTTTTTAAGCCAGGGACTGCTCTTGGCCGCGTGGTGGATGGATTTGAGCGTCTGCAATTGCCTGCGGGCATCCCCGCTGAACTCTTCCAGGGCATGGCGTAGCGGAAGATGTTGCGCGCGGCCCTGGGTTCCGATGTGGGATCCGTACGTGGCCAAGAAGGCAAACGGGTATTCACCCGTGCGGTTTTCCACCAAGTGGAAATGGATGCGTCCGACTTCCCGCGCTACCCCGGAAATGGAATTGAACCAGTCTTCCACGGAGAGGGTATTGCCGGTGATGCGGCTTTGGAAGACCTGATGAAGATCCTCCCAATATCGGCACAGGACTTCCGGCCCCAAATACTCAGAGCCGGACATTGGGGGCGCCGCTTCCAGCAAAAGCCGGATGTCTTCTTCCGTCAGGGTCCCACGGGCTTTTTCCCGAAGGGTTTCCGCATCCGGCAGCAGCAATATTTTACGGCAGAATATTGAGGAGAAGTCGCGCCAAAAATGCAGCGAGGGAGACATCGGAAGCGATGGATTGACCAGGCCGAGCTTGATCAGGAAAAAAGCCGGACTTTCGGCAAAGATCGGTTCCAGATCGGTTTCCAGTTCCTGCATCTCTTTGTGAATGGAAACGGACGGCGGAAGGGATTCCCGTTCCAGGGTAAGCAGGGCGCCGGGTTGCAGGGCGAGAGTGAGTCGGTGGGCGGAGGACATCGGCGGAAAGGTAATCAAGCCGGCAGGTGCGGGCTGGGTTTCCATGCTGGAAGTTTTATGGGTAAGTCATTCGGGACTGTTGGCTATTGGAATCAGCAGGCCCTGTCCAAAGTTTGTTCGGTTTTAAAATGGGGCTCAATCCCCCCAAACAGGGCATTCAAGGCGGTTGCCCACTGAGTTGATTCCCTCATGATAGACCTCTCTGAAGACATAGAGATCAAAATACCAAGCGCTCACAACCGTAGTACTAAAGACGCGGCAGGGATTCGATCTTCGCCGCCATGACGAAATCACTCTCCGTGAGCCCGTCGATCTTATGCGTCCACAGCTTGATGCCCACCTTGCCCCAGGCGAGATAGATATCCGGATGATGCCCTTCCTTCTCGGCGATGGCCCCCACTCGGTTGGTGAAGGCCAAGGCCTGCGCGAAGTCCTTGAAGGTATAGTCCTTCTCCAGATGGTGTTCGGAGACCACCTTCCACTCATGCCCCAATTTGCCCGCCAGATCCGTGAGGTCGCTGCCCTTCAAAGGCGGCACTCCGCCCTTGCAGGGGATGCATTTCTTAGCTGCCAGGATATCGCAAGTGTCCATTCCAACTCCAGGTTCGGTGATGTCCAGGTAAACTAGCTACCGGAGAGGGCCATTGCACAACCATTTCGGCGAGGCCCGGAAGGCGAAACGGCGCGCCAGCCGGGGGTAAAAAATTCTAATTTTAGCGCCTTCCAAACGGTTTCCCGTCCCAGTTCCATGGGGCGGCCGTAGTCTTTCCAAGGGGATGAAGCATGAGCAAGGTCTTGATCATCGGAGCGGGCGGGGTGGGCGGCGTCGTAGCCCATAAATGCAGCCAGGTACCGGAAGTCTTTTCGAGCATGGTCTTGGCCAGCCGGACGATCTCCCGGTGCGATCGCATCAAGGAGCAGATCCTCAAGCGCCGCAAGTACGATATCGAAACCGCCCAGGTGGACGCGGACAAGACCCCGGAAATGGTCAAGCTGATCCAGCGCGTGAAACCGAAGCTCGTGATAAATACGGCCCTGCCCTACCAGGACCTGACCATCATGGATGCTTGCCTGGAAACGGGCGTAGACTATCTCGACACGGCCAACTACGAGCCGCCGGGAGAGGCCAAGTTCGAGTACAAATGGCAGTGGGCCTACCAGAACAAGTTCAAGGAGCGCGGCATCATGGCCCTGCTCGGTTGCGGCTTCGATCCGGGCGTGACCAACATCTTCTGCGCGCATGCCCAAAAGAACCACTTCGATGAGATCCATACCGTGGACATCATCGACTGCAATGCCGGCAACCACGGGTATCCCTTCGCCACCAATTTCAATCCTGAGATCAACATCCGCGAGGTCACCGCCAAGGGCAAGTATTGGGAAAAGGGCCAGTGGGTGGAGACCGAACCCATGGCCATCCACAAGACCTTCGACGCGCCTGAGCTGGGTCCCATGGAAATCTACCTGATGTACCATGAAGAGCTCGAGTCCCTGTGCCAGAACCTGAAGGGCTTACAGCGCATCCGCTTCTGGATGAGTTTTTCCGAGAACTACCTGACCCACCTGCGCGTGCTCGAGAACGTTGGATTGACACGGATCGACCCTATCGATTTCCAGGGACAGAAAATCGTGCCCCTGCAATTCCTCAAGGCCCTGCTGCCGGACCCGGCCAGCCTGGGTCCGCGCACCAAGGGCAAGACCAATATCGGCTGCGTCATCGAGGGCGTCAAGAACGGCCAGCCCAGCAAGCTGTACATCTACAATGTCTGCGATCATGAAGAGGCCTATAAGGAGACGGACAACCAGGCCATCTCCTATACCACCGGCGTTCCGGCCTTCATCGGGGCGATGATGATGCTCCAGGGCAAGTGGAAGGGCAAGGGCGTATTCAATGTCGAGCAGTTGGATCCGGATCCGTTCATGTCCGAGCTCTTGGAACGCGGGCTGCCCTGGATCGAAACCGTCTATTACGATACGTAGTGACTGCATCCATGGCCAAGCCCTTAGACATCAGTCTCGTCCAGACTCCCGCCTATGTCCTGGAGGAAGCGCTGCTCAAGCGCAACCTGGCCGTTTTCGATCGCGTGCAGAAGGAGAGCGGGGGCAAAATCATCCTGGCCCTCAAGGGCTTCGCCTTCTGGAGCGCCTTTCCCTGGGTCCGCGAGGTCCTGCATGGCGCGACGGCCAGCTCCCTGCACGAGGCCCGGCTGGCCCATGAGGAGATGCGCAAGGAGGTGCATGTCTATTCCGTGGCGTTCACGGACCGCGAGTTCCCGGAGATCCTCCGCATCGCCGACCATATCGTCTTCAATTCCTTCAGCCAATGGCGCCGCTTCAAGCCCCAGGTAATGGCCGCTCGGCAAGCGAGCGATGAAGCCGCCCGCAAGGCGGCCGAAGACGCCGCCCGCTTCGGCGCCGGGGGGAAACTTAAGGAGTCGGCAACGCCGGCTCCCCGTTACGTATCCTGCGGGATACGGGTCAATCCCGGCCATTCGGAGGTCAAGACCCCGCTCTACGATCCCTGCTATACCAACTCGCGCCTGGGCGTCACCCTCGAGGAATTCCGCCCGGACGAATTGGACGGCATCGACGGCCTGCATTTCCACGCCCATTGCGGCAACAACTCCGACACCCTCCTGCGCGTGGTGGCGTCCTTCGAGGAGCGCTTCGGCCCCTATATCCCGCGCATGAAATGGATCAATTTCGGCGGCGGGCACCATATCACCAAGGAAGGCTACGACGTCGACCTCCTGATCCGCATCATCAAGGGCTTCAAGGTCCGGCACGGGACTGAGGTCTACGTGGAACCGGGCGAGGCCGTCGGTTGGCGCACCGGGACCTTGGTCTCCTCCGTGGTCGACATCGTCCGGAACGGGATCGACATCGCCATCCTGGACACCTCCGCGACCGCGCATATGCCGGACACCTTGGAGATGCCCTACCGTCCCGAGATCCGCGGGGCCGACGAACCCGGCAAACTGGCGCATACCTACCGACTGGGCGGCCTCACCTGCCTGGCCGGGGACGTCATCGGCGATTACAGTTTCGACCGGCCCCTGGCCATCGGCGACAAGCTGGTATTCGAGGACATGATCCATTACACCATAGTGAAGAATACCACCTTCAACGGCATCCCCCTGCCGTCCCTATGCATCTGGACCGCCGACGGGCAGCTCAAGGTGGTCCGGGAATTCGGGTACGACGACTACAAGCTCCGTAACGGCTAGGGTACCGTCGCCGGCGGGATCCGCAGGATTTCCAGGGACGATCCGCGCCAGGCGATGCTCTCCCCGACGCCCCTTCCCTTCAAGGCCGAACCCAGCGGGCTCGCCAAGGAAAGCGTCCGCACGATCAGGCCTTCGGCCTCCACTTCCCCCAGGCTGATTCCCACCAGGTACCATCCCAGGGACGTCTCCGCCAAGCTACCGAATCCGATCCGATCCCGCCAGGGCGCCGCATCCATTCGATCCAGGGCCTCCAGGTGCGCGACCGTTTCCGAGAGGTTATGCGAGATCAGGTTCCGGGATTGGGCGATCATCTCGCGGGCGGTCTCGTACTTGTCGCCGGCGCTGCTCTTGGTTTCGGCCGCGGCCGCTTCGTCCAGGCTCGCAAGTTCGCCGGTATATTCGCGCCGGCGGGCCTCCAGGGTCCGTCTGCATTGGTCCAGGAGGGTTTTCCGATCCGGGGCGCTCATCCCAAGCCGAACGTCGCTTTCATCACGGACATCAGCGGGTTCCCATCTGCATGATCTTGCCGAAAACCTCGCCGAGCAGATCGGAAATGCTCGCGGAGAGATTCTGGATATAGCCGAAGGGATCGCGGCGGATGCCCTTCTCCTCCTCGCCGACCAGGTAGAACAGGCCGTCCAGGGCCCTCCCGGTGGTATAGGCGCCCAGGCTCGCGGTTACGATGGGCTTATAACTCAGGGTCTTCAACTTGTTCACTTGCAGGGCCGGCACGCTGGCCACGATGGCATTGCCGTTCCACGATTGTTGGAAGGCCAGCAAGTCGGCATACTTGGTTAGGACTTCGTTGTAGGTTTCGCGGAACCGGCCCCAGTATTGGGTCAGGGGGACCAGGGCCAAGGTGGAGTCGACGATGGGGGCATAGGCCGTGATCAGGGGTTGGGAGGTCTTGTCGTTCAGGTAGAGCGTGGCCGCGGTGCTGTCGGAACTGTTCAGGAGCGACAAGCCGTCCGTTATCGACATGCCCGTGATCGCGTTTTTGAAAATGGGCACGGACCGGGGGGCAGCATACTCCGCGGCCCGGTTCATGTAGAGGATCAGGGAGTCGCTGAGAGTGGCCAGCCCGTTGATTTCCGCGGCCAGGGAGCTGGACGCATTGAGGTTGTCCCCGAAAGAGCTCCTGGTGGCCCCGGAGAGCCCGGGCGTGAAGTCAACGGCGGTCTGGATGAGTTCTAGTTGGCTGGTGTAGGGCTTGACCTGGGCGGCCACGTCCTGGGCCGCCTGCAGGGCCTGGGCGGCTTCTTCCGGGAGCAGGATCTTGATGACCTTGTGGGCCAGATAGCCATTGACCTTGGAGGCGGCCATGGAACTGGAATCGATGCCGACTTGCAGGGCCGTCCTCAGGCCCATCACGACTTCGTCTTCAACGGAAACGCCGTATTTATCGCTACCGGCGGAGCCGACCACATCTTCCATGGTGCAGGATCCGAGCAGCAAGGCGCTGCCGGCGAGTAAGGAAGTCAGAATCGTTTTATTAGCCATGGAGCCCCCTAAGTAATGGGAAAGAATATACCCTCAAGCTCAACGTTTTCAGAAAGAAAACGCAAAATGGGAAATGGGAACGATGAAGACTTAGTTGAAGGATCCGGCTCGGTCAGGGGTTTTCAGTTGCCAAGGCTGGAAGTCGCGAGGCCTGGAGCGCCCGGAATAGGGTATCCGACAATCGGGCATGGCCCTCGGAATTCAAGTGCCATAAATCCGGCAGGAAACGGGTTTTCGCCTCCTCCGGGTTCGGCCAAAAAGGATCGATGAAAACCACTTCCGTGCCAGCCAAGGCTTTACGCAAAGCGATCGATAGATCCTGGCAAAGGCGGTTCTCCGCCCGCGATCGTAGGAAGGGCGTGGGTCCCAGGACATAGAGTTTTTTATTCCGCGAGGCGCAAAGCCTCCGCACTTCGGCCAGGTTTACCAGCTCCTGGGCCCTCGACCATCGGCCCAACCCCAGGACCATTCCCAACCAGGCATGCAGGCCGCGCAAGCGCGATTCCTTGAATTGCGGATAGACATCGGTTTCCGAATCGGCGCCTCCGCTCAAGGTTTCCCCGTCCCAGCGTGGATTCCAGACGTTCGGGGCCAGCGGCAGGAGTTTGGGATGCAAGGCCCAACGGGTCGCACCCATAGCATCGGCATAGCGGATGAGCGGCTTGCAGCGGAACAGGTAAGGGGAGGGGCGGATATGCAGGAGCACGGAATCCGACGCTTCCCGATCCAGGCAGCGTTCCACGCGCGGGGCATAATTAATGCTTTGATCATAGCGATCCAGGATGACCTTCAGCCGCTGGCCGCTTTCCGATTTCCAGCGTGCGGAAAGGATCCGATGGTACAGTCGCGAGAGGGGAATTCCCTTTTGGCTGGCGGCGCAACCGCCGATGATGGCAAGCCGGAACTCATCCGGTTTCATACCGCTTCCTTGCCGACGAAATCCAAGGCTGCCCGATATTCCTGCGGCGAAAAAAATCTGCCGCTGCCTGCGTCCACGCTGAAACTCCGGCCGGCATGGGCGTTCCTTTCGTAGCCGGCCACGATCCTAAGGGCCATATCCAAAGGCGACCCTCCGCATCCGCTTCTGCTTCCGGTTAGGCGGTGTGATGGCGATCGGGTTTCCCCGTGCCCGCAGGCGAGGGTTTGTTCGATGGAGAGGGTCGCCTGGCCATGCGGGCGCGCGCAAATCCGGCTCAACCAAAGTTGCATGTCGAGAAATCCCTCGCGGTCCTGCATATGCATGTATGGAGTGTGAATATAATTGAGGCCACGGGCTTCCACCGCGGATACCATTCGCTCCACATGGGATTGGAAGGAGGAATCATCCTGCTCCCAAAACGGCCAGTGGCCGGCGCTCAAACTGAAATCCTGGTGCCCGTATTGGATCCATCGCAAGCCCGCTTGCACGGCCGCCGAAAGGATATCCTCGATCCCATCCAAGGCGGATCGGGTTTCCAGGATGGGGACCAGGTTCCGATAAGGGATGCCCGCCTCGGCCAATCTGGCGGCGGCTTGGAGGATATTCCGGCCTGCGCTGACCTTGGGAAGGAATAGCCATTCCCATTCCAGACCCAAGCTTGCCAATGCTTCCGAATCCAATTCGAAAATGGCGCCGGGGTAAGGGTTGATCCGCACGGCCAAGGGGATACGGCCGGCCAGCGATTTCAAAAGCGGGCCCTTCGCGACCAAGGTGGAACGGGCACTGGCGCGGGCGGCTTCCGTCCTTATCGGATCATCTGGAAACCAAAGGCTGTCTTCCAAATCGAGGACGACACCGGATTGCGACCGGCCCAGCTTGTTCGCCAGGCGCGGGAGAATCGACAGCTTCCGGATCGGAATCCAGTAGAAGGTGTGGCAGGGGGTTCCTTGGGAGTCAGGACTTCCACTATGCATCCTGAGCTTTTCTCCCGGGCGATTGCGCGGAAAAAATCCGGATCATCGCGATGGAAAATTTAGCAATCAGATCTACAAACAGATCACCAATTCAATTGGTGCTTTAGCGACGATGAGAATTTCCGGAAAAATCCGATTCGCGAAATCGGGAATTTCAATCCCGGGACCCTGCGGCCGAATAGGGACGTTCCAATCCTAAAATTTCAAAAAGGCCCATAAATCCCGAGTCCGGAAAGCCGGTCCAACCGTGTCGGGGGAGGGGGAGGATGCCAAGGGGCGGGAGGTGAAGCACCACGGCAAATGGTGACTACGCCAGGAAGGAAGGGAATTAATTTAGTTTTAAGGCCAAATGCAAAAACCATATCTCATCCTATCCTGCCTTTTGCTAGGGGCCTATCTGGCCCCGGCCGCAGCACCGAAAAGCCCTGAGGCCCGTCCGATGGCGGCTTCCACCAGGACGGTTGCGCCCGCCTCCAAACCCGCCTTGGATACCGCCAGTGTCCGCAAGCTTTACCAGGACGGGGACTTCGAGCAAGCCATCGGGATCCTTGCGGCGGCGTTGAAGGAAGGCAAGGTCAACGATCACCCGGACAGCATCTTCGTCTTCAAGCACCTGGGCGTGATGTATGCCGCGAATGACGCGACGCGTGAACGCGGGAAATATTACATGCTCCAGTTGCTGCTTATCGAACCCACCGCCCGCATCATGGATATGTATGCCAGTGATATGATTTACATGATCTTCAAAAACATCCAGGAGGAGCTGGCTTCGACGCAGTTGAAGTACAACCGCGCGGAAGGCCATGTCTCGGGAAACGCGGCCGTCTCCGGTAACGGGGCGATTGATCCTAAACCGCCGGCGGACAAGCCTCCCGCGGACCGGCCGAAAAGCGGCGACAAGAAAACCCACTACTGGGTCGGCGTGACCGGCGTCCTGGTCGTTCTCACCGGCGTCGGGATCGCCGCCTACTTCCTGTCCGAACCGAAATCCGCCTCCACGAAAACCTTGCAAGTCGATTAAGGATCCCCCCAATGCCCGCTCCGCATCCGACCAAAACCGGCCTCCGAACCAGGTTGTTCCTTTTTCTTTTCCTCTTTTCCGCGGTCTCCATCGGCTTCTGGGCCTGCCGCGTCAATCAGGATGAGCAGGTCGACTACAAGCTTTCCTTCACCAAGCTCTACGACTCCCTGTCCCAATTCGATTCGGTGACCATAGTCCTCAAGAACACCGACGGAGCGGTGGTGGACACCTTGTTCAAGGGCAAGGTGGATAGCAAGGCCAAGATTGAAAATCTGGAAGCCCCGCATTACCACGGTGAGAAGACCAATATCGACGTGACCGGATTCATGGCCGGCAAGGTCGCCTTCCAAATCGAGAAAAAATACGACGGAACGACCGGCAAGACGGATTCCACCGTGTCCGTCGTCCTGCAAAATACCGTTTTGACTTATGCTGGTGCGGCCTTGCAGTTCAAGGAGGGCGATTCGTCCGCCTTTCCGATTATAACCGTCAGTCCCGACAACCTCGCGGACAAGACCTTGCAGTGGACCTCTTCCGATGCCAAGGTCCTGGTCGTGGAAGCCGCGCAGATCCGGGCGAAAGGCGCGGGCGGCGCGAACCTGACGGCGAACCTGGTTTCGGATCCGACCAAGGTGGTGGTGATTGCGGTGACGGTGAGCGCCAAGATCCCGCCCGATACCATCCCGGTCATTATCGACACGACGCGAGCTCCTCTCGCGCCTTCGATCAGTTCGGTCAATTCGGGTGACGGCAAGGTTACCCTAACCTGGGCCGTCGTGTCCGGGGCCGAATCCTACAATATCTACTATGGCGAAGGCACGGGCGTGGATAAGAGCAGCACCAGGATAAAGGGCGTGTCCTCGCCCTATGAGGTCCTGGGCCTGAAGAACGGGGCGCTCTATGGCTTCTCCGTATCCGCGGTGAACAAGGTGGGGGAATCCGACCTGGGACCGGTCAAGACCTCCACGCCCCAGGCTCCGGCCGCCTCGGCGCCGGCAATCACCTCCGCCAATGCCGGCAATAAGAAAGTGGTCTTGTCCTGGAGCGCGGTCTCCGGCGCGACCTCCTACAACCTCTACTATACGGCGGGCAGCACGGTGGACAAGACCGGAACCAAGGTCGCAAGCGTCGCGTCGCCCTATGAGGCCATCAGCCTAGTCAATGGCGCCAATTACGCCTTTGCGGTGACGGCGGTTTCCCCGGGCGGCGAATCCGGCCTGAGCAACATCGCCTCGGCGACGCCGCAGGAACCGGCTCCGGGAGCCCCCGTGCTAAGCTCCGCCGCAGCCGGAAACGCCAAGGTTACCGTAACCTGGGCCTCCGTTTCCGGGGCCACCTCGTACAACCTTTATTACAAGGCGGGAGCCACGGTGGATAAGGGCGGGACCTTGGTTGAAAAGGTTACCTCCCCTTTCGATTTGACAGGGTTGGTTAATGGCACCGCCTATGCTTTTGCAGTCAGCGCGGTTTCCCCTGGCGGCGAGTCGGGACTAAGCAATATTCTCTCCGCAACCCCCCAGGCTCCCGCGCCCGGCGCCCCGGTCCTCAGCTCCGTGAATGCCGGGGATGCGAATGCGACCGCCATCTGGACCACGGTTACCGGCGCCATCACCTACAACCTTTATTATACGGCCGGGACCACGGTGGACAAGACGGGGACCAAGGTCGCAGGCGCCACCTCGCCATCCCAGGTTACGGGGCTCGCCAACGGCACCCGTTATGCCTTCGCGGTCAGCGCCGTTTCGGCGGGCGGCGAATCCGGCCTCAGCAATGTCGCGACGGCCGTGCCCCAGGTCCCAGCGCCCGGTGCGCCTGTGCTCAGCTCCGCCAATGCCGGTGACGCCAATGTTACCCTAACCTGGGCTGCCGTCACGGGTGCGACTTCCTACAATCTTTATCACAAGTCCGGTGCGACCGTGGACAAGACCGGCCTCAAGATCACCGACATCACCTCGCCCTATCAAGTCCAAAGCCTGGCCAATGGGACGGCCTATGCGTTCGCTGTCAGCGCCGTAACCGCGGGTGGCGAATCGGGACTCAGCAATATCTCCAAGGCTACGCCTCAGGTTCCCGCGCCGGCCGCGCCCATCTTGGGCTCGGCCGTGGCCGCGGATGCGAAGGTGACCGTGACCTGGGCTGCCGTTACGGGGGCGACTTCATACAAGCTCTATTATAAGTCCGGAACAACGGTGGATAAGTCGGTTACGCCTATAGCATCCGTCACCTCGCCCTACCAGGTTCTCAGCCTGACCAACGGAACCGGCTATGCCTTTGCGGTGAGCGCCGTTTCCGCGGGCGGCGAATCCGGCCTCAGCAACGTCGCTACGGCCACTCCGGTCGCCATTCCGGCCGCACCGACATTCAGTGCCTCGGTTCCCGTCTATTCGCAAAATGCCAAGCCCACATGGTCGTGGTCGAATCTCTCTGACGCCAATAACCAATTCGTCTTTAAACGCAATTCCAATGACTTATCGTCAGGCACCTCCACCAGCAAGACGGCAACCTACCAGCCGACCAGCAACCTCTCCGAGGGCAATCAGACCTTGTATCTCGTTGAGGAAAATATTGCCGGCAATCGTTCCGGCCTCGTCTCCCGATCCATTTTCGTGGATTTGAATCCTCCTCAAGTGACCCTCTCAGGCGCAAACCCCCGCACGGTGAGCACGGCTACCCAGACCTTATCCGGAACGGTGCAAGATCCAGGCGGTTCGGGTGTGGATTATGTGGACATCAGCGGGGCGGCTGCGGGCAATGGCAAAGCGGATATTTCGGATACGTCATGGTCTAAGGCTGGAGTAACCGTCAGCTCAGGGACCACCTCGATCACGGTATCGGCTTATGACAAATCGGGCCGAATTTCAACAATCACTCTACCGGTCTCCTACAACCCCGATGTCTTCACTAAAACGTGGCAAATGACCGATACGGCCATGGGCCACCAGGCTGGCGCAGCTAATGGCAACATTTGGGAGGTCAGCAATGCCTCTTCACAGCACATCACTTATGGGCCTTTTTACGATTTACCGGCTAACAAAAACTATCGGGCCGATTTTGTCCTGGCAATTAATGGAACCGTCAGTCCTACCGATTCAATTTGCCTGATTGACGTTGTAAACGGCCTGGACGCGACTATTATGATTGAGAAAACCTTGATCGCTTCGGATTTTTCCGGGCAGAACATTTTTCAAACCTTCAGCCTCGCTTTCAGTAGCACCTCCGTGACCTTACCAATGGTCCAGTTCCGCGTCCGTTATTTGGCTGGCACCGTCATGTTGCGTGAGGATGCGACTACGGTAACCGAAGTGCCGTAAGGGAATGGTCGCCAAATGACTAATATCCCGTTCGATCCGAGCGCTTAGAATCGAAATGGAATTTAAAGGATATACCCGGGTTTAACATCCCGAATCTCAATGGCCGCCCGGCCGGTTGCTTCGATAACCGCCCGCGTTTTCAATCCGTAAGCAGATAATCCCCTCCAGCCCATATTTGGAGGGATATCCAGGGTTATCCGGATACCTTGAGTCCGATGCACCGTTTCGATTGTCCCTTTCTCGGCTGTTTGTCCGGCCTTCCGCTCCGTAAAGGACGTACATGAAAATCGCAACGAACGCCGTCAAGCCGGCAGGGATGCTCTTGCGAAACCGGAGGGGTATCCTTGTCGCGTCCCTGCTGGCCCTTGTACCCTACGTAACTGAAGCGTTACCTGCGGGCTTCGTCAGGACCATGGTCGCATCGGGCCTGGAT
>DAINDC010000033.1:22243-23646 GCA_036732085.1 Fibrobacterota bacterium | reverse complement strand
CGCAAGCGGTTGAGCTTGGCGGAGGCGCCGCCATTGCCGCGGATATTGATGCCGGCCTTGGAAGCGACCAGGGCCCCGTCCACCCAGAGCTTGACCGAACCGTCCGCGGACCCGGGCGTATTCAGGGCGACCTGGTATTCGATGGCATACCAGCGGCCCCGCTGGAAGGTGATGCTCGAGGCGATATTCCCCCAATCATAACCGACGGGCTTTCCGTTGAAGTAGAGGCCGACATCCGCCATATCCGAGAGGCCGCATTGGCCGCCGGCGCTGCGCACTTCCAGGACCATGTCGATATCGTTCGCCTGGGTCGCGGTATTGAAGGAGGAGACCCGCCCGATCTTGATCCCCTGGCCGAAGTCGAAGCCCTCGGCGAAATTGTAGTAGGCGCGCACGTTCACCACGTCAGCGTTGACGCCCAGCGAAGCCCCGGCCACCTCTTCATTCTTGGAGAAGGTGACGGCCATGGATTTGCGGCCGGAATGGCTCACTTCGCCTTCGGCCAGGCGGGCGCCGCGGGAGCCGATGGAACTCCAATCGCCGCAAGCGGCGGCCGCATACCCGGAAACCTGGCGGTTACCCCAGCAGGCGGCGTCCTGATCCTCCAGATCGGATCGGAATACGCCTTGGGTGGAGGCGGCTTGGGCTTGGACTCCGGGTGCGCTTTCGAAGACGGGGCTGGAAGGAGCCTCCAATATGGGCCCCCGGTCGATAAAATCGGTATGGGAAACCACGTCGTAATGTTCTTGCATGGCCGAAGCGTCCCCGCCGCCGCTAACGGGATTGGTTCCGACATCGCCGCAACCGGTAAAGAGGAGCGGGACGGAAGCCAGGGCCGCAAAAGTGAAATAACGGATTGAAATCATTCGGATCCTCCGGAAATGGTTTGGTTTCGAACGGGAAGCAATTCATCCGAAGACCGAAGGATCATGGCGGCGCCGTCGCTGAGTGCGGGCGGCGCCGGCAGGAACCGGTCGCGTTGAAGTGCTTGGTTGAGCGACGAAGCGCCAGGTTAAAGATTGATAAGATGAACGGTTTTCAGTACGGGAACTGAGTAACAGAGTTTACGAGATCACAAAATGGTGAACCACGGGTCGGAAGAAGTTTTTACCCTTCCTTGAATTGATCGCCGCATATGTCCCTAAAATCGGGGGCCCGATTTCAGGATTAACCTTTTGTTGACTGCGATCCCGAGGCCGCGGGCCAGGATTCCTACTTGCCCAGGAACTCGCCGATCTTCGCCTCGAAGGTCACCCGATGGGACTGGCCCAAAGAAACATCCTCGTTGGTATTGTACTGATAAGCGTATTCCAGGGCGAACCCGCGGTAGCCCACGCCGACGCCGCTGGTGGCCGCGAGGACGTCGCGGGAATTGAGGAAGGTGGAGTTGGCTCCGGCCCGCA
>DAINDC010000033.1:7683-22233 GCA_036732085.1 Fibrobacterota bacterium | reverse complement strand
CGCCCGCACTGCCCATGCCCTCCTCAGCTCGTTAGGCGTATTCGGCGCCGAGGAATCCCTTGTAGTTCCGGGTGACGCCGTCCGTAGTGTTTTCGTATTCGACGTTCTCCTTGGAGGCGAGATCCATAGCTATCGTCACTTTATGGCGATCCTGTCCTTCCCAAATATATCCGAGCCCCAGCCGGTACTCCGGATCGATTTTATCGCCCATCATATCCGCGCCCAAGGAGCGCATCACCAATCCCATCCTGAGGCCGTAAGGGAAGCGGGTCAGGAAGCCCAGGTCGAAGCCCGTGCCCGCCCCGTTCAACTCCCCGCTGTTGAGGACGTACCGGTCCAGGCTGAAACCCAGGCTGGTGTTCTCGAAGATCCAGAGCTTCTTCCACAGCTCGCGTCCGGCCGCGAGCGAGAAGGCATGCTCGTACCAGTCGCTTTGCGAATGCTGGGCGCTTTGCGGATCGCCCTGTTCCAAAGTGGCATGCTGCATGAGCCAGCCTCCGGAAACGGTTCCCACCTGGGAGATGGGGATGGCGCCGGTCAGGTAATTGACGTTCACGCCGGGAACGTCCTGCAGGATCCAATTGGTTTCCGATAAGGTCAGGGATCCGAGTTGGGTCAAGCCGGCCGGGTTCCAATAGGTGGCCGTGGCGTCGTCGGAGATGGCGACGAAGGCGCCCCCCATCCCGAATCCGCGCGAGCCCATCTGCAAGTCCAGGGGCTTGGCCAGGGCCGTCCCGATGGAAAGGATTCCCGCGGTCACGGCGATTCTTGCGATATGGATCTTAGGCATGGATCCTCCTTACTTTCCGACCAAACCGACGGGCTTGCGGATCAGCTTTTTGATTTTTCCGTCATCGGACGCGTATTTGAAGACATAGACATAGAGGCCCGCCCCGGCGAATAGGCCGCGGACATTGCTGCCGTCCCAGCGGACGCTGCCAGTCCCGGTGACATGCGAATCGGATCGGATCAGGCTCTTGGTCACGTCCCCGCTCATATCGAGGATATCGAGCGAGACCTTGCCCGCGGAGGGGACCTTGTAGATGAATTCGGAATTGCCCGGAACGGGATTGCGATCCCAATACGCCACCAGTTCCGAAGGTGCCGCGGATTCGTCCTGGGCGATGTCGAACAAGGTGAAATGGTTGACCTCGACGCTCACGGTCTTCTTGGCCTTGTCGACGCGGGCGTCACCGGCCTTGATCCACGAGGTGCCGTTCCAGAAAACCAAGGTGAGCTTGTTCTCGTCGAAATCGGAGATCCCGTCCTGGTTCGGATCGAGATCGGCATCCGTATACGCCAAGGTTACCGTAACCGGCGAAGGAAACACCAATCCATCCGGGCCGAACTCATGCGGGACCGACAGCAGCTTGATATTATCGTCCAAGGGCTTGGGCTCCAGGCGCGTGTCCACCACCTTCACGGTGATTTCCTTCGCCTGTCCCAGGATGCCGGGAGGAATGGAGACTCCGCTCCCATCGGCGCCCATGACCGCGCCTCCGGAACTCGTTACCAGCTTGGTTTCCTTGGGCACGATATAGGTGACGGCCGCGGCGACGGTATCGACATTGCCCGCCTTGTCCATGCCCACCAGGTAGATCCGGTTCAGGCCGGGGACGAGTTCCACGATGCGGCGGAACCTTCCGTCCAAAAGCGGAACGGCCTCGGGGCTGTTGTTGACATGATCCCCGCTGTCATTGCGGACCACCAGGTTCAGGCTCTTCATGCCGGAGCCGCCGCTATCCGCGAACTGCCCCTGCATGAGGATGCGCGAGACGTAGACTTCACCGCTCAAAGAGCCGGAAACCCCGCCTGGCGCGGGTTCCAGGGCGAAGGAGAGGTTGGGCGCGCGGTTGTCGAGTTCGAGGGCGCCGGTCACGGAAGTATCGTTCCCCAAGGCGTCGCGGGCATGGATGGTATAGGCTGCGGAACCGGTGAGGCTGTCGGTGACGGCCAGGAAGCCGCTATAGACATTGTCCCCGGCCACCTTGTCGCCATCCAGCCCGTCATCGTGAAGCACCACGGTGTCGGATTGGAGATCGGGGATGCGCAAGGTCACGGCCTTGTCCTTGGCCATGCCCGAAATCAGATCGAGGGCCTGGGCCGTGATCAGGACGCTGACGCCCTTGCGGGCCGAAGGCGCGTTTTCCGGATAGCTCGCGTTGGGGTAGCTGATTTTTGGGGGCGAATTGTCGATGACGAATTCCCGCGCCAAGGTCACGGCCGATTTCCCGCTGCCGTCGACGGCGCGAATCTGAATCCGCAAATCGCCGTCCTTGAAAGCCTTGGTGTCCAAGGCATAAGTGGAATCGCTGGTGGCGGCAATCCACTCCCCGCCGCCGATGGAAATCTGGGTGGACTTGATCGTATCCGGAGCCACGGCCTTGGCCGTGAACCTTATGGTCAGGGTCCCGCTGGCATAGGCGTCGACCGCAGGCGAGGTCACCGTGACCGAGGGAGCGTTGCGGACATTGAACTTCACCAGGCGCGACAAGGCTTCCTTGTCCTGGCTGTCCACCACCTTCACTTGGGCCGTATGCGAGCCCTCGCTGAGCGTGCGCGTGTCCACGGTATCGGTAGAGTCCCCGCCCGTCGTCCGGAAGGCCGCGCCGTCGATGGAGATCTGCCGGGTCTTCACCGTCGCCGGGGCTACGGCCTGCGTCCGGAACCGGACCACCAAGGTGCCGGACACCGTCGAATCCGCCAGCGCGCTGTCGATATCCGCATGCGGGCCATTGCGCACCGTCACCGTCACCAGGGCCGAGTAGCCGATTTTTCCCCGGCTGTCGGTGAGCTTGACCTGCAGGCTGTGCTCGCCGTCCGGAAGCACGGTGCTGTTCAGGACATCGGTTCCGGCGGAAGACAGGGCCATATGCCCCGTCCCATCCACCAGGAGCGAATCCGAGACCCGGGTCGAGGGCGCGGCCAGGCTGTCATGGTAGGCCAGGGCCACGTTCCCGGAAAGCAGCTGCTTTCCCTGGGGTGACGTCAAGGTTACCCACGGCCCGTTGGCCACGATCAAGGCCATGCGACCCGAGGTCCCGGTCTTCCCGTTATTGTCCGTGACCTTGATCTGGAAGGTATGGGTCCCGTCCCCAAGCGAGGCGACCGCCACGGTATCCGGCCCCTTGGGGGTCTTGAGGGCGGCGAATCCCTGTCCGTCGATGAGCAGGGAGTCGCTGGTTATGGAAGCCCCGCCCAGGGTGGAATCCTGGTAATCGAGGATCAGTTTTCCCGAGACGGAGCCGCCGCCTGCGGGTGACTTCCAGGTTACGGTGGGGGAGTTCAGGACGAAATAGCTGATGACCTGGGATTCGGTGGCGGCCCCGGCGCTATTGGTGATGCGGATGCGGATGGTATGGCTGCCCTCCGCCAGTTGGATGCTATTCAGGCTATGGGTCGTGGCCGTGGTGGTGGAATCGTAAGCCCGGCCGTCCACGGAAATCTCGCGCTTTGCGATGGTGGCCACCCCGCCGGCCGTGGCCGTGAAGGAGATGGTCTTGATTCCGGAAATGGTATCGCCGCCCTTGGGCGAATCCACGGTGATGGTGGGCGGGGTGGTGGCGCCGCTGCTGACGAGGTTGACGATGATGGTGCTGTCGGTGTTGCCGCCCGTGGAATTGAAGGCCCGGAATACCAAGGTGTCCGGGCCGGTCAGGGAGGCGGGCGCCTTCCAGGAACCGGACCATTCTCCCAGGGATGCGATGCGGATGAGCGGGATCTTGGTGGCCGAATCGGCGATCGTCTTGCGGAAGAATTTCACCGAGTCGATCAGGTTGATATTTCCGCCCTCATGCGCGTAGACCCGCAGGTTGACCACGCCTTCCACGTCCGATCCGCCGCGCGGATAGATGATTTGCAGGGTCGGGAGCGCGTACCCCGTTCCAAACGCGCCGAGGATTCCGATCAAGGCGAAGCCGACCGACGTGAGAAGTCGCGATCGCGAGCTTGAACTCTTAATGCGGGTGAATGCGGATGCTGCTCTCATATGCCTTCCTTGGCCTCCCGATATCATTTCCGTACCAGGCCCACGGGTTTCCGGATCAAAGTCTTGGCCTTGCCGCTGCCGGGTTCGAAGCGGAAGACGTATACGTATAGGCCGGCCCCGGCGAAACGCCCGGAGACATTATCGCCGTTCCAATCCCAGCTCCATTCGCCCGCGACGCGGTCGGTCCCGGCGGGAATCAGGGCATTGACCAGATCCCCGGACATGTCCAGGATATCCAGGCTCACCTTGCCCGCTTCCGGCAGCTTGTAATGGAAGACTCCGCCCTGGCCTTCGCGGATGGGGTTGGCGTTCCAGAAGGCCACCACCTTGTCCGGCGGGGGCGTCTTGTCTTCCGCCAAATCGTAAAGAGTGAAGTGGTTGACATCCACGGTCAGGGAGTGGGCGGCCTTGTCCAGGCTGGCCACGCCGGCGCGCACCCAGGCCTGGCCGTCCCAGAAGACCACGGTCAGATCCTCGGGGCGGATATCGGCCGTCCCGTCCTGGTTGGGATCCAGATCGGCGTCCGTATAGGTTAACGTCAAGGTTACGGCCTTCCGGAAGACCGTATGATCGGGTCCGAATTCCTCCGGGATGCCCAGCAGCTTGACCAGGGGGTTGAGCGGTTTCGCCTCCTCGGATGCGTCCGCGGGGCGGATGGTGATTTCCCGGGACCGGTCCAGCGCGCCCGCCGGGATGACCACGCCGCTCCCGTTGGGGCTCCTGACCGTGCCGCCCTGCCCGTCCACCACCAAGGTCGCCTTGGGAATCTCGTAGGTGAATTTGGCCCGCGCGGTATCGGCATTGCCCGCCTTGTCCAAGGCGATCAGCAAAACCCTATTGCCGCCCGGCACCAGGTTGAGGATATGGCTGAAACCGGATGGGGACGGGGGCAGGGCGATGGGGCTGTTCATGACATGCTGGCCGCTGTCGTTCAGGACCTCCAGGGTAACCTCAGCGATACCCGATCCGGCGCCGTCCGAGAAGCGGCCCTTGAGGACGATCTTAGGGACATAGACGATCCCGTTCAGGCTGTCCCCGCCTGTCGGCAGGGGTTCCACATGCAGGGAAGCGGTAGGCGGCACATTGTCGAGGATGACCGCGCTGACGAGCAGGGTGTCGTTGCCGAGGGCGTCGCGGGCGCGCAGGGAATAAGGGATGAGGCCGGCCGTGTCCACGGCAATCGGAAGATAGGCGCTGAAGACATTGTCCCCTGCCACCGCATCGGCGCCCTGTCCGTCGTCGCGTAGGAGGATGGAGGAGTCCTTGGTCAGGATGGCGGAGGTGAGCACCATGGCCGAATCCTTGTTCATGCCCGCGCGCAGGTCCAGTCCCTGGGCGGTTACGGTCAGCGTCGATCCTAATCGGCCCTGGCTCCCTTTGCCCCCTTTTCCATAAGCCACCAGCGGGAAGCTGACCTTGGGCGGGGAGTTGTCCACCACGATTTCCAGAGCCAAGGTGGTGTCCGCCTTGCCGCTGGCATCGGCCACGCGGACTTGCAGGAGCAGGTCGCCATCCTTATAGGTCTTGGTGTCCAAGGTGAAGGTGGAATCGGTGGTGGTCTTCAACCAATCCCCGCCGCCGATGGAGATTTGCCGGTTCGCCAGGGTATCCGGCGCCACGACCGAGGCCGTGAACCTCACCGTGATCGTGCCGCTCACATAGGCATTGGCTATAGGGGAGCCGAATAGGACCGTGGGCGCGTTGCGGACGTTGAACTTGACCAGCCGGGACAGGCCTTCCTTGCCTTGGCTATCCGCGACCTTCACCTGGACGAGATGCGCCCCGTCACTGAGTCTGCGCGTGTCCAAGGTATCGGTCGAATCGCTGCCGGTGGTCCGGAAGGCGCCGCCATCGATGGAAATGCGCCGCGAGACCACGGTGGCCGGAGCGACGGCGGCGGTGCGGAACCGGATCACGGAGGTCCCGGATACGGTGGAATCCGCCCAGGCGCTGTCGATATCCGCACGAGGGCCGTTGCGTACCGTCACCGTTACGGTCAGCGAATAGGCTGACTTTCCGCGGCTGTCCGTGGCCTTCACTTGCAAGGTATGCTCCCCGTCCGCAAGCACGGTGCTGTTCAGGGAATCGGTCCCGCTCAGGGAAAGGGCCATATACGTTTTGCCGTCCACCAACAGGGAATCGGAGGCGAGGGTCGACGGGGCGGCCACGCTGTCATGGTAGGCCAGGACCGCCTTTCCGGAAACCGCCTGCTTCCCCTGGGGTGACGTCAAGGTTACCCAAGGGCCGTTGGCCGCCAGGAGCGCGATTTCGCCGGAGACCGCCTGCTTCCCGTTATTGTCCGTGACCTTGATCTGGAAAAGGTGGGGCCCGTCGTTCAGGGAGCCGATGGCTACAGTATCGGGCCCGTTGGGAGCCTTCAGGCGCGCGAAGGCCCTGCCATCCACCCACAGGGACTCGGCGGCGAGAGCGGTCCCAGCCGGCGATTGCGCGGTATAGTCGAGGATCAGCCTTCCGCCGATGGTGGCGCCTCCGGCCGGCGAGACCCACGCCACCACGGGGGAGTTCTCGACGAAGAAGGTGAAGAGCTGGGTTTCCGCCATGGCGCCATTGGTATTGTAGACGAGGAGCTTGACCGTATGGTTGCCGTCCCGCAGGGCCGTGGTCCTGAGGCTGTCCACGCTGGCCGAGGTCGTCGCCACCGTATCCGCGCCGTCCACCACGATATAGGTCTTACGGATGCTACCCCCGCCGCCGCTGGCCGTGAACTGGAACGCCTCCGTGCCGGAGAGGATGCTGCCCGGCATGGGCGAGCTCAGGGCGATGGACGGGGGCGCGGCGGATAAGCCGCCATTGGCAATGGACAAGGGCACCAGCCGGTCCACGGAAATGCCGTTATTGTCATAGGTGCGGAAGACCAAGGTATCGTTCCCGTTCTGCAGGTTGCCGACGTTCCAGGCGCCGGACCATTCGCCGGTGGTGGCGATGCGCGTCAGCTTGGTCTTGGAACTGGTATCGGCCGCGCGATAGAACTTCACCGAGTCGATGCCGGCGACCCCGGTTTGATCTTCAGCATAGAGGCGGAGGTTGACGGTGCCTTCCACCACGGCGCTGTCGGTGGGGAAAATGACCTGGGTATAGGGCGCGCCCAATTGGAAGTTGGCCCAGCCGGCCGTGATATAGACATTGGGCGTGGTCTGCAGATTCACCGTGACGGCATCGGAGTTGGCGGCGAATTCCCAATAGAACTCCTGGCTGCCCGCCGGCTGATCCGGATCGTGGTAGCGAATCAGGAAACCGGGGACGCCGATATCGGGGACGCCGATGTCCTGGGCCCCCGCCTGGTAAGGAATGCGCATCTCGTATTGATGGGAACCGGATGCGAAGGTGCCTGCGGAGGCATGGCTGTCCGCGGCTTCGCCATCGTTGGTCCAGGCGCTGCCGCCCCAGTTCAAATCATTCGCGGCCGCGCCGTCCTTGGCGGAGGTGGCGTCTTCCGCCCCCGACTCGAGCACGTAGTCCCGGGCGCTGGTATTGTCCCCGGCCTTTTCCTCGAAGTAGACCTGGACGGAATCGCTGGCATTGTTCACGTTATCCTGGACCTTGAGGCCGATATACAGGTTCTTGGCGACCGGATCCTGCACCGAATACAAGGTGGCGGGAATGACCTTGCCGTTGAAATTAGTGAGGAAGATGTCGCGGCGGTAGCTACCCCGCCAGGCATCCTCGCTGAGGTTGCCGTCGACGGTGGGATTGCCGTTGCGGGCATAACTGCCATAAAAAGTGGTGAAGTTATGCGTGATGTTGAGAGCCAGATCCGCCCATCCCGCCCCGGTCCCCGGATCCGCGGAATTGGCATTGGTCTTGTCCCAATAGCAGGAATCGCAATCGGCGCCGCCCCGGGAGACGCGGATGAACATGCCCAGGTGTTGTTGCAGGGAAGTGACCTGCAGATCCGCGTTTCCGGAGCTGAAGCCTTTGTTATTGCGCAGCGGGATGGCGAACTCGTAGGCCTGGACCTTGGGGCTGCTGCCCAGGAAATTTCCCGCGCCCTTGAAGTCGGTCGCATTGTCGGTATCCGCGGCCCATTGGGTTCCCGTCCATGACAGGTCCTGGCTCACGAAGACGCCGGAAGTCCGGACGACGCCGTAACCGGCCTCATTGCGGACGGTGGAAGATCCGCCGGTCAGGCGGTTGTCGCCGCCGCCGCCGCCCACGCCCTGATCGAAATACAGGAAGGTGCCCATATTGTTGCCGTTGTTCTGATCGGGCCTGATCAGGGCCACGTATAAAGAGTCATCGTCATTGAGCAGGAAAATGGTGCCGACGGTAGTAGTGGTATCGCCCGCCTTATTGCTCTTGAGGGTGATATTGCGCGAATACGCTTCCTTCCATTCGTCTGGGCTGGAAGCGTCGCTGCCGTTCCACGGCAATTGCTTGGAGAGGATGGTGCCATTGATGACGGGCTTGTTGGCGGGGCTGGAAAGCCGATAGCTGAACAGCTGCAGGGCGCTGCCCACGCCGGCGGGAATGCGCGCGGAGAGGAAGCCGGGCATGGCCAAGGCCAAGGAGAGCAATGCGAAAGGCCGCACGTGCGACTTGGAGCGGGAAGATTTGGAAACCTGATTGGGATGGATCATGCTTGCAAGCTTGCCTTTCAACTGACGCAATGATCCCATACTTTTTCCATCCGGATCAATACATTTATAATCGAATCGGGAATGCCAAAAAGCAACGGATATGCCATTCCACAAGATTGGAATCCGTGTCGAAATCGCCTTTCGGAAAAAATCCGATCTGAAAAAATGGGGTGTGATCACCTCAAGCCTGGCGAGGAGCCCCCTTCCCAGCCTGGATTTTTTTGGAAATCAAGGGCTTAAACTTCGTGGGGGCGGCGCACCCCAGATCGAGGTTCGGATAAAAGGGCAACCTATTATCTTTTTAGTGAGGAGGTGCGCATGAATAAATTAACGGTTTTCAATAGCATGACCCTGGACGGGTACTCCGGCGCGAACGGAGACTTCAGCAATGGAAATGTCCTGCTCTGTTACCAACCCCTGGCTTGAGGCTGTGAGCGGAAAACCCAGGAGCCTGTGGTGGGGCCCGCCCAAGAATTTTTCCGAACGGAGAAAAGAACGGAAGGTCAGCTGGCTTGAGCTGTTCTATGACCTCGCCTATGTGGCGGTGATTTCCCAATTGACCCAGCATCTCGCCAGCCAGCCCTCCTGGAATACCCTGGGGCGGATGTTCCTTTTGTTCGCGATGATGTTCTGGTCCTGGGTCAATGGCACCCAATACTACGACCTGCATGGCAGCGACGGTATCCGCACCCGGGTCTTCACCTTCCTGCAGGTGCTGGCCGTCACCGCCGTGGCCATCGCCATCCCCGGGACTTTCGAAGGCCACCATCTGCCTTTCGCCATCGCCTTCCTGGGCATCCAGGGTCTCATCACCTATCTGTGGTGGAGCGTGGGTTTGTACGATCCGTCGCACCGGGTCCTCAATCTCCCCTACCTAGTCAATTACCTGCTCGCCTTCATGCTCATGTTCCTCTCCCTCTTCTGCGATTCCGCGGTGGCCAAGGCCATCTGGATCGCGGTGACGGCCCTGGACATCACTCCGGCCCTGCTCGGAGCGCGGCGGATCGTGGGCGTTCTGAAGGAGCGGGGGCAGGTCTTCACCGCCTCCGCGACCTTGGTGGAACGCTTCGGGCTGTTCACCATCATCATCCTGGCGGAATGCATCGTGGGGACGGTGTCGGGCATTTCCGAAATGAAAGAGAGGCAGGCCGTAGCCTGGACCGCCGCGGCCCTGGCCATCCTGATCTCCTTCCTGCTTTGGAGCCTGTATTTCGATATGACCAGCGAGCAGGAAACCAAGGAAGGCTACGGGTTCATGCTGTGGCTCATCTACCTGCATTATCCCCTGCTCGTCGCCTTGAGCATGGTGGGCGCCTGCATCAAGGTGATGCTGCTGGATATGGGCGCGGGGATTCCGCCCACCGTGCAATGGATGTTCTGCATCGCGATCTCGCCCATCCTCTTCATGGTATTCGGATTGACCCGGATCATGCAGGAGGAGGAAGAGGATCGATCCTATATCCGGCCGGCTTCCAGGCTGCTCCTGGCGATCGGATGGGTTCCCCTGCTTATCCCCTGGTTCGGCGGGCATCTAGGCACCTTGGCCTTCCTGGGCCTGGTTTCCATCCTGTTGCTCGTGCCGGTCTATGTCGGGATCCGCAGCTGGGCCCGATACAAATTTTCCGGCAACTGAGTTCCGTCTTCCAAATCAAAGGAGCATTCATGCAAAACAAACAGGTTCTGATCACGGGTTCCACGGCCGGCATCGGCAGGGCGGCAGCCACGGCCTTGGCCAAGATGGGAGCCGCGGTGACGATTCACGGGAGAAGCGCCGCGCGCTGCGAGCAGGTCGCGGCCGAAATCAGGGCAGCCACCGGAAATGCCAAAATCGATTTCCTCGCCTTCGATCTCAGCTCGCTGCAATCGGTTCGGGAAGCCGCCGAGGCCTTCAGCGCGAGCCATCCCAAGCTGGACGTATTGGCCCTCAATGCCGGCGTGTTCCTGGCCAAGCGCGAAGTGAGCCCGGACGGTTTCGAGAAATCTTTCGCCATGGGCTTCCTCGGCCATTTCCTGCTGACCCGGCTCCTGCTCCCCAATCTCCAGGCCGCCGGCAACGCCCGGATCATCACCGTCGCCGCGCCCCTGGATCGCGTCAAGGTCGACTTCAACAACCTGCAATTGGAAACCGGCTATTCATTCATCAAGGCCGTGCCCCAATCCAAATGCCTGCTGGTGATGGCAATGCTGGATCTGGCCCGGGAATATTCCGGCCAAGGCATCACTTCCAATTATATGCATCCGGGTTTGATCAAAACCGATCTGTTGCGGGAGACGCCCTGGTTCCTGCGGGCGCTCCTGAACGTGGTCGGCGGAACGCCGGAAAAAGGCGCGGACACCTTGGTCTATCTCGCCTCGTCCCCGGAGGTCAAGGGGGTAACCGGCAGGTTCTTCAGCTCGCGCAAGGAGAAACCCTTCAAGGGCATGGTCGCGGATAAAGCGAACTGGAAGCGGGCCACGGAAATCGGGATGCGGCTTTCCGGCTGAATCCCGGCTATACCCTGGGTTATGACGCCAACTATGATCCGCGGACCAAGGAACGGATCCTCTTCACCATTACGGATGGCGGATCGGGGACCTTGGTCACCGCCCATCCGATCCCGATCGGCAATCCCACCGCCATTTCCCGGGCCATCGCAGGCCCTCCGGATTCCAAGGCGGAAATCGAATACAAGCGGGATGGCGAGGCGAAGCAGGTCTCGGTGCTGCGGAAAGGGCTTTAGGGAAACCGTCCGCCTCAAATTCAAAACCGTTCCCTTCGGATCAGCTTGAGGCCCGGGATCTTGGCCTTCAGGAGGGCTTCCAACTTCGGACCGCGCGGGGTCTCATTCGCGGCCAACAGGAATTTGATATCCCGATGATCCGGTTCGGTCCAGATATTCTCGGCCGGGTAGAAATTCCGTTCGAGGATGAAATGTTCCTCTCCGGCCTCGCCGCTGCGATAATGCTCCCCGCCCGTGAAACCACTTTCATGCAAGGCCAGCTTGAGTTTTAGCGCTTCCTCGATTTTCGTGCGGGCGTCTTCGAGATCGGCGGCCGCGAATCCAAACAAGTCGTAAGTCTTTTCGTCCATGCTGGAAATCTACCAATCGTAAGCCGCAACCGCATCCGGGCCCGTTCCGACGCAGCCAAACCCGTTCAGGCTTGGATCCGCTTTTCCAATTTCCGGAAAGGCGCTTCCAGGGAATTCCGGATCTTGAAGATAGCCTCGAAAAGATCGCCTTTCTTCTCGAGGCGTTTGGGCATGGAACGGATATCGAAATCCTCCAGTCTCAGCTTGCGTTTGAGCTCCACCCATTCCAAGGGCGCGCTCACGCACGCGCCCGGCCGCTCCCGCACGGAATACGCCGAAGCCACGGATTTGCCGTAACTATTCTGCATGCAGTCCAGGTAGATGAGACCCCGCTTGCGATCCGGGATCGATCGTTCCGTGGTGAGGCTGTCGGGTTTCATCCGGACCGCATAGGCGGCGAAGAGCCGGGCGAAGGACAGGGCTTGGGTGAAATCGTAACGCGGACGCAAAGGCAAATAGATATGGATGCCCGCGGAGCCGGAAGTTTTGACCAAGGCCTGGAGGCCCAAGCCATCCAGGATCTCCTTCAGGTAAAGGGCCAGGCCGCAGACCTCGGAGAAAGGCGCTTCCCGGGGATCGAGGTCGAAGACGATCCAATCCGGACGGTGCAGGCTGGAGGCGCGGGAGAGCCAGGGATTCTGGGGGATGACGGAAAGATTCGCCAGGTAGAGCAAGGTTTCCGGGTTCTGGCATAGGACGTAGTTCACGTCGCTGCCGTCCTCTTCCTTGAGGGGCACGGTTTTCACGAAGGCGGGCGGGTTCCGGAGATCGTGCTGGAAGAACGACGGCTGGTCGATGCCCCGGGGAAAGCGCTTGAGGATCAGGGGACGGTCCTTGAGATGCGGCAGGATGAAAGCCGCAACGGCCTGGTAGTATTCGGCGAGGTCGCGTTTGGTATAACCTTCTCCGGGCCAGAGCACCCGGTCCGGATGCGTGATCTCGAACTCGTGTCCGGGATTGCCGATCTTAACCGGATTAATGGGGACGTCTTCCGTTTTTGAAATCGTTTTTGAATTTGTTTTTGAACTCGTCTTTGATCGCGGCGCTGCTCCGGACTTCCCCGACTTTGTTCCCGCTTGGGTTGTCGCTTGCGTTATCGCCCGCAAGTCATCGACGGACTGTTCGCCTTCCCGGACGCAGTCCTTGGGGGCCTTGTCCGGCCGCAGCCCCATGAATATCGGTTGACGCAACCTTCCGTCCCCGGTCCATTCGGTGAACTCGACCTCGGCGACCCATTCAGGCCGCACCCATTGCACCTTCTCGTTGGTCTTGGGGACTTGAGCGAAAGGACTGGCCTTGGTTTTCAAGGGTTCCAGGAAGCCCATCACTTCCCGCAGGAGTTTCGCATCGAAGCCTCCGCCCACATGCCCCGCGAATTGCAATTCCCCATCCTGGTAGATGCCCATGACGAGCGATCCGAAAAAGGCGCGGCTGCCCCGGGGCGCCGTATAGCCGGTGATGACCATTTCCTGCCTGCGCTTGGATTTGATCTTCAACCAATCCGCGCTTCGTCCGTTCCGGTACGGCGAGTCCTTGCGCTTGGCCATCACGCCTTCAAAGCCCAGCCGGACGGCGTTCGCGAAGGCTTCCTGGCCGCGTTCTTCCTCATGCGCGGAATAGCGCACCGGCCCATCGTCAGACAAGATGGAACGCAACAAGGCTTTGCGGTCGAGCAAGGCGCAAGCGGTGAGGTCGCGGCCCGCGCAGAAAGGCAGATCGAAAGCGTAAAAGACGATGGGGCCTTCCCCCTCCGGCCCCGGCTTGCCCTTGAGCCGGCTTTGCAGGAGCTGGAACCTGGGCCGACCGTCCCGATCCAAGGCGACGATTTCCCCATCCAACATGCAGGCATCGGCGCCGATGGAATCCTGCACGGACATCAGTTCGGGAAACATGGCGTCGAGACGTTTGCCGGTCCGGGATATCAACTGCAGGACGGAGGCTTCCTTGCGCAGCAAGGCGCGCCAGCCGTCGAACTTGGATTCGAAGATCCATCCGGGATCGTCGAAAGGCTTGTCCGCCAAAGTGGCGAGCATGGGCTGGATGAATTGGGGCATGGCGGAAACCTCTGCGCCTTCCGGCCAAACGTTGCGGGAAGGCGCGGTGGTGGGCTGCTTCCGCAGGGGCTTGGTCGGTTTCGGCTTTGCCGATTCCGTTTTCCGCAGGGCCGATTCCGGAATGGAAAGCCCTTCGGGCTTTTCGCTGCGGGCCCCATAGGGAAGGATGAGCGCCGGTTGCCAATCGGTTTCCGCGTCCTGGTCGCGCCGCTTGAAGAGGAGCCATTGCCTCTCGCCCCGCGGACTGCGGATCAGCACGAAAGCCCCGTGCAGCTTCTCCCCGTGGAAATCGATATGGAGCTTGCCCTGATCCCAAGCCCGCAAGGGATCCTCTCCAGGGGGTAACGTATAGGTTCCGGTATCCCAGATGGCCACCTGCCCGGCTCCGTATTGCCCGTCCGCGATGGATCCCTGGAAGGTCAGGTATTCGATGGGATGATCCTCGGTCTCGATCGCCAAGCGGCGATCCTTGGGATCCAAGGACGGACCCTTGGGCACGGCCCAGGACTTGAGGACTCCGCCCATCTCCAGGCGGAGATCGAAATGCAGGCGCGTGGCATGGTGCTCATGGACGACGAAGCGGCCGACTTCGCTCTTATCGGCCCCCGCTTTTCCAATCCCGCTTTTCCCGATGGTTCCGGTCGGTTCCGGGGTGATGCTGAAATCGCGCTTCTTACGGTAGGTTGCCAAGGTGGAACGTGCCATGCGTGTCCGCCTATGAAGGAGGGCCCTTATAGAAAATAGGTTCGGCCTGATTGACGCGCAAAAGACCTACAACGCCCGTAAATAGGCCGCAAATGAGATTCCGATTGGGAAATTTGGGGCCGGCGGTTTCCTTTC
>DAINDC010000033.1:4245-7673 GCA_036732085.1 Fibrobacterota bacterium | reverse complement strand
GGGCCACGGCGACAATCCGGATATAGGATCACTCGAAGTTTTTTCCGCACCGACCCGTTTCCCGGGGAAATATTTGCTCCTTCCTTCCCGTCCATGTTGAATCCAAACATCAACAATCGCCTTAATTGGTCCGAAATCGGTCGTCGGAGGGCGGCCAGGAACATTGGTCCCGGTTTTGCTCAATACCATTCCAGAACCAACCGCTTTCCGAAGGGGCGAATATGTTTGCAGATACGATGGAAATGGTAGAGAAGAGAAAAGAAGAACCCTTGATCAGCATCCGGGACGCCGCCCGGATCATCGGAGTGCCTCCGCATACGATCCGCTATTGGGAGAAGGAATTCTCCGACTTCCTGGTAGCGCCGCGCACCATGGGGAAACAGCGCCGTTACGGTGACCTGCAGATTCACAAGCTGCGCATGATCTTCAAGATGCTGAAGGAAGACGGCTATTCGATCGCCGGAGCCAAGCGCGCCCTGGCCAAGCAGAACCAGGCCGCCAACCTGAGCAATAGCCAGGCGAACGGCACCTTGGAAACCCTGAGCGCCGAGATGGCCGAGAAAATCCTGGCCATGGTCAAGAATGAACTCAGCTACCAGTTCTAGGAAGCCCCGATACTCCGTAGTCATCGTCACCTACAACTCGCGCGAGAACATCCGGGTCTGCCTGGATTCCCTGCGGCGCTGCGCGAACCCGGCCGGAGCCGGCGGCGGGCTGGAGATCATCGTCGTCGACAACAACTCCCGGGACGGGACGCAGGCCTACCTGTCCGCCCAGGAAGACACCCGCGCCATCCTCAACGCGGGCAACCACGGCTTCTCGAAGGGCTGCAACCAGGGGGCGGAGATCGCCACGGGCGACTTCCTCATATTCCTGAACCCGGACACCATGGTGACTCCGGGCTGGGCCGACAATATGGCCCGCTACTTCCAGGATCCGTCGGTGGGCGCGGTGGGGCCGGTTTCCAATTACGTGGCCGGACTGCAAAGGCTGGACCTGAATCTCCCTCCCGAATGGAAGGATGCGCAGAGCTTCCCGGGCAAGGGCGCCGCGGAAATCGCCGAGAGCGTGGCCGGCATCCTCAAGCAGGCCAATAACGGCAGGGGCGTGATCACCAAGATCCTCATCGGCTTCTGCCTCATGATCCAGCGTCCCCTGTACGCCTTCATGGGCGGCATGGACGAAAAACTTTTCCTGGGCAACGACGATCTTGATTTGAGCTGGCGCCTCCGCAATGCCGGCCGCAAGCTCGTCGTCGCCTCGGATGCCTTCGTATTCCATGAAGGGCAGAAGAGCTTCAAGACCGAAGCGAAATCCCATGTCGACAAACTGACCCAGGAATCGACGGACGCGCTTTACGTGAAACTGGTGGAACATTACGGCGGAGCGGATCAGGTCCCCTCGGCCATGGAGCTTTGGGGCATGGGCTGGTTCTCACCCTCGCCTGCCCTGATCAAAGAGATGCGGGAGAAATCCCGGAAACCGGAGGCGAAGGTGAAATCCGAAACTCGCGAACTGACCGCATGGAAGGGCATCTCCGCCTTGATCTACCTGGGACCGGACAAGCCTGCCGCCGAAGCGGAGGAATCCGTCGCGCGCTTGGAGCGGAGCCTGGCCACCTTGCCTTCGCGGCCCGGGCCCGATATCCTGATCCTGAATTGTTCCGGCCTCGCCGCTCCCGTGGAAACGCCCGCGGGCGCGACCTTGCGTAAACTCGATCTGGGCCCCGATTGCACGCCCAAGCAGGCCCTGGAAATCGCCATCAATCTTTTGCCCGGAACCCATCTTCTTTTCTGCATGGCCGGCGTGGAGTTCTCCACCCTGTTCAACCATTGGCTGGACAAGCGCGACTTGCAGGCCCTGGGAATGGCCTTGCCCTTGCCGCTGCGAATCGAGACGGCACCTCGAAGCGAGGCGGCACCTCGAAGCGAGACGGCGCGTGGGAGTTCCTCCCCGGCCACAGACGCCCAGCCCGAGGCCGCCGAATCGGGTTCGGCCTTCGCCTTTCTCTGCCGCAAGGATTGGCTGCGCACCACCCTCGGTTCCATCATGGAGAGCCAGGACGCGGAGGAATTCCTCGCGCATATGGGCGAGCGGCTGCGTGAGAAAACCGGCGTCGCACCGGAAGGCAAGCCCCTCGATCCTCCCTGGCTGCTGGTGAGCGGCCGGGATCTGCCCAAGCCGGAAGATTCCGAAAACGATGCCGGCCGGGAAAGTTGGACGCCGGTGAAATCCGCCGCATCCGCATCCACAACCACAACGACGACCCTGCCCCGTCTCGCCGGGAACCTGATGGACGCGCTCAGCCATATGAGCGGGGAAGCCACGGCCGATCGCACTCCCGATCGCGCGCCTTCCAATATCAAGGAAAAGATCGGGGATGCCGTGGGGCTCTACCCCGAAAGCCTGCGGCCCGCCCTGCGCGAGGCCAAGGAGGTGGGCTTCGCGGGAACCGCCGCCGATATCCCCGTCCCCAAGGGCGGATTCAAGGTCTATGATACCAAGGGCGAACGGGTCCCCATGGCCGGCCAGGACCTGGTTATCCTGCGGGTTACCCCCGATCTCATCGACGGATTGTCCGATCGCATCCGCAATCTCAAGACCCTGGCACGCAACCTGAAGCGGCTCACCCTCATCTTCGACGGCGGGCAGGCGCTGGGCCTCCGGCCCTCGCAGAAAAACCTCCTCACCCCGGTGGATCTGACCCCGGACGGGATCCGGGCCGCCCTGCATAAGGCCGGATTCACCGTAACCGGCATGCAACCCTACCTCGGCTTTCCCGAATTAGCCAAGGCCGGCACCCAGCTCCAGGGCTGGACCCAGGTGGAATCCGTTCCCCGCGAGGCCGCATACCATACCGACAAGCTCGTCTCCATCGTCATCCTGGGCTTCAACCAGGTGGCCTATACGCGGAAATGCATCGAGTCCATCCGCCAGCATACGCGCCAGAAATACGAGCTCATCCTGGTCGATAACGGCAGCAAGGACGGGACCGAGGCCTATTTCCGATCCACACCGGGAGCCAAGGTCATCCGCAATCCCGAGAACCTGGGCGTTTCCAAGGGCTGGAACCAGGGCATGCGCCTCGCTGTGGGCGAGTACATCCTCATCCTGAACAACGATATCATCGTGGGACCGGACTGGCTGGAGAACATGGTGCGCCTCGCCGAGAGCGATCCGGAGATCGGACTGGTGGGCCCGCGTTCCAATTATATCGCCGGACCCCAAGTGGTCCCGGACGTCCCCTACAAGGCCGAAGGCGAGATCCAGGGCTTCATCCGCGCCTGGCAGGCCGAACATGCGTTGTCCGCGGCGGAATTCGGATTCATCAAGGGCTTCTGCCATCTCATCCCGCGCCGAGTCTTCGACAAGGTCGGCTTCTACGACGAGCGTTTCGGCAAGGGCAATTTCGAGGACGACGATTATTG
>DAINDC010000033.1:0-4235 GCA_036732085.1 Fibrobacterota bacterium | reverse complement strand
GGCTTCCGCGCCCTGATGGCGGACGATTCCTTCATCCACCACTACGGCAGCGTGTCCTTCAACCAGGAATCGGTCGATTGGCGGGCGCTGATGATCGAGAACCAGAAGAAATACCAGGAAAAGTGGTCTAAAGGCCCCTCGGCCATCCACGATACCCTCGTCTACGCTGCCGAGCCGGCCACCCCCGAAGCAACCGCTCCCGCAGCGACCGGAAAAGCAGCCCGCGCCATCGAAGACGGCAAGCGCGCCTATGCCAACGGGGATATCCCCGCCGCCCGCACCTTCTTCCTGGAAGCCCAGGCCCAGGAGCCCCTGAACCCGGAGATCTATTGCGACCTCGGGATCATGCAGTTCCATCTGGGCGCCTTCCAGGAGGCCTCGACCCTGTTCCTGAAATGCCTGGAGCTGGATCCGTCCCATGCGGACGCCGCCGAGAACCTGTTCGAAACCATCTTCGCCGGTAACGGGAAGATTACCCCCACCGAAGCCCGGACGCTCAGAGGCCGGTTCCCGGTCAATCGCATCATCGCCAGCATCGCATCCGATATCCTGGGCGCGCCCGCCTCCGTCCCCGCGACGGCAGAATCCGCACCGCTGCCCGCCTGGAAGGCGGAGCTCGAAGCCCTGATTGGCAAAGCCGAGCATGGCCGCGCCCTCGACCTCCTCGAAGGCAAGCTCAAGGCCGGAGAGGACCCGGCGGCCTGCTACAACTACCTTGGCATCATCGCCCATGCCTGCGGAGACAAGGCCCTGGCGCTGCAGCATTTCACCTCCGCGGCCAAACACGCCCCCTCCGAACCCGATACCGTCTACAACCTGGCCGATACCTTGGTGGCCCTGGGCCGCGCCGACGAGGCCGCGCGCTATCTGGGCGAACGCGCCCTATCCGCAGGTAACGGAAGCGCAGGCGACGGAAGCGCGGAAACAAAATTGGAAAACGACGCCAGCGTCGAGTCGGAATTCGGCGCCAGCACCGAGCAATTGTCCCAGGCCCTCGCGATGGGCAAGGTCGACGGCGACCGCCTCATCGCCTCCCGCGAAGCGAACCAGCGGGGCGAGAGCCTGCTGCGATCGGGCGACCCCGACGGGGCCGAGGCACTTTTCCAATCCGCCCTCAAAGAGGATGGAAGGGATTTCCGCGCCCATAACAATCTCGGGCTGACCGCCTGGTACCGCGAGCATGGCGAGGAAGCGTGGAAGCATTTCAACGATTGCCTGGCCATCCGCCCCACGTGGTCGGACGCGCTCATCAACGCCTTCGACACCGCCCTGTCCCTGGGTTGCATCGAAGCCATGAAGCCCTTCCTGGACAAGGCCCTGGCCGCCTTTCCGGACCATGCCGAAGCGGCCGCCATGCGCGCGCATATCCTGGCCGAAGGGCCGGCCATCTATTCCGGCTTGAGTTTCGAAGGCCTCCAGGAAGGCTCGCTCGCCCTCAAACGCGCCGAACAGGCCATGAAGGCCGATCGGAAATCGGAAGCCATCCGGATCTACCTGGAAGCCTTGCAGGAAAGACCCAAGCACCCGCAGGCCCTGAACGGCCTCGGCATCGTCGCCTTCGTCGAGAAGCGGTATACCGATGCCTATGGATTGTTCGAGGCCGCCGCGGGCATGCATCCCCTGGAGCAGGACATCCTCATGAACCTCTGGCAATGCGCCCAGGCCTTGCGCCGCGAGGTGGACGTGCTGCCCCAGTTGCGGCTCTCGCTGGAACGCGATCCGGACCTGGAGGACGTCAAGGCCGTCGTCAGGGAATACGCCTGACCATGGCCGCCGCTCCCGGCGGCCGCCGGCTCAACCTTTCCGTCTGCACCATCCTCAAGGACGAGGCCGGGAACCTTCCCGGGCTCCTCGCCTGCCTGCCGCTCGCGCGGATCGAATGGAACGTGCTGGATACGGGTTCCCGCGATGCTACCCTGGAAATCCTCGGCCGCGCCGGGATTGAAGCGCGCCGCTTCGCATGGATCGACGATTTCTCGGCGGCCCGCAACGCCTCTTTGGCCTTGGCCACGCGCGATTGGATCCTGTGGCTGGACGGGGACGATCGCCTCGACGCGGATTTCTGGGAGGGCCTGGAACCCCTGCTGCAAGGGCCCCGGCGCGCCTACCGCTTCATCGTGCGCAGCCCGCGCGAGGACTCGCATGGCGATCGGTTCCGGCAGATCCGCCTCTTCCCCAACCATATGGGCATCGCCTTCGAGGGTCGCATCCACGAGCAGCTCGGGACCTCGCTCCAAAGGCTGGACATTCCCGTGACCCCGGCGGATCTGGAAATCCTGCATGTCGGCTATGCCACCGCGGACCAGCGCCGGGCCAAGCTGGCGCGCAACCGGGCCCTGCTCGAACGCGAGCGCCTGGATCATCCGGACGATCCGGCCGTCCTCCTCGAATACGGGAACTGCCTTTGCCAAGCGAAGGAATACGCCGCAGCCAAGGCCGCCTACCTGACCCTCATGCCCTCTCCCGAGCCCGCGCATTGCGGGCAGGCGCCGGCGGACGAGGTCCTCCGCCACTTTCCCTCGCTGCTGGGGGAAACCTGCGTGCGACTGGATGCGGAAGCGGAAGCCGCGGAATGGTTCCGCCTGGCCGTGGCATGGAATCCGTCCGACCTCCAGCCTTACTACTGGCTGGGCAAGCAAGCCCTCTCCGCGGGCAATGTCCCCGGGGCCTTGGAATTTTTCTACGCGGCCGTGGATCGTCCCGCCGCGGTGGGACGTGTGGCCACGGACAGCCATACCGTGCGGCGCAACGCCCTGGCCCTGGTGGTCCTCTGCGAATCCCAGCTCTTCGGCCCGAAAAAGGCGCCGCGGGCCCGGCAATGCCTGCGCGATCTCATCGCGGGCGGGCTCGAACCCTTCCCCATGGACTACCGCATGCCGTGGGAATTCCTGCGTGCCGCCGGCGCGGATGCCGATGCCGAGCGTTATGCCCGCGCCTATCTGGAACGATTCCCGGCCGATACGGCGATGTGGGAAGATTTCCTGGAATACCTTTTCGAGGCCGGCCGCCATCCCGAAATCCTCGCGATCTTCTCGGCCCAACCGGAACTTGTCCTGGCCTCCGGCGTCCTCGAAGCCTTCCGGGCCAAGTCCCTGGAAACCGCCCGTCTGGAAACCGGCGGGATCTACGAGGTCTATCGCGCCGCCATCGGCAAATTCCCCCAGGACCCGACCCTGCTGGTTTACTTTTCCGACTTCGTAAACCATAATAAGCTCTACGCCCGCTGCTATGCCGATTTGAAGGCCCTGCCCCGGCCCTCGGAGACGGTGCGCGAGTTCCTGCGGCAGATGGAAGCCCAGGGACTGGGAAACGGCGGTGTTACCCCTTGAACCCGGCGAATCCGGGTCAATGGCGGTTCTGATGAAACCCGTGGGCCACTGAGCGGACGGTCATGTCCAAATCGAGCAAGAAGGTCAAATCCAAGCCCAGGCCCGCTGACTGGTCCGGTGCGCATGCACATGGCGCTGTTCCGACATCGACCTCGACCCCGGTCCCCGCTTCGGCATCGGCCAGGACCTCGGCCCCGTCTTCCTCTCCGGTCCCGGATTTCCGCGCGGTGGACAATATGCGTCCCGAGGAGATGGCGGCCCTGTTCGGGACCATCAAGGGCACGCTCCGCATCCCCTTTCCGCCCGGCACCCTGACCATCGCCATGATCGTCAAGAACGAGGCCAAGAACATCCGCGCGGCCATCGAAAGCTTCGCCCCCATCGCCGACGAGATTATCGTCTATGATACGGGTTCCACGGATGGTACCCAGGATATCCTGGATTCCCTGGCCGCGACCTATGTCAGGTCCTGCGGCTTCAAATGGATCCAGGGCGAATGGCGCAATGACTTCGCATGGGCGCGCAACGAATCCATCGCCAACGCTTCCAGCTCCTGGATCCTGTGGATGGACGCGGACGATCGCCTGCCCGAGGATCAGATCGACAATTTCCGCAAGCTCAAGACCGCGCCCATGGACCGGGCCTTCGGCTTCCAGGTCATCAATACCCAGGCCGGGATGCCGCTGGGCGGGCGTTTCATGCAATTGCGCATGTTCCCGAACCATCCCGGCATGCGCTTCCGCTACCGTGTCCACGAACAGCTGCTGCATAGCGTGGCCAAGCTCGGGTTGCATTGCTTCTATACCGAGACCACCATCCACCATACCGGCTACGAGGATCCGGATCTGAAGAAGGCCAAGGCCCTCCGCAAGTTGCGCCATCCCACCCGCTCGCGCAAGCTCAAAG
>DAINDC010000032.1:2188-23708 GCA_036732085.1 Fibrobacterota bacterium | reverse complement strand
TCCGTGACCTGGGCCACCCATTTGTCGTGTTCCGGCGAGCCTTTCGCCGAGGTCTTGCCGGGGGGCTTGGGATCGACGGGCCCGTCGAAAAAGAAGATCTCCACGCGCCGGTCCTGCGGGCTCCGGGCGCCGTCCTTGGTCTCGGCCGCCGGGAAGTTCTCGCCGCAGCCATGGGTAACAGCCTCGATACCCTTGGGCAAGGTGGTGCCGTCCAGGGCCATGTAGTCCTTGATCAGGGCTTTGCGCGTCTTCGGCCCGGCGAGGCCATCCACGGTAAGGCCTTCCGCCTCCTGGAAGGCGCGAACGGCGGCAGTGGTCGCATCGTCCTTGTGCCCATGCGCCTCGCCCAGGTAAAAGGCGCGACCGCCCTCCGGCAGCTTCTTGAGCATGAATTGGATTTCGCGCAGGCCCCAGCGCTTTTCATCGGCCGGATCCTGGAAATGCTTTTCCCAGGCATCCGCATCGTCGGAAAGATAGGCCGCCACCGCATCGGCCCGTTCCAGCGAAAGCTTGAGGTTGTAATCGTCCTTGCCCGAGGTGTCCGTATGCCCGACAATCAGCATTTTGGAATCGGGAAGCTCGTCATAGGTATCCTTGATCTTACGGATGCCGGGAATGGCGATGGGCAACAGGAAGCTCTTGTTCAAATCGAAGAACATTCCCGCCATGCGGAAACGCCGGGCCGAAAGGATCTTGAGCTTATGCGTCTCGTCGACAGGGAAGGAAAGTCCTTTGACCAGATCCTGGAATGCGACTTGCGCTTCTTTCATGCGGGCGCTCCAGGCTCGGGCGCGAACTCAGGCAAAGTCAGATGGATGTCCCCGGTTTTGGTATTGTCCGGAATGCGGATGAAGCCCTCCGAATCGGATTTCCCGGTCTTAACCGATCCGTCGGCGAATTCGATCTTGAACTCCTGGTTGGGTAAAGCGTTTCCATCGGTTCCGGTGAGGAGGACTTCCAGGGGATTCGGTTTGTCGGCCAAAGGATTGTCCGGCAGGGAAGCGGGAAGCTTATCGAGCGGGATGGCCTCAGCCGCTCCGGCGATATCGAATCCAGTTCCCGTTTTCGCGGAAGGTGAAGCGGCCGCCGCGGGGGACGGGGGCGTGAAGTCCGCACGGAGATGGCTATCCGTGGAAAGGAAGAACAGCTTGGCTTCGCCAGGGTGCATATTGTCCGGGAGGCGGATGAACCCGTCCTTTTCCGATTTGCCTTCCCTGCCCGTGCCGTCCGGAAGGATGACCCGATAGGAAATTCCCGGCATCGGTTTCCCCATGGCATCGGTCAATTGGAACTCGATGGGATGGGGCTTGGCGGGCTGCTTGGGGCCCGGCGAGGCCAGGGACAGGGTTGCGCCGGCCATATCCATGGCATCGAGCGGTTCCAGGGCTTCGATAGGCGTCTTTGGATAGGAATACTTGAGACGTTCTTCCTTCTGATATTCCGTACCCGGTCCTGCATGGATGAAATAGCGCAGGGAGGAATACGAGTAGGGTCCATCGCTTTTGTAGAATCGGTTGGAGGGCGTCAACCAAGCAGCCGACTCCGGACCGGAATCCCGGTGCATGACCACGACAGGATGAGTGCGGCAGGCACGCAGGGCTTCGGAGCGGGAAAGGGGTTTCCAGCTGTCCCGATTGCGGCGGACTTCGCGGGCATCGGGCCCCGGGGATCCGGCGTTATAGGTAGGGAAGCTCATTTTCAGTCCATCAAATTTGGAGTCGTAACCCTATGGTTCTCTCTGACATAATATTAGGAACCTTGCGCACCCTTTGGATGTGACCTTCCGCACATAGCCGCCAGGGGATTGTTTATACCTTTTTGGCGAGGTACTATGGAATGTCCAAGCATCGCCTCCTAGTTCTGATCATCACCCTCCTGTGGGCCGTCCTGCCGGCGCAAGCCGATTCCGGGCCCGCAAAGCGGAAAGGCCAAGCCATGACGCAAAGGATCCTTTTCCATCCCGCCCCCACGGCGGACCTCGTGAAGAATCTCAAGGTGGAGACCTTGGGGGCGATTCCCAAGGGAACCTGGTTCGCTGCGGATGATGCGACCGCGTTGGAGCTGGTCAAAAGGGACAAATCGACGGTAATGCTTTATCCCTCCCGGGAAGAGTACGGCGAGTCCATGGAGGGTCTGGACGCCACCCAGATTGCGGAGGCCGTGAATAAGCGCTTGCAGGTATGGACGGCGGAAGCCGCGAATCAGATTCTGCCCCATCTTTTTGAAATCGAAAAAGGGTATCTCGCGAAGTTGGCGATTGGAGCTTCGGATCCCAAAAGCGATGCCAAGGTCTTGAACGGTTTTTACCAGCGGGATCTTGAAATCCTGAACTTGATCCTCATCGACTCGCGTTTCCATTATTGGAAGCCCGGCAAGTTGATGGAAGCCGCTTTCGAAGACCTGAATGTCCTGAGCCGTGATTTGGAGAGCTTGGAGAAACGGTATGGGTCCACGGTCCAAACGCCGAATGCGGATCTGGTGCGGGTGCGTGCGGACTTGGCCGTTAACCTGGAAAAAGGCATGCAGAAATACGGCCTCAGAAAAGGAGCGCCGGCTTCCGGGAAGGTGCATGCGAATCTCAAGCGCGGAGTCTATATCACCCCGATGGACGCCCAGATCTTCAAGGGCATCGAGGAAGGCCACGAGCCCGTGCAGGCCTGGCAGGATGGCTTCGTGACGCTATGGGAGGATTGGGATTTCCAATCCCTGCAAGCGCGCGGCAAGCAGGTCCATATCCTCTATCTGAACGAAGGGGAGTTCTACGGCGATTACCTTTCCTTTACGCCGGCCCAACGCGCACGTCAATTCGCGACAAGGCTGAAGCCTATTTCCTCCCACACCTTGGCCGAGCATTTGACCAATCGCCAATTGGCCGTGATCATGGATGAGTTCCTGATCGGACCGGCCCTGGAAAAAACGGATCCGGCCCTGTCCGCCGAGTTGGCCTCGCATCAAAAGCAGGAAACCGAGGCGTTACGGTCCGGCCTGGCCATAGCCGCCGCCGGCGATTCGGCCTCCAATCCGTCCGCCCCGTCCACTCAAAAAAGTTTTTCCTACCAGGAGTCCGGTGAAAAGGGCTTGGCGGAAATGACCTTCTGGTCAAGCTGGGCGCAGGCCAACCATTGGATGGATGTCGCTCCCGAATTGGAAAAGGTCCGCAATGCTAAACGGAAATTCCTGGACGACCTCAAGGCCGCCAAAATCCCTTAAGGAGAAAAGATGACCCGGCCGTTTTTATACCATGTCTGGGATTGGCCCAGCTTCGATGATGTGGGCCCGTTCGAATCCGTCCGCATTCCGGTGCCGACCCTGAACAATCCTTCCGTGTTCGAGCCCAAGCGGTTCTATAGCCTCAAACGGGACTTCGAAGAGTTGCGGAAGCTTGGAGCTGCGAAGGGTATCGTGGATGAATCGGTCACGGACGTGGGTACCAGCGACGACGGGCTGGAAATCTTCGCTCTCAAGGTCGGCAAAGGGACGCGGCATAAGGTCCTGTTCACCGGCGCGCATCATTCCCGGGAATGGATTTCCATCAGCGTGCCGTACTATGTGGCGGAGTACCTGGTTAAAAATTATACCGATACGCCCACCACCGATAAGGAACGCCGAATCAAAAAACTGGTGGACACCCGAACCATCTGGTTCATCCCCATGTCCAATCCGGACGGCCATATGTTCACCATCCAGAAGAACCGGATGTGGCGGCCCAATCGCCGCAAGATCCATATCCCCGCCTTCAGCATCACGCGCAATTGGACGCCGGACGGACGCCTGAGCCAAACTCCGGTCCCGGGCGGTGAAACCGAAATCGTGAACGTGCCCGAGGACGATTATATCGGAGTCGATATCAATCGCAATTATGCCACTACCGGATGGGGCATCGAGACGGCGAAGGACCATGGCGTGAAGACCAGCCGCGATCCCCGCCATAGCCTTGCCAACAGCATCTGGTGCGGGCCCGGAGCGGGATCGGAACCGGAAACCGCGGCCATCTCGGATCTGATCCGGCGAGAGGGATTCCGTTCCAGCATCACCTACCACAACTACAGCCAGCTGATCCTTTTCCCGGACGCGGCCCGCGATGATGATTTTGTCCAGGATGTCGGCAAAGGTTTGGCCCAATTGGTCAATGAGACGGCCAGCCCGCCTTATACCTACGAGTCCGGTTCCGCCCTATATGAAACCACGGGTGATGCGATGGAATTCGCCTTCGAGCAGAGCCCGGGCCGTCCCACTTTCACTCCGGAGCTGCGTCCGTCCCAAGACGCGCCCGACGCCCATATCTTCAGCGGACTGCCGGAAAACCAGATCGAACCGTGCTTCAAGGAAAACCTGGGCGCGGCCTTGGCCATCATCAATTGCGCGGGCCGGGATCGCGCGCCGAGCAATCGGACCAACACCACTATTACTGGTAACCTGGTCGATATCGCGGTACGGATGAATTGCTGGGAAGTCTTCAAGGGCTGGCAGCCTTAAGACCCATAGCCATAGGCTACAACCTTAAGGTGACAAGCCTAGGCGTCCTCCCCGCGGAGCACGCAACCCTTTTTCAGCCCCCTCTTTCAGCCAAGTGTGACCTCCACCTGGTGGGTTTTGCCGTCCCAGCAAAACGGGACTGCCGCTCCGGAGGCGAGCGGCTTGCCGTCCACCACAATTGATTTCACACCTTTATTCACCCCGTCCGGATTCTTCACCGTGATGGCATAGGTGGCTCCGCGCCAGCGACGCGTAGCGGAGAAGCCGTTCCAAGCCTTGGGAATGCAGGGGTCGATGACCAGGCCCTGATGGGATGGCCGGATGCCGAGGATGTATTGCGTGGCCGCCTGATAGCTCCAGGATGCGGTTCCCGATAACCAACTGTTCCGGGCCAAGCCGAATTGCGGATGCTCGTCGCCCAGGATATTCTGCGGATAGACGTAGGGCTCGCATTCGAAGTTCTCGATCTCCCCGTTGCGCGCGGCGGGATTGATCTGGTTATAATATTGCCAAGCGCGTTCGCCATTGCCCAGCATGCATTCGGCGATGATGACCCAGGGATTGGCATGCAGGAAGATGCCGCCGTTCTCCTTGGCTCCGGGCGGATAGGTGGTCACGCCACCCTTCCCGGGATCGAATCCATCGTAGCCGGGGGCGCTGAGCTTGATGCCTTTGGAAGTGTTCAATAAACGGTGCACGCTGTCCAGGGCTTCTTCGGCGCGGTTCTTGGGGGCGAAGCCGGAGATGATGGGCCAGCTCTGCCCGTTGGTCCAGATCTTCCCCTTCGCATTCTTTTCCGAACCGATGGGAGCGCCCGCGGCGTCGAACCAACGCACCCACCAGGAGCCGTCCCAGGCATGCTCGTTGACCTTGTCGCGCATCTCCTGGTACCATGCACGATACGTAGCGGATACGCCCACCTCGCCGCGGTAATCCAGGATGTCGACGAGTTCCAGCAAGGCCTTGCCATAAAGGTTGGCGTTGAACAGGGATTCCGCGCCCTTGGGAAGATTGACGGTGTCGTTCCAATCGGCGAAGCCCAGATGAGGCAGGCCATGCGCACCCACATCGCTACGGGTGAAGGCCACGGAGCGGCGCAGATGCTCGAGCACGGATGCGGGCTGGTTGTCCATGGATGCGGCGTCGGAGGCTGTGCCCGCGCCGGCTTTAGAGGCGGGCTGGGAGGCTCCATGCCCGTGGGCTTTGGAGGCATCGTAGAAAGGCAGGACCTCGTCGAGGAAGCCGTAGTCGCCCGTCTCCTTGATATAGGCCGCCACGGCCAGGACGATCCAGAGATGATCATCGCCATAATATTGCGGCCGATCCGGAGTCTCGCGCGCATCGCCCATGCTGGCTTCCATGGTGGAGGCGAAGAACTGGTGCATGGCCTTGCCTTCGGACAGCTGCACCGAGAGCAGCTTGCGCAACAGATCCTTGGCGCCTTCCGGCATATGGCCCATCACCGCCATGGTGTCCTGCGAGCTGTCGCGGAATCCCATCCCGCGCCCGCCGAATCCAAGCTGGTACAAGGAGAGATCCCGGGACCAGTTCTTGGTCATGAAGCATTGGCGGGGATTGTGGATATTGACCATGCTATTGAAGGCCGCATCCGGCGTCTGGACTTGCAACTGGGCCAGGTACTCCTGCCAATAGGCCGCCATGTCCTTCAGCTTCGCATCCACGGCCCCGCTCTGGAAATAGGGCTGCACGCGCGCGAAAGCAGACGCATCATCCTTCTCCTGTCCCACGAATACCGTGAACCGCACGCTCTGGCCTTCCGCGATATCTCCCAACTTGATCATGAGCGCGCCCACGTTGTCGCCGCGATGGGCCTCGTAATTGGAGAGTTCGTCCTTTTGCAAGGCGAGGGGCGAGGCAAAATCCCCGTATTCATTATCGCCCAGGAAGATCTTGCGATCGCTTTCGAAGCTGGTGATGGGCGCGCTCGCGGTCATGAAGTTCACATGCGTCTCGCGGTGCATGAAGGCGTATTGCGTGAGGATCTTGAGCCCCTCCGGCGAGGTCCGCAGTCGGCTTTGCATGGTCTGCGGCACCCAATCGGCATTGGTGAATTGCTTGAGCGCATCGAAATGCGTGTACTCGACGACGGGGATGGCGGACAGGCGTTTGCGCGCGCCTTTTTCGCAGGTCACGGTGACATCCATCAGATAGACGGCATCGTCCTGGGGCACGAACATCACCGCTTCGATCTTGAGGCCGCGATAGCGCGAGACGATCCGGGTATAGCCCAGGCCCACCCGGCATTCGTAGCTCTCCAGCGGCTTCAAGGCCGGCGTAAAGAAGGGGGAACAGACATGATACCGTTCCTCGCCGGTTTCCTCCAGCCATCGCAGGTACAGGGTCTGCCCCTTGAAATTGCTGGCCGGGGATTGGGGCAGGTATTTGGTGATGCGGTTGAGGGCCGGGTCGCCCTTGCAAAGCAGCAGCCCGCCCGTATGATCGATGAACCCGCCGAACTGGAGGGTGCCCAGATAGTTGATCCATTTCACCGGGGTCTTGGGAGTTGAAATCACATATTCGCGGCGCTCATCATCGAAATACCCACACTGCATGTCAAATCCTTGGTTTCGTTGGCATAGGAAAATCAACGACCCTGCCTATATCGAAAGGCTGGCCCCACGGCCATTTAGTGGGAAAAGGGCCTCGGAGGGTTTGGAGATGCTTGAAAAGGCGGGGCGGGATCAGGGGCTTAGGAAATTGAGGAAAGCCGCTATTTCCTGGAAACTAGGTGACATCGCAGTTTGGGGAAATTTCTGAGAAGCGAATGAGGCATGAGGGGCCAAAGTGCGGCAAGCCACAGCACCCAAATACTTCAATGGAATTCCCTGCTATTTTTCCTTTGTTTTATAGCTGCCGCTACAAACATCGCCCTCTGGAGAGCCCTTCAGCCACTTTTCCAATTGGCTTATTCGTTGACTGGTAAGTTCCGCCAATTCAACGCAAGCGCATTCGGAGTAAACACTGCCGTATTCTTTGCTTTTGTCGGTATCATTTTCAGATGGGTAACGAGCCTCGATTTGAGCATCTCGAAATTGTATCCAAGCCCTCTGCGCTTGTTTCAATCGCTTTAGGAAAAGGGCTTGCCCTTTGTATTCCTGGGTTACCTTGGAATAAATTTTGTTGAGTTGCGTATCAGCTGCTTTATAGGTGCATTTGGTCGAGTCTTGGGAGTAGGAGTGGGAGACGATAAGAAGTAAAAACAGGAAAAAAAATTTGCTCATGCTAAATTCTCCAAAAGAATAATTGATTATTGATTAAACAGGTCGCCTTCGGCTTGCCTTCTGGATGTTAGCCCGGGAAGTTCAACCATTTCTCCGCTTTCATTCATTGCCTTATTCCACAATAGCAATCCCTCGGGCACTTTATCATAGTTTCCATGGTTAAGATTTCTTAGCCATGAGCATTTGCTTTCAATAAGATGGCCTGTTCCTAAATTATATGTCCACGACATTAAAGCATCGAACTGGTTTTGTTTTAATGGAACCTTAACAGCAGAAATTAAATGAGGCTCCATAGTTCTAACGGCATCGACTAATAGGCCTTTTGCATCTTCTTTACTTATCCCAGATGAATATTTACTCCTATCAGACGAAGTTACGTTTCCCTTATGGATTAATGTTCCGTATCCAATCGTTGCATGGCCTACGGAATCATTATAGGGAGCTGATCGAAACCCCTCAAATCTCATAATTAGATCAATTCCGGCATCGCTTGTTTTATTGGCATCGCTGCTAGATTTTTTGGAATTTTCTGGATCCATATTTTTTTCTATTAAAGCGATCGGTGTTGGACTTGTATTCGAAAATGACGCGGGCGCCCCGATCAAATGCGCCGCCACCCCGCCTTCCACGAACACCGTATAGTGCTCCAGCGGATCCCCAAAGAACAAAACCTGCACCCCGCTCTTGAAGGTCCCGCTTTGCGCCGATCGGCCTTCCCGATCCTTGACCTCGAATTTGAGGGGCCGCTGGACTTCAACGATCTCATCGTCTTCGTCCACTACTTTGAAGCGGAGGAGCCACAGGGGGGCGATGAAGACGCGGATATATCGCTGCAAGCCATAGATGGGGCATTCCACCGCCGTATGCACCGTGCTCCGGGAGGCGGGGCAGGAGAGCGTGGGCTCCTCGCCCGGATCGAACAGGAGCATCTCGATGCGCCGATTGGTTTGCGATCGGAAATTATTCCGGTCGGGCCGTTGGATGGGGAGGGACTCGCCGCAAGCCAGGAACTTCTTGCCGCCGTCCACGAACTTGATTTTCTTCCGGAAGGCGTCCAGGCCGGCCGCATCGGTGGAGAGGCCCTGAGCCAACTCCCATTGGTACATATCGAAAAACCCGCCCCAATATTCCGCTTTGAGTTTATTTCCCTCCAAGGCCGACTCGGGCAGGTCCGGCGAGGAGCCGAAACCCATATCCGCCTTGCCCGCATTATAACGGGCGCGGAAGCCGGCCAGGGCATGCCGGGTATTGTCGCCCAAGGTCCCATCCACGCCTTGCGGATCGCAATCCCAACCCAGCAGGTCATGGTAGTGGCTGAGAATCTGTTGGACGTCCTCGACCTTTTGCTGACCATGGCATGTGCTCTTCCACTTGTCGCGATCGTTCTCGATGACGGCCAGCACGGCTTCGGCGCGCTTGCCGGACAAGGTGAAGTTATATGCCACGCCTCCCGAGGTATCCGTATGCCCGGCGAGGACCAGTTTCTTTTCCGGATGCTGATCCACATGGCGGAACAGGCTGGCCACGATGCCGAGTCCGGAAGTGCCATGCGAGGCGTCCTGGGCGGCCGGGCCGCCATCAGTATGGCTGGGGCCCATGGGAGCGGAGGGTAGGAAAACGGCGCTGTCAAAGTTGAAGAGGGCATCTTCGACTTCGATGACGGTCATGACCAAGGAAGGAACGAAGGGCATGGGCGCGGAGAGGAGGGATGCGCCCACATAGACGACCTCGAATTGGAACGCCGGGTCCTTATCGTCTTCATGATGAACATGGGTGGGCCGTCCGAAGTCGGCGGGAATCTCCCATTGGACCTCGACCTTTCCGTCTTTGACCTTGGCGCCCAAGGTCCGGAAAGGCACTGGATCGGCATCGGGATTTTTCAGGAAGAGAATGCCTACCAGGGCATCGGCTTTACCGGGAATGGCATCGACCTTGGCCTGCAGGAGATAGCGCTCGCCGGGATGCACGGTTTTCGGTTCCTGCTTATCCTCCGGCTTGTCGGCGCTCTTATCGACCCGCAACCACTTGGGTTCGGTGACGCGCGTGGGCGGCAAAACCGCGACCTTGCCGCTCATACCCTTGAGGCCATGGTCCGGCAGTTCCGCTTCGAAATACATGCCGCCGGTCTTGTTCGGTTTGTTGGCGGGATAACGGATCCGGAAACAGTTGCTATGCACCTTGCCCTTGAGGGTCTCGATGGTCTTGGCTTCCGCATCCTTGATGGTGATCTGGATGGTGGAATTGTCGGCGACGAAGGAAGTCAGGACTTCCAGGGGAATGGTGCCGCTTTGGGAGACATGATCGGAATCCCATCGGACCGCCAGCAGCGCGGACTGCAGCTTGACCTTGAGGACTTTGTCGGTTTCGCCTTGGAATTTTGGCATAGGGTTCTCGTGGCTAGGTTAGCGGATCCATTAGCGTGGCTGGGTGGCCGATGGGCTCGTCTTGTTGATGTCCTTGGGCGCATGCACCTGATAGGAAGCGGCTTGGTTGAGCCAGGCTGATGCGGGCGCGAGACCGGCTTTTTTCGCCTTCACCCCGGCGGTGATGGCGGCATTCGCCCAGGCCTGATACTCCTTGGGCGTCGCGACCTTGTCGAGGCCGGGTCCCTGGGTCGCGCTGACCGGGGCCCAATCGGAATTGGTGAAACGATAAATGGCTTCGGCGAGTTCCTGCGGGTTGAGATCGGATTTTTCGCAATGAGCTTTGATCTTGGTCCACGCTTGGGAGAAGGCCTTGGCTTCCTTTTCCCGTGGTTTGCCATTGGTATAGCCGGGAATATGGTGCTTGTAGGTGGCGAGGAAAATGAATTGAACGATGTTGCCGGAATCACCGCCGTCATAGGATGAGAAGGCATCATCCAAGGCGGCCTTCCAGGGTAGGGCCTTGGCCTGGATGAGTCTCATCTGCTGTTCATGGGTCTCCCAGCTATCCAGGCCTTCCTGGGAGGGCGCCGAGGCCCGGGAGGGAAGTTGCATGAGTACCGCCAGGGTTACTGCCAGGAAAACTGGATTACGGATTGCGGACCCCTTCATTGTCTTCGACCGCTTCTTCCCCGACTTTTTTACCCGACCCCGGGAAATCCACATTGCGGACTTCAAAGCCCGTATCGGGGTTGTACAGCAGGACGCGCGGGAGATTGCCCCTGCGGAAGAACAAGGTTTCGAATTTGGAACCCTTGGGGCTTTCAACCGCTATCGGTTCATCGAACTCCGCCGATTGCACCCAGGATCCATGGACATCCCTTTGCAGAATCCAGGGACGGGATTCGGAATCGAACTTGAGGGCGATGGCCAGGGGTCCACCCTTGGAAGGGAAGCTCTTTTGCCTTGGGACTCCGGCGGAAGGTCGACCGGTGGTCAAATCCAGGGAGTGGCTCCACAAGGATACGGTTCCTCCGGTCTTGAGTGCGGCTTCCTGGAAGACGGCGCCCCAAACGATTTTCCCGGTCGCGGCATTCGCATCGAAGGATTTGAAATTCGAGGAGGAAACCTTGGTGTTACCCAAGGCGATGGTTTTCCCGAGTCCGATTTTTTCCTCCCAGGGCAGCGCTTCGATATGGAGTTGCCCGTCCTGATGGCGCGCCCAGATGAAGTACCGGAGTTCCGGGGAGATGGGAATCAAGCGGATGGCCAGGATTTCGCCGCCAGGCAGCTGGAAGGTATGGGACCATTTGAAGTCCTTTTGATTCCGGAGTTCAAAGCACGATAGCTTCACGCCTTGCGCGCTACGGCCGATGATCGCGCCTTGGAGGCTGGAGTTCTCGCCGCCGGCGGCTTCGAAATAATTCAGGAAGGGCACCACTTCCCATTTCGAGTCCTTCGGCGCGGGAAAAGCGGCGGAGGTCTGGCTATCGTTCCCGCCGACCCGGGCCAGGCGCAGGCTGTCTCCAACCATCCAGCCTACCCAGATGGCATCCGGCTCCCTGCCGACAGGGGCGTAGGAAGCGACCGGAACCGAAGCGGTATCTCCTTCTCCGACCACGAAAACGCGGGGCATCAAGGGCCGGTTCTGGCCGATATAGGAGCGTTGCAGGAGCAGTCTCGCAGGCTTGGCGCCGCGATCCCGCCAAGCCAGATGCAGACAGCGGGATAATCCCGGCATGGATTGCGTGACCGTATACGCATCGACTTGTTTTTCGAGCACGGAGAAATCCATCCAGTCCGTGGCGAACGGAACCTTGGGCGAATTCAATTTATATCGGACCTGATATTTTCCCGGCTGCAGGAATCCGAGATAGGATTGGAGGAAGAGCGAATAGGTAAAAGCCTGACCGGAGGCGAGCTGGGCTTCCGGGAGCGCGGTGGTTCTAGGCATGCCTGGCTGCGGCTTGGGCGTATAGTCCAGGGATTTCTCATCGCCGGTGGCCACATTTTTCAAATCCCACTTCGCGGGATGGGTGGCCATATAGGGCATCAGGGTATCCTTCTGTTCCAGATTCTGAAAATGAACCTTGAGCAGGATATCCTCTTGGGAGGAATAAGCGGATCCCTCCCGATTCAGGGACGCGGTTACTTCCAGATCACCATATTTCATTGTCATCGACCTCGCCGGCTGTGGAGTCGCATTTTCCTGGCGGCAGCCTGAGAGTGCCAGGAAAAGGAATAAGAATGGAACATCAAAGCGTAGCTTCATCCCACCCGCGCAATTTCAAAAGGCATTTACCGCAGTAATCATTGGTCGTGAGCGCCAGGTAACCCATAAGGCACCAATCCTGGTTGTCATGGCTCCCCGGGAAGCCACCGCCCTCGGTTCCGAGCGCGCCATCCGTCCAATGATGCCGCATATACAGCACATGGCCGACCTCATGCATGGTATTCTCGGTCACGCCGTATGGCATGCCATTCTGATAGGTATGCTGGCTGTACCAGACGAAACATCCCCTGCGCTTAAGCGCCACGCCGCTCGTCGTCGCGCCCCATTCGGACGAGTCCGCATATACGGGCCGATTCGGATTGCCCCAGTATGAATAGGAGTCCCCGCATTCGCTGCGGATCACGGTGAATCCTGGGAGCGCGCCGCCATTCCAATACACCATGAATCGATCCAGCAAATTGCCGATCAAGGTGCTCACGGCGTCCCAGGTATTGGCATTCGTCAGGTCGAGAGCGGCCGTTCCCGCGCGGCGGGCCGCATTATAAGCCGTGTCCGTTTCCAGCCAGATGAGATAAGGGCTGGCGAAATCCTCCTTGACCAAGGCATTGAGATCCCAATTATCGGGATTGGCGACGCCGGTTTTGGCGTGCCGGATTGCGGCCAGGTAACTGTGCTCGCTCATATGCATGGGCGTATGGGCATGCCGATCCACGGCGAGCGCATGAAAGGCCTTCGCATATTCCCGTTTCATATGGTCGGTATTGATGCTGCCGAGCGCGCCCGCGGTATCCACATATCTGGGATCAAAGGCCGGTGCGCCGGCAAAAGCCCCATGCGGTGATTTGATGACTATCCTGGCGATGCGCAGATCCCGCCATACCGTTAGGACTCCGCTGGTCTTGACCTCGTCCGGAATCGGTTCCCGTCCCTCGACGTGAACGAAAATCTTCAGCTTATAACAATCGCCGGCCATGCGCGAAGGCAGGAAGACAATCCCGGTCTCCCCACTATCATTGGTGGTCCCCACGACGCTGAAATTATCCGGCCGGCCATCCGTTGCAATCTGATGGGGAAATCCCGTCGTCTCTCCCTGGGCTATCAAGGTGCCATGCACATCCGCGGGAATCTTCCCGCCCTTTGCTTCCACGCAGTTGAACCCGAAGTGCGGATCGGCGGCATGCGGAAGCCTGCTACGGATATACGCTTTCGGCGAACGGGTCTTTTCGGAAGCACCCGAGATATGCGTGAGATAATCCTTCTGGTTTTCCTGAGGATCGAAAGCCGGAACGAATTGGAAGCAGACCTTGACTCCGGAAACGGCTTCACCGGAGGTTCGGTCCGTCACATGCGCCAGAATCGGAATGCGGCCGAGTCCTTGGTTGCCGTCCCACATCCGCTTTTCGGCATTGAAGCGATGGCGGCTCAGGGGATTGCCGAGGTCATTGTCGTCGCGGAAACAAAAGGAACCAGGGAACATCAGCCTGGCATTCAAGGTGAAATCCGTTTCGGGAACCACGGTCCCATCCGCTTTCCGAATCGTGGATTTGATCAAGGTGGTAAAGTTTTCCTGGAACTCGTCATCGGCCAAGGTATGTCCGGCTACATGATCCAACTCTTCACGAAGATGGCGGGCGCAACGGCGGGTAATCGGACCCTCATCGCCATCCACGGCCCCGTAATAGAAGCCGCATATCTGCAGGCGCTCCTGGCGGCCTTCCACCGTCGTCACATCGTGCAGCAAGCTCTCGATATCGCCATATTCAATGGTGATGGAATAGGTCGGCGGTTCCTCCTGAATGAGGATATGGTGCTCGCTCCCGGGCGCAGCATCCGCTTCCACCGTACCGGTTCCGCCGTCCCGACTGATTACAACATCATCATCTTCACCGGCCATGTCTTATGCCTCTAAGTTGGGATTCCAAATTCGATTCCGAAATAATCATCGAGAATTCCATGGTTCTAGCAATCATCAAATAGCTGCTCAAAAATCAGTTTCCTGACCCGGCCTTTAACCAAAACGAAATAAATCTTCCATTTATAGTCAAAATAATGCTTTTCGCTTTTGTCGATCGGTTCGGAAACATACAAGGCCGTACCTTGATTCACTTTTCTTGGCTTTCCGTACTTCTCGAAAAGGATCGATGTGGAGTCACCTTTTGCAAGGCCGAACGGTTTCAGCGCGTCTCCTTCGAAGAGGAATGTATTGGCTACGTCGCCACTTGAGATTTCCTGAATCCCATTCGCATAAATCCGGTAGTGGATATCCTCTCCAGTACAGCCTTCGGTATAAAGAACGGTATCGGTTTTCTTATTGCCCCTGACCATTCCATAGATGTTTTTTTCAAGCGAGTCGGATTGGAGATGGGCGGTGCTGTCGTTGAACGCTTCACGTTCGATTAGGCTGTCGATGATAGATAGAGAGTCTTCGAGGAAAAATCCGGATGGCTTTTGAGGCGAAGCTGCTTTCTCATTGTCGATGTCGACTTGTTCGGTATCGTTTTGCGATGGGCTGGTTTTAGTTGCCCGAGCTTCCGTGGCAGGCATTCGATCTTTCGTGTGACAGCCCAATAGCATCACAATTGCTGCTACTGCAAACGCTATTGAAATGCACATTTTATTGTCACCTTTGATGCTCTCACTCTTAAGAATCTTACAATTAGCGCCAAGATGAGTTTTTCAGATCATTTATACTTGGAACGATCCAAAACACGTTTAGGCGCTTTTTCTGATTTTCCATCCTTACGCATCAGATCGGAATATTTTAAGTAAGCCATCACTGCGAGAGTAGTATCCGCATGTCCCCAATAAGCATCGCCGAGATTCAAATAGGCTACGGTTCGATCCGGTACGGCATTAATGACTTCTTTGAGAACTTTTGCGGACTCCTGAAATTTCCCACCTTCTGCTAGAAAGTACCCGATATCATTGTATTGAGAAACATTTTTGGGGGTGATATTTTCTGATTTTAATTCGCCACTATTGGCTAGTTTCACAGCGCAGGAAACATCTAAGGATTTGGATTTGAAGGAAGCTAGTATGATTTGATAGCAGGCGACATCGGAATTAGTTGGATGCGAAGACCCTATCGATTTGGCACCCAATTTATCAAGTATGCTTTTCCGTGTTTTAAATGCGAATGTTACGTCTTCGTTATCCCGAGTGCCGTCAAAACCTTCGCCAAATATTTTTTCGAGGCTGTCATTCCGTTCGGCAAAAGTGTACCCACCTTCCCCCTTTGAGATTTTGTTTTTGTAGACATAAATTTTATAATCATACCCTATTGTTACGGTTTCTGTTCTGTGATAATCGCGCCAAGCGCATATTACAAATAGATTAACCTTGGCGCTTTTGTCGTTTCCGACAAAAGCATCTTTTATTTCGGCAATGGCCCCTTCCTCCTCATAGGTGGAAAGAAAAATGGGTATGTTTTTATTGGATGAAATCATTCCATAAACATTAACTTCGTGATCACCAGACGATGGCAGCGTATCCGTTTTGAAAAATGTCGCATTGGATGTCTGATCAATAAACCCGGCGGTCGATTTTTTCAAGACCACCTTAGAAGAATCGGCCTTGGATAACACTTGAGGAATTGAATCCGAGGCAAGACTAGTTGTATATGAGTAAATAAAACAGAAAAAAAAGATTCGGAAAAGTGGTGCTGCAGATAATTTGAAGTTCATGTTTATGCCTTTAGCGCGGAAATTATTTTGTGATATCTGCTCATTCTATCTTTTAACCCATTTTCGCCTCCGTTAACCACTTGAGTTACGGCTTTAATCTCTTCATCAGAACCATTGATGCATATGTTGTTGACGTGATTCCAGCTCCACCATGCAAATGCCGATTCAACGCTAAATTCCAACTCAGTTATTAATAATTCTGGAGATAAAACGAAATCTCGTTTATCCTCAGGGTTTTTTGCATTATGCAGATCAGTGTATTTACGGTAGTTTTCTTTTCCAGTTAATTGAATTAGTCCCCGGCCAATATATTTATAGCCATCACCGCTTTGTTCATTTCCATTGCCCATTCTATCAGCATAGACATAGTTCATAAGATTTTTTCCATGATGGGCATAGAAAGAGGGATTCTCCCAGAGCTTAAGTCTTTTCCTTTTGTCAGGTGGGCAATCAGTGCCATTCCATCCGCCTTTCATAGAGCCGAACTTTTCTTTCATTACGTTTTCTCTATAATTTGTACCTTCCTCCGTTGCTGTGAATCCGCTTTCGTGACCCACTTGCGAAAGGAAATGTGCAATTCGGATTCTATTATTAACCTCATATCTTTTAGCATACTTATTCAAGAATGGTAAAAGATTATTGCAGTCATTGTCTGACAAGTGACTGTTTCCAATTTTTATCATTTCCGCAGTAATTAATTTATCCCCGTCATTTTTTGTCTTCTTTTTTTTCTCCTGTCCAGCATCCTCCTCCGCCGCCTCCCCCGAATCCTCACTCCCCGGAAACGCCGCCGTAGCCTTGGGTTTCGGCTTCACCGCAGGCGCCACATCCTTCTTATTCTTTTTCTTCGGATCGACCAGCTTTACTTTATGTTTTCCCGGGGACACCTTTGCAACCGCGGTCTTGCCCGCATCATCCAGTTTGCCCGTGAGCACTTCGCCGGTGGCGAGGATGATTTCATATTCAAATTGTTTTTTCGCGTTTCCTTCGCCATCGGAAGCTTTGATGGCCAGCTTTTCATAGAGCTTTAGTGGGCCGGAGACGCCGACCAAACCATCGGAGACGATTTGAAAGGTATAGACGGGGTGATCCACGTTTTGCTCGGAGGAATCGGGCGGAAGGAAAATGTTTTTCCAGACCCAGTCCCCGGAGATTTTGCCGCCTTGCACTTTCAATTGTTTGACTTCCAGGACCCGGCGATGGGCTCCGCATTCCTCGAAAATGACGACCTCGGCCTTCGTGCCGTCTTCGAAGGAGTCCGCCTTCGCTGAGAATTTCACCGTGTCCTTCATTTGGGCTTCGGCCTTTTCCCATTTCAATTCCGACAGAGCCTTGACCGTGAGCGTGTAGCTGCCTTTTTTCGCATAGCCGCCATGCAGCGCCGCGCCATCCAAGGTGCTTACCCCGCGCAGGTTCTGCTTATCCGGATCTTCGATGGCGTAAAAGACCCCCGACAAAGGCTTCCCGGCCGAATCGACGAACTCCACCTTGATCTCATGGCTCTCGGTCGGCCCCGGCGGTTCGCCCAAGGGAAAAGCCCCAATCGCCTTCGGCCCTTTCTTCTTCGCGGCCTGCGCTTCAGCCGCCGTGCCCGCGCTTCCTGCGCTGGAGCCGCTGCCCGCTTCGCCGATCAAGACCGTGAAGCATCCCAGGGCATTCATCGAAGGCGGTCCCACGCAAGTGGCCATATCGGAAATCCGCGCGGAGGGTTTCTTGCCGACCAGGACGCCCATGCTGCCCAAGGTGATGGGGCCACCCACGTGGGGTACCGGGCCCGTGCACATGGGGCAGACATGCATATCGCCCAAGGTGGAGGCCGGCATTTTGCCCATCATGATGGTGGGATTGCCCAGCATGACCGTTCCCCCGTGGGCGGTGAGATCGCCTAAGCGTGCCGCGGGCTTGCCCATATCAGCTCTCCTTGACTCCGAATTCGAGCGCGGTGAATTTCTTCATGGCCTCGATGCCGCCGTAATAGGCGCAGCCGCGCCAGACCATGGTGAGGCGTTTGCTTTCCATATCGATGACCACGGTATGCAGGGCCATGGCCAAATCCTCCGGACCCTCGCCCACGTCGAGCCAGGCCGTGGGCCGCTGGCCGGGCAAGGTGAAGGCGAATTGCGGATGGGCCGCATCCAGGTTGGCGAGCTTGATGGTCTCGTCGCCTTTGAGGAAGGGGAGGGCCAAGCCTTTGGAGGCGCCATTGAAGAACATAGGGTTCAGCATGGGCGGGACCTGGGCGGGCGTGGCGGAGGGCTTGGAGCCCACTTCCGGCGCCTTCTTCAGGGACTGCTGGCGTTCGGACTCGGCCTGGGTCCAGTGCTCGGGGGGCAGGCCGGCAAAGGTGAAACGGGGATGGAAGATTTTGTTCATGTATCCGAAGCCGACGGGATCCGGATAGAGCTTCCACCGATCGAAACTACCGACCACCAGGTTTTGTGGTGTCAGGAGCTTGGTGGCGTCCTCGATATTGGGAAGGAGGAGATCCTGGACGGCCTTGGGCGTGTTCTTGATGACGAAGCCGCGGCCCACGGAATTCTTGAGGTAGGCGTATTGGAAGCCGTCGTCGCTCTTCTCGTCCTTGCCGCCGTAAGCCCGGCTATAGTCGAGGGGCATTTCCGTGAAGGGCTCGGGTTCGGTGAAGGCGATGCCAGTGGCGGTGACATAGGCCTTGCGGTTCCCGATGACGCGCGCGATCTTGCGGGCGGAGCCCACCTGCACGCCCACGTCCAGCTGCTTGACGGGAATGCCGTTGGGCGCATGGGCCTTACAGAGGAAGACGACATCGGTCATGGGTTTGTAGGCGACCAGATCTGATTCCAGTTTCATGGCATCGCTTTGGGGTTTGCCCTTGCCCCAGAATTCATCGGCCTCGATGAAGGGTTCCTGCTTGTCGGCTTCCACGGCGGTCTGGCCTTGGGCGAAGGCATAGGTCTTCTTGCCGAGGATGGAGAGGATGGGCGCGCCGTCCGGGGCGTTGCCGGGAATGAGGTGGGAAAGCCAGTCCATCAATTCACCATCACCATGGCGCCCTTGACCGTATTGATGGCCGACGATTCGACATTGGTCATCACGCCGGTCATCTTGTTCTGCACTCCCGCCTTGCTGTCGACATTCACCTTGCCTTCCAGCTTCAGGTTGAGGCCCGAGATGCTGGCGTCCATCTTGGCTTCCAGGGTCACCTTCTGCTTGCCCTTCACGTCCACGTTCATGCCGTCCAAAGCGATATCCTGTTTGGCCTTCACGTTCACGGCGCCCTGCTTGGCTTCCATGGTGATTTCCTTGGCCGCGATATTGAGCGACCCCTTGGCGGTAAACTCCATATCCCCGGAAGTGGTGATGGAGATGAGGTCGCCGCCGGCATCGATTTGGAAAACATGCTTGCCCTTGCCGTCCTGGAGGGTGAGCAGCTTCTTATCGTCATCGAGGCGGAGGATATGGCCGTCCTTGGTCTGGATAGCGATGGCCTTGGCCTCGTCGTCCAGGGTGACCTTATGCCCGTATTTGGTTTCCACCGAGAATACTTTTTTGTCGTAATCCATCTTGAGGGTATGCGCGCCTTCCGGCGTCATGAGGCGGATGTTCTTGTTCTTATCGTCCATTACCAATTCATTCGCATTGGTGGTCTTGAAATGGATCTCCTGTTTGTCCGCATCGTCGTTCATGGTGAGGACATGCTTGCCCTTGGTGATCACCTCGACCACGGTCTTGCTTTCCTTGTCGTCCAGGCGGATCTGGTGGCCGGAAGCAGTCTTGATCAGGCTCTCATGGTTGTTGCGTTTGTTGACCGGCGAACCATTGTTGGGATTGGGCACGGTGCCCAAAGCGATGGGCCGATCGATATCCCCGTCCACGAAGCTGAGCACCATCTCGTTGCCATTATGGATGGGGAAGTGCATGCCGTAATTGGGGCCCCCATAGGGCTGGCTCAGGCGGATGGGCAGGCTGCCCTGTCCGTCCTTGTCGCTGCTCAGATCAAAAGGAAGTTTCGCATGATAGCGGCCGTCATCGTCGAGGTAGGCATATAGGCCTTCCGGTCCGTCCACCTTGGCGGTCAATACGCCGCTGACCTTGGGCTTTTGGGAATGCAAGGTGGGCCGATAGATGACTTCGGCGGGAATGCAGGTGAAGGTATTGGTATAGATGATCCGTTCCCGATCGCCTTCGAAACCTTGGCGCTGATCGCCATGATGGCTGACATGGGTCAGGGTGTACTTGCCTTCGAAATGGCTATGGCCATGCGGGTCCTTGAGTTCGAAGCGCAGGCCCGCGCGGAAATCTCGGCAGATGCTTTCCCCGTCCAGGATGGTCTTCCCGCAAGCATGCATCTCCGCCCGCAAAGTGGCGATGCGTTCGGCCTCGCTGGGAGTGGCCACATGGGAGCTAAAGTGGTAATCCTCGCCTTGGCCGGGCTTGGTGGCCTTGCCGAGCACGTTCACGCTGGGGGTGCGATCGTTATAGTCCTTGATGGTGGCCTTGCCGGTCACCATGCGTTGGGTGCGGCGCATCTTGATGACATGGTCCACGGCCATATGCGAAAGGCCCGCTTCGGTTTGCAGCTCCACGTCGGGGGTATGCGCAATCGGCTTTACGGCCTCGAGCTTGTCGCCCATCACCAGCACGTCCTTTTCCCCGGAATGATCGAAGTAGTAGAAGATGCCTTCGTCCTCCATGAGCCGCGAGATGAAATTGAAATCGCTCTCATTGTATTGGACGGTGTATTCGCGTTTGGGATAGGTGCCGGTGAGATGGAATTCGAAATGGGTCGAGGCGCTGAGGGAATGGCCGACCAGGACCTTTTCAATGATTTCCTGGACCGACAGGTTTTGGAAGATGCGGTTCTGATTGGTATAGGCCAGCAGCTTCACATGCGGCTCCACCACGATATCGTACAGGTAGCTATCGTGCCCGAAGCTCGCGCTCGCATCCGGATATTGGTTGAACTCGGTAACAATGCCATGATGGGTGATGGTGAAGTCCTCCCCACTCACGGTGAGGGTCGTATCCTTGCCGATGAGGTCGGCATAGGCGATGTTCCCATTCTCGCTGCTGGCCTGGATCTGGAGATGGAAGCATTCGGAAATGGACTCGTTCAGGGTGAACTCGAGAACGTGCAAGGCGTCCGAGGCGATGGCGCCGATTTGCAGGTGGAATTTCTGGGTTTCGGTGGGCATGGGTCCTGCCTTGGTACAAGGATTTCCGGTCTCGTCGCGGCCGGTCGGGGACCTTGGCCGGGCGGCTCCTAAGTCGAGCCGCAGTGTGAATAATAGTATGTTTCCGATGCCGCCCTGTCGGTGATAAGGGTCACATGCCGCGCGGTTCGGGAGCGGGGCTCGCAGCTGCACTTGCAACTTGGGTCGGGGGGCTTTTCCATGAGGTTTGGAGACGAAAATGCGTAAAGCCGGAGGCGATAATGCGTAAAGCCCGGGCCTTAATACGACGGCTGGACCTTTTGCCCCATCCGGAGGGCGGATTCTACCGTGAAGTCCATCGTTCCCGGGAAACCGTGGACACGGACCGGGG
>DAINDC010000032.1:0-2106 GCA_036732085.1 Fibrobacterota bacterium | reverse complement strand
CTTTGCCTTGGTGGGATGCTCGGTTGGACCGGGTTTCGACTTCGCGGATTTCATCTTGATGCGGGACGATGGGAAGGCGGCGGCGAAGCTGAGAAGTCGTCACCCCGACTTGTTGCGTTTCCTTTAGGCCGACTTCATTCACAGGCCGACTTTATTTAGGTGTTTGAAATCGGCGCACCCATGGCCCGGGAATTTTTTTCCAATCCAGGTTTTTCATTTGAGTCGAGAATGCCGCGGTTGCTTCGGGACCCATCGGCCCCAAATCAGAGAGCTTCCGGTGCCATCCAAGATAGACCCGCTTTCCGATAAGGGCTTGCACTGCGGGGTAAAGTAAAACCGGGACCAGGAAAAAAAGGCGCAGCGGCCCAGCCAGGCGATAAGCCCAGGCGATCAACAGGGGCAAGGTTGCGAGGGCGATATTGCGGGCCATGGAACGGAACAGCCGCGATTCCTGCGCGGCCTTGCGGGTCAGGAAAAGGCTCTTGGTCAATAGGATTTGTTCCGGTGTCGGTTTGCGATAATCCGGATCGGCCGGCAGGGCGCTCACCATGCTTTTGAGGGAATTCTTCAAAGCATGCGGATTATCGGCGAAGGCCTGCACGAATATCCCCATGACGAAATCCGGTTGGGACCATTGGCTGAGGACATGCGCCTCCCAATCGAAAACCAATTTTTGATCCCGATAGAGGAAGTAGAAGCCGGTCAGTAGAAAGAGCGGCAGGCCGGCCAAGTCCCACCAGGACGGCTTTAACGCGGTCAGAATCACGAGCATCGCCGCGAGGATCAGACATGCGAAGGAACCACGGCGGAGATTACGCAGTCGGGCCGTGAGGGTATGCCAGGTGAAGGCGATGGCGTCTTGCATGGAGGTGGTTCTGGAGACTAGGACTCGGCGCTGCCGGTTAAAGGCGTGGTGGAGGATAGCGCGCGGAGCTTGCGATAGGATGCCGATGTCTTTTCGATCGTTCGATCGATTTCTTCTTTGGTGGTGAACCGTCCAAGGCTGAAGCGGATGGAGGCGAAGGCCTCCTCATCGCTCAGGCCCATCGCCTTGAGGACATGACTGGGCTCGGAAGACCCGCTGCTGCAGGCGGAACGGGTGGAGACGGCCACATCATGCATATCCCGGATCAAGGCCCGGGCGTCGATGCCGGGAAAGCGGAGATTGGTCGTAGTGGCCAATCGGTTTCCCCGATCGCCATGGATGCGGATTTCCGGGAAGCGGGAAAGCAACGAATCCTCCAGGCGATTACGCAGGACCAGGATTCTTGGTATCTCTTCCGCCATTTCCATCCTCGCCAAGCGGCAGGCTTCTCCGAAGCCGACAATGGCCGGTACGTTCAAGGTGCCGGCGCGCAGTCCTCCCTCTTGTCCGCCCCCGGTGATTTGCGGTTCCAGCGGAATGGCCTCGCGTCCGCCGCGGATGAATAAGGCGCCGATGCCCTTGGGGCCGTTGAGCTTATGGGCGGAAAAGGCGGCGAGGTCGAAGCCGTCCGCTTGGGAGTCCAAGGAGATTTTTCCCAGGGTTTGGGCCGCGTCCGTGAAGAGCAAGGCGCCGTGGGCATGGGCGATGGCGGCGCATTCCCGGATGGGGAAGAGGACGCCGGTTTCATTATTGGCGGCCTGGATGGCGAGGACTTTGGGCTTGTGGGCCACGCATGCGGCTGCGAGGGCGGTTAGGTCGAGCTGGCCTGTTTGGTCTACATCCAGGTATTCGACGGGCACGCCGCGTTTATGGAGTTGGGCGCAGGTGCTTAGGACCGCTTCGTGCTCGACACGGGTAGTGAGAACGCCTAAGGTGGTGGATGCATTGACCGGGAATAGGCCATGCAGGGCTAGGTGAATGCTTTCGGTGGCGCCGCTGGTGAAGAAGATTTCGTTTTGCTTGGCATTGAGGAGGGCGGCGACTTCGGCACGGGCATCGTCCACGGCTTCCTGGGCGTCCCAGCCGAAGGCATGTTCGCGGCTGGAGGCATTGCCCCATTTGCCTTCCAGGTAGGGCAGCATCTTGGCGAGGACGCGCGGGTCCAGGGGCGTGGTGGAGTTGTGGTCGAGGTAGATCATGGCGATGTCAATTTAGGTGCGCACTCAATGCAGGTCAATCTT
>DAINDC010000031.1:20196-24117 GCA_036732085.1 Fibrobacterota bacterium | reverse complement strand
CCGGAGAAGCTACCGGAATCCTGAATGGAGCGGCAAAAAATGCGAACAAGTCCGACGGTTCCCGAAACATCGCTTTCGTTCCGATGGGCGCTCGTCTGGCTTTGGACTTGGGTGTTTCCCCTTCCCTCCGCACGGTTTCGATCTTCGATATGAATGGCACGCTCAGGAAGCAGGTTTCCGTTCCGGTCGGCCAGGCGCGAACCTTCGTGTCCTCCTCCTTCGCTCCGGCCAACGGCTTTCTATTCCAAGTGAAATAATTCCTTGCAGACCGGTGCGGCCCTAGAGCTTCCATCCTCTAATACCCCCAGTTGCGGCCCCGCCGCGTTTTCCATGCTGGATATTTCTATCGTATCCCAATGGTATCCGCTCTATCCTTCTACTATACTCCATGAAAATTCCTTCCAGACTTATCCCGCTCGTCGAAGACGGAATCATTGACGAAGTCATCGGGCAGGTGAAGAGCGGCAAGGAAGCCGATGTCTTCATCGTCCGCGTCGGCGAGGAAATCCGCTGCGCCAAGGTTTACAAGGAAGCCAATAACCGCAGCTTCCGGCAGGCGGTCCAATACCAGGAAGGCCGCACGGTCCAGAACAGCCGCAGCGCGCGCGCTATGTCCAAGCGGACCCGTTATGGCCAGAAGGAGGCGGAGAACTCCTGGATCACGGCCGAAGTGGAAGCCTTGCACAAGCTGAGCGCCGCCGGCATCCGGGTTCCCAGGCCCTTCGGCTTCTTCGACGGCGTGCTCATCATGGAGCTTATCCTCGGCGAAGACGGCCAGGCCGCGCCCCGCCTGAACGATCTCACCCTCTCGCCGGAAACCGCCCTGCTCTATCATGAGGAGCTGATCGCGCAAATCGTCCGAATGCTTTGCTTGGGCATCATCCACGGGGATCTGTCGGAGTTCAATGTATTGGTCGATCAGGAAGGCCCGGTCATTATCGATCTCCCGCAGGCGGTCAATGCCGCCGGCAACAATAGCGCCGGGATGATGTTCGCGCGCGATGTCGACAATATGGCCAGTTACTTCGGACGTTTCGAGCCCGGGATCCTGGGCCTGAAATACGCGAAGGAGATCTGGGCCCTCTACGAAAAAGGCAAGCTCACGCCGCATGCGGAGCTCACCGGCCAATACCAGGAACCCACGCGCAAGGCGGACGTGGGCGGCGTCCTCACCGCCATCGGCGATGCGCGCAAGGAGCATGAAGATCGGCTGCTCAAGAAGGCGCAGGACCGCGAGCCGCGGGGTCGCGAGACCCATGGGCCCATGCGATCGCAGGAACGCGAGGTCCCCAGGGAAGAGCCGCCTAAGGCTCCCCCGAGAGGCCACCAGAACCATGGCCGTCCCGTCGGATCCGGCAACCAGGAACATCGCCCTCATCATGGCGGCAGACCTGGAAACCAAGGTCAACAAGGCCCAAGGCCGCCCGCAGGACGCGGAAACCAAAACCCGCGCCAGCCCAATCCCCCCTCCAACCCCCAGTCCAACCCACCTGGCAAACCGCCGGCGCAGGGAAATCACCCGGACCAACCGAAACCCCAAGGCAATGCTTGGGGACGACGCGCTTCTTCCGGCGGGAAAAACCGGCCGAAATAAACTTTTCCCCAAAGGGTGCTCTTCCCACGAAAGGGTGCCCCCTTCACGAAACGGTGCCCCTTTCACGTAATAGTGCCCTCTTGCTCCCTACCGGGGGCGAACGTATTTTCCCGCTACCTCAAACGAAAGGACCAAACATGTTCGTCATCACCGGAGCCACGGGAAATATCGGGAAAAGAATCGCGGAAAAACTCCTGTCGGAAGGGAAGCAGGTGAAGGCCATCGCCCGCCACCAGGACAAGCTCGCGGACCTGCGGAAGAAAGGGGCCGAAATCGTGGTCGGCGAACTCTCCGACGCGCCTCTCCTCGCGAAGGCTTTCAAGGACGCGGAGGGGGTATTCGCCATGTTACCCACCAACCTCGCCGCCGAGGACGTCAAGTCCTATCAGGATAAGGTCGGCGAAGCCATCGCCAAAGCCATCGCGGATTCCGGCGTCAAGTACGTGGTCAACCTGAGCAGCCTGGGCGCGCATCTCCCCTCCGGCAACGGCCCCGTGGCGGGTCTCCATCGCCAGGAGGAGCGCCTCAACGCGATCAAGGACGTGAACGTCCTGCACCTGCGCCCGGCCTATTTCATGGAGAACCATTTCAACGGCATCCCGATCATCAAGGGAATGGGCATCAACGGCAATCCCATGCGCGGGGACCTCAAGATCCCGCAGATCGCCACCCAGGATATCGCCACCCATGCGGCCCTCCGCCTGCTCAAGAAGGATTTCAAGGGCAAGGAAACCCAGGAGCTGCTCGGCCAGCGGGACCTGTCGATGGACGAGGCCACGGCGATCCTGGGCAAGGCCATCGGCAAACCGGATCTCAAGTACGTGCAATTCCCTTACGAGGACGCGCTCAAGGGCATGGTCGGGGCGGGCCTCTCGCCCAGCGTCGCCGCAAGCATGGTGGAAATGGTCAAGGGATTCAACGAAGGGATCATGGGCAAGTCGACGCGCACCCCCGCCAATACCACCGGCACCTCCTTCGAAGCCTTCGCGCCGGTTTTCGCCTCGGTTTACAAGCAATAGGTGCGGAAAACGGGAGGCCGGTGGTACACCGAACCCGAAGTCGGTAGTGGAGATATCCCCACCCTCTCCGCAATCGTTCCGGCCCGGCGGCCCCTAACCGCCGGGCCTTTTCATTATCCTTTGCATTATCCTTTGTAAAAAGCTTCCCACGACCGATTCTGCGGTGTAACCTGCCCCGAAAAATTTCCAGTTATCAGCGGCCATAAGGACCGGTTCACCCTAATTTAAGCGGGTATCGGAGAGTACCATGAAGCGTTATTTGCCTGGATTCGCCTGCCTGCTTTTCCTCTGGGCCCCCAACCGGGCCGGGGAGATCCATGGCCGGGTGATCGATCGGGGAACGCTCGCATCGGACGGCTCCGCCAAGGGCATCTCCGGGGTGCGGATTTCCGTCTACGACGGCAAACGCGTCCTCGCCACCACGGCGACCAATGCCAGGGGCGGTTACCGTATCAAGCGGGTTACGGTAGCGCGCTGCCGGATCACCTACCGCGCCAGGGGCTACCAGCCCTCCTCGGTATCGCGCGAATATGCGCCCGCCGACACGTCCTCCCGGGACGTCTATCTGGACGCCACTCGGCTGGAGGACGCGCTGTCGGCATCCAAAGGAAAGGGAAAAGACAAAGACAAAGAGTCCTCCGGCACCAAGTCCGGCACCAAGTCCGGAAAAGGCGGCGGTTACTACGAAGGCGTGGCGCGGGGCTTCCTGGCCTTGTCCCGGAACGGATCCTTCTTCGGGGAGGATCTGGAGGATTCCATCTCCCGGCTCAGCGACTATTTCGATCCCCGCGATTCCTCCGCCGATTACCGGGGCGTGATCTGCGAGCTCCTCTGGGCCGAATTCCTCTCCGAGGATCGTCCTCTGGAAACGCGCTACTATCTGGCCTCGGCCCTGGCGCCGATGGTGGACTCCCTCGGCTGGGGCAAGCTCCGCGGCATGTCCCGCTATCTCGAAGTCCCGCCCGAACCGATCCAGGAAACCGGCAACGCCCTGCGCGAGGCCTTCCGCAATCCCAAGAAGCTTCCCAACCCCAAGGAAATCCACAAGCTGGGCATGTCCGTTTCCCTGGCTTCCCAGATAGCGAACGAATACTTGTCGGATCCGGGCCTTTCCGAGAAGTCCAAGGATCGTTTCCTCGCGCAATGGAAAAAGGCCTGGGGCAAGGACGCGCCTTCCTTCAAGGAGGATGCCGATGACGAGGCCTTCTCGCCCGCCGCGATCATGACCAAGCTGGCGGCTTCCAAATCCGACAATGCCGAAGTCCACTACCTGCGCGGGCGCGGCCTCTTCGCGACGCATGACTATTC